>CAZHUY010000001.1:0-62129 GCA_964535465.1 uncultured Myxococcales bacterium
GCAGGGTCCAAGGCTCGGGGGCCGCGGGATCCATCACCAGTTGCAGCTCGGCCGGAGTCACGCAGGCGCCGTCGGTCCAGCCACACAAGGCCAGCGCGGACCGGCGCACGGCCGGATGCGCGCACAGATCCGCTTGCGCGGGCGACGAAGCGTACGCGACGTCCAGGGCAGCCTCTCCCGGTCGCGCGCGTTCTTCCGCCTCAGCCAGCTCCGCCAGCGTGTCGGTCATGGGCTGACCAAGGGCAGCGGCGAAGCGGCCCCAAGTCGCGCCGGCCGGGGCATGCAACCCCAACAGCCAATCCGTACCCGCCGCGGCTCGTGCGGGCTCGCGCGCCGGGGACAAAAAGAGCTCGAAGCTGGCGGGCAGTCCCTGCTCGGGCAGGAGCCGCTCCAACGCCTCAGGATCGAGATCGATCTCGTGCCTTCCATGTGCCGCGGCCTGGGCCAGAGCGTCCGCTAGAAAAGCCAGGACATCGAGGTCGGGCGTCTGCCCGGATTTCTCATCGGCCTTCTCCGCCAGGGCGCTGCCGAATCCCCCCGTGGCCAGCTCGGCCACGTCGAAAGCACCGGCGCCAAACAGCTCGACGAAGGTGTCCAACTGCTCGGCCAGTCCGGCATCGCACAGTCGCTCAGCCGTCGGCCCCACCAGGGCCTCCTGCAATCGAAACAGCAACGGAGAGCAGGCCACCGCCCGTTCCGCCGCCGCACGCGAGAGCCGTAGCGGATGGCGCGGACGATGCCTTAGGATCCCGGTCAGGTCGCTGCTCGAACGGCTGGCGCCGGGAAGATCGGCCAGCCGTGACCGCGCATCGGTCACCGATTCGGCGGCGTCCAGGGCCAAACCTTGGCGAATGGGATCGACCAGGGGGGCGAGCACGTCTGGCAGAGCGGCAAGCCGCTTGGTCATCCAGGTCGCACACGGCGGCCCCACCAGAGGCGGACAGAGATCGTGGGTCAGCACCCCGCGATCGACGAGGACCAAGAGCAGCTCGTCCGCCGACTCCTCATCACCGGCGATGTCCAGCATGGCTTGCCCGAGCCGCGGCCACGGACACCACTGCCAAGCATGCTCGATGACGGTCGCGAGGACATCGTCGATCTCGCCGAAACGAACCTCCAAGCCGTCGCGCTCCAGCGCCAGCCACACCGCCTGCTCGCCCGCCGCCAACAGAGAAGGCACCACGCGCAGGCGCACGTGCGGCCGAAGTTCGGGCCACTCGAGCAGCTCGCGGCCAAGCGCGGCCACGCGCTCCCAAGTTGGGGCCAGTGCCGCCTCGACGAGGCCGGTTTCCATGCGGGTGCGCGCGCCCCATTGTCCCATGGCTACCCCTGCCAGCAGCCCCGCCGGGGTGGGACGAAAGGCCGCGCGACGGGCGTAGCGAGACAACGAGGCCGACGCGTCCGTCTGTCCGCGTTCCAGCGCCGCGGCCAGATCCGGGCTGGCCAATTGGATCGCGGCCGATCCCAAGGGATGCCGTTGCAGGGCCGCCGCCGCCCGGGGCAGCTCGCGCACGGGCAAGAGCGGCGCGCGCACGAGGAAGCGTGAGAGCAGGTGCAAAGCCATCGCGGTCTCAGGCCAAGATGTGATCGAGCAGGCGGCACAGGGCAGCCAGTCGTACGCCACCGCGACCGGCTCCGCAGGGCTCGGGCTCGGGGATCTGCATGCGTGGCAGGCAGTCCTCGGGGGTGCCGGTGCGCTTCTTCAAGATGGCGCACGCCACGGTGTGGGCATCGAAGCGCGGCTTGGGCAGCTCGAGACCTTCGGCCGCCAGCGTGTTGCCGGGGAAATGCCCCCAGGTCACCACCACGTCGCTCGGGCGCAGGAAGGCCTGCCATCTGGCCGCGAAGGAGTCCCAGGTTTCGCCGGAAAGCAGAGCGGTACTGCCGATGCGAATGTGGAAAGGCGTCGTGGGTGCCAAGGGATGGCGGGGGGCGATGACCGCCTCGAAGACCTCGCCGGTACTGGGCCGTCGGGCCAGCCAGTGCACGATCTCGGCCGCATGGCGCACGGGCGCGTGGCGCGGCCAGGTGTTGGCCTCGCCATGAACGCACAGGATGTCGGTCTGGCGCTCGCGCAGAGTCGGCGGGATGGGACTGCGCGCCGGCCGGTTGTTACGCCGTGAATGCAGGCGATGGCGACTGCCCGGACTGGCGGCCACGTAGCGCAATTGCGATTCGACCATGGCGTGAAAGGGTCGCAGCATCGATTGAAAACGCTCGCGATCCCCTTCCAGGGCTCCCAGCACATGGGCCAGAGCCTCGATCGTGGCCGTGCAATGGAAGGCCGGCTCGCGCCGGATGGGGTTGTAGGCGCTGGCCACGGCCGGCGTGAAACGCAGCTGCGGCAGTTGCATGAGCGCTGGATTGGCCTTGAGCAAGCGCTGCGCCTGTCCCCAAGTACCGTCCACCAGAATCAAGGTCATGGGCGTGCCGGGAGGAACGGACTCCACGTCGCGCGCGTTGGGTCCGGGATAGATGACGTGCGCCTGCCCGCTGGCCAGCACGGCCTGCACCACCTGATCCTCGGAGAAATCGATCCCGACGCGCACGACGGCGTTGGGGAGGCACAGACGGGCGATGCGCACCGTCCCCACGCCCACGTCGCGCTCGCGCGGGTGCTGCAGGATGATCACCCGCGTGCGGGTTTGCAGAGGCACGATGTGCGCGCAATAGCAGACGCTGACCGGACGCCAACAACGCGGGCACAGCTCGCGGGGCGCGGGTTCTTGCGCGGGGGTGACCAGGGCCTTGGGGGAAACGGACGGCGGCACGGGCAAGCCATAGTACACGCCATGCGCGGCCGCCAGAACCCATTACAATGAAGGTGTGGTGAATTCGCTCTGCTGGTTTGTCGGTGCGCTGCTGGCCTCGTCCACCAGCGCGGCTCAATCGAAAGTCACGACCTACGCGACGCCCGCGGCGGCGGTGCAGGCGCTCCTGGCCAGTCGTCCGCGCATGGTGGCGTTCGGCGAGTACCACCAACAGAAGAAGACAGCCAAGATCCCCTCGGCGCTCAAGCGCTTCACCAGCGATATCCTCCCGGTGCTGGTCACGCATGGCGCGAGCGATCTGGTTGCCGAGACATGGATCACCACCGGATCGTGCGGCGAGGAGGAGAAGAAGGCGGTGCTGCAAGTCAACGAGTCCACGCGCCGGCCGGCGCAGACCGAGGATGAGCTGGTCACCATGCTCCGCCGAAGCAAGGACGGCGGACTGCAACCCCGCATCCTGCAGATCACCTGCCAGGACTATCGGGCCATGATGGGGAATGGGGGCATGGACTACGATCGCCTGCTGCGCGTCACCCGCGATCAGTTGGAGACGCAGATACGCGCGGCCCTGGGCCGCCCCGAGAGCCACATGGTGGTCAGCTACGGCGGCGCACTGCACAACGATCGCGAGCCCTCAGCCGAACTATCGCCCTACGCCTTCGGCCCGGCCATTGCCCTCGCGGTCGGCGATCGTTATCTGGAGATCGATCTGTACGTGCCCGAATACATCGCCAAGGACAAATCCATCCAAGCCCAGCCCTGGTACCGGCAGTACCGCGCGGCTTACCGGCCTGGTCACACCACCGTGGTCAGACGGGGACCGAATTCGTACGCGCTCATCTTCCCGCGCCGGAGGTAGTTAGCCGGGTCGGCGCAGGACCGCCGCGAAGAAGCCATCGGTGCCATGGCGGTGCGGGAAGACCTTGAGGAACGTGCCGTCGCCCAGGCGCCCTGCCCTCTCCTTGCCCCAGACGTCCTTCAACGGCATCAGGACGAAATCGGGACGTTCGGCCAGGAAACGCTCGACCACGCCCTCGTTCTCCTGCCTCATGATGGTGCAGGTCGCATAAATCAAGCGACCGCCGGGCGCGACCAGGGGCGCGTAGGTCACCATCAGCGAGAGCTGCTGCGCGGGAAAGCTGTCGATGGTCTTGGCATCCAGACGCCAGCGCGCCTCGGGGTTGCGGCGCAAGGTCCCCATGCCCGAGCAGGGCGCGTCGACCAGCACGCGATCCCAACCGCCCAGCCTGGCCTCGCTGGGCCACTCGCTCCCCCGCACCTCGCGCGCCGCCACGTTGGACAGGCCCGCACGTCGCGCCCGCCGTCGCAGCTCTTCCAGTTTCTTCCCATTGGAATCGAGCGCCAGGATGCGGCCCTGCCCGTCGAGCAGCGCCGCCAGCGCCAGGGTCTTGCCCCCCGCGCCCGCGCACGCGTCCACCACGCGGCCGCGCGGCGGCGGGGCCACGGTCTCAGCCACCAACTGACTGCCCTCGTCCATCACCTCGAACATGCCCTCGCGAAAGGCCGACAACCCAAAGGCATTGACCCGGGTTTCGAAGACCAAACCCATGGGCGACAGCTCGGTGGGACTTGCCACCACGCCCTCTTCTTTCAAGCGCGCGATCAGCTCTTCGCGCGAGGCCTTGACCCCATTGGCCCGCACGGTCATCGGTGCCCGCTCATTCATGGCCGCGGTCAGGGCCAGCGCTTCCTCCTCGCCCAGATCATTCACCAGACGTTCGAGCATCCAGGTGGGGAACGACACACGCACGGCCTGCCGATCCAGGCCGGTGGTCTTGCCCAACCCTGCCTCCTCGTCGGTCGCCTTGCCCAGATCCACGTCCTTGCGCAGGATGCGGCGAACCTCGGCCTTGACCGCCTCGGCCGGCAAACCTTGTCGCAGCTCATAGACGATCAGCTTCAGCTCTTGCCGGGCCGAGGGCGAGAGCGCGTCCTGGGGGCCACGTCCCTGGGCCGCGGCGACCAACTCATCGACCACCGCCTGCAGCCGTCTCTCCCAGCGCACCAGACCATAGACGGTTTCGGAGATCAGCCGTCGATCGCCGCTGCCCAACTGCCGATTGGCGCGAAATGTGGACGCCAGAATGTCGGTCAAGAATCCCCATTCCGAGGCGGCCTCGGCCACGATCTGCAGGGTCAGGGCACGCGCCTGGCCTGTCAGACGACGCACCGGCGTGCTGACCTGGACGGGATGATCGGAATCGTGGGAGTGGCTCACGGGGCCACCTTATAGTGGGTGCCTGGGCGTGGGGCAACCCGCTGCTTCGAATCAGCCCAGCTTGGCCTTGATGGTGCGCAACAGGGCCTCGAAGTTGACCGGCTTCTGAAAAACCGCGTCCAACCCCATCTCGCGGGTGCTGGTGGACACCGTCAGGGAATCGCCGAGCGAGCTCAAGAGGAGAACCGGTGCGGTGTTCCCCGCCAATTTCAATTCCTTGACCAGGCCGGTGCCCGAGTCGATCTCCTCCATCATCAGGTCCACGATGATCAGGTCTGGTCCGCTGGCCTTGAACTTCTTCAGGCCCTCCTCAGCCGAGAGCGCCGTCTCGGCGAGGTAACCGGCCTTGTTCAGGCGGAGGCGCAGGGCCTCTAGAATGTCCCCATCATCGTCCACGCACAGGATCAGGTACTTTCCGTCTTTCATGGCCTAGGCCTCTGGCTGGGGATCGCAGCCGCAGCGGCGATCGACATCATACTCCCTCGTATACTCATCGAACCGGCGTTCCTTGAGCGCGTGTCTGGCGAAGGTCAGTGCGCTGGCGAGATTGGCCTGCGCGGCCTCGGACAGCGTCTCGCACATCTCGCCGAAGGCATAACCGCGAATCCCCAAGGTGAAGGCCCGGGTCTTCGCACCGAACATCTGCTGCGCCAGCGCCAACACCTGCCCCGGGGTGGCGCTGTGACTCGAAAAGCTCATCTCTCGGGCCGGCTCGACCCGGCTGAAGCGAAAGGGAGCAGGCCCCTTCATGTCGGCGTCGACGAAGATGACCACCTCATACCCGGCCAAGGTCGCGGAATCCTCGACGGAGAGTTGGTAGTCGGATTCGTAAACCACGCCCTCTACGCCCGCGTCCTCCAGGGCCGAAACCAACCTTGGTCCCAGGCCATCGTCACCGCGGCCGAGATTGCCGTAACCATAGAAAAGGATCGGCCTGGTCATCCGCGACTCATCTCATGAAGGATCTGGCCCTGGTGGTCAACCAGGGTCACATCCAGCGCCATCTGTCCCAAAGCATGCGTCGCGCATGACAGGCACGGATCGTAGGCGCGAATCGCCACCTCGATGTGATTCAAGAGCCCTTCGGTGATCTCCTTGCCCGTAAGATGGTCCTGCGCCACCTTGGCCACCGCGCGGTTCATGGGCTCGTTGTTGTTGGTGGTGGAGACGATCAGGTTGGCCATCACGACCTGATCGTTCTTGTCCACCTTGTAATGATGGAAGAGCGTCCCGCGCGGCGCCTCGATGAGGCCCACGCCCTCCTCGCGACGCTCGCCCTTGGTCACCAGGTCCGCGCCCTGCAGATCCTTGTCGTTGAGCAGCTCCTGGATCTTCTCGATGGCATGCAGCAGCTCGATCATGCGCGCCCAGTGGTAGGCCATGGTGATGTTGTTGGGCTTGCCCCCGGTGACCGCGCGAAATTCCCGGCGGGCGGCCTCGGCCAGCGGGGTATCGATGAAGTCCGCGGTGTTCAAACGCGCCAGCGGCCCCACCCGGTACCAGCCGTCCTTGGGTCCTATCTTGCGGATGAAGGGGAACTTCATGTACGACCAGTCGCGCACCTCTTCGGCGATGAACTCGACGTATTTCTGGTAGTCGATCTGGTCGAAGATGGTTGCGCCCTGGCTGTCCACGGCGCGCAGGTTGCCGTGGTAAAGGTCCATGGCGCCGTCCTCGCGCACCAGCGAGAGGTGATTCGAATCGAAGGAGCCGAAGGGCGCCAGCTCCTGCAGGTGACTCGTGGTGTAGTCGCGCGCGATGTGCACCGCCGACTTGGCCCACGTCATCTGCTGGTCGAGCTCCTTCAGGAAAGCATCGCGCTCTTCCAGACTGAGGTTCTTGTTCACCCCGCCGGGGATGGCGCCGGTGCCGTGGATCTTCTTGCCCGCGGTGGCCTTGATGATCTCCTGCCCGTACTTGCGCATCATCACCGCCTGGACGGCCAGGTCCGGGTACTTGCCGGCCACGCCGATCACGTTGCGAATCGCCACCGGCGCATCGAAGCCGAACAGCAGATCGGGCGACGCCAGGTGGAAGAAGTGCAAGGCGTGCGACTGGTACATCTGCCCGTAGTGCATCAGGCGCCGTACCTTCTCCGCCGTGGGGGTCAGGCGTGTCGCGCCCACGATCACATCCATGGCCTTGGCCGCAGCCAGGTGATGGCTGACCGGGCAGATGCCACACAAGCGCTGGACCAGCACCGGTATCTCCCAGAATAGACGACCTTGTATGAACCGCTCGAAGCCGCGGAACTCGACAATGTGCAAGCGCGCCTGCACGACTCTGCCGCTCTCGTCGAGCAAGATGGTGACCTTCCCGTGTCCCTCGACGCGGGTAACCGGCTCGATGACAACTCGTTTCACGACGCTCACGTCACACTCCTTGGCAGAAGGTCAGTCGTACTTGATCAGCCCATAAGGCAGCTTCACCGGCTTGCTGGTCAGCAGAGCCACCAGCGCCTCCCACAATGTGTCCGCCGAGGGCGGGCATCCCGGCAGAGAGTAGTCGACCTTCACCACTTCATGGCAGGGATAGACCTTGTCGAGGAGCAGGGGCAGCTCCGGATCGTTGGGAATCTTGCGGCTCGGATTGTAGACGGTGGGACCGTCGAGATAGGCCTCGTGCAGGCACTCGCGCACCGGGATCCAATTGCGCATACCCGGCAATCCGCCCATGGTCGCGCATTCCCCGACGACCACCAGAGTGTCGCAGTTTTTGCGGAAGCTCTGCAAGACGTGCACGTTCTCCTCGTTACAGCAACCACCCTCAATCAAACCAACCGCACAACGGTCAGTGAACTGTTTGATGTCGTTGATGGGGGATTTGTCGAAGTCCACCAGCTCAACCAGCTTCAAAATGCGCTCATCGATGTCCAGCAGCGACATGTGACATCCGAAACAACCGGCCAGGGAGACCGTGGCCACCTTGGGTTTGCCGCTCATCGGGCCCCTCCTGTCTCGCTGTTCTTGCCGTGCTTTTCAATCTCGGATCCGATGGGCTCCTTGTCGAAGGCTCGCTGGCCCACGGGCGTCGCGAAGCCCACGCGCTTCTTCATCAGGGCCCCGACGGGACAGATCGCACTCGCCATGTCCGTGACCGCGGCGTCGGTGCCCGCCAGCCCCGCGGCAGAATTCGCGGCCACCCGCTTGTGGGCCCCGCGCCCCCCGAACCCATACACATGCTTGCCGTCCAGCTCCTGCGAGGCGCGCACGCAGCGCGCGCACAGAATGCAGCGGTTGCGATCCAGGAAGATGTCGGGATGGCTGGCGTCCACCTCACGCAGCGGGAAGAAGTAGGGATACCGTGGGGCCAGCATGCCTAGGCGATACCCCATGGCCTGCAGCTCGCAGTTGCCGCTTTTCTCGCAGGTTGGGCACAGGTGGTTTCCCTCCACGAACAACATCTCGATCAGCTCACGTCGCATGCGGTGCAGAGTGTCCGTGTCATTCTCGATGACCATGCCCTCCGCGATGGGTTGTATGCATGCGGCTTGGGGACGTCCGTTGACCAACACGGTACAGACTCGACAACTACCCCAGGGGGAGAGGCCGCGCTTGGCGCACAGGTGGGGGATGTAGATTCCGGCCAACGCCGCTGCCTGGAGGATGGTTTGTCCCGCCTGCCCCTGCACCTCGACGCCGTCGATGGTGATGGTGATGGTGCCACTCATGATGTCCCTCTCACTTCCCGAAGTGAACGGACCGGCGTTGCGCCAGGGTTTCCGCCTGTGCCACAGCCGCGGACCCGTCGAAGGTGGGCAGCAGATCCGCCGCGGCTGGCTTGACCCGACGTTCATACTCCGACCGGAAGGATCGCAGAGTGGTCAACACCGGCTGCGGTGAAGTCTGCCCCAAACCACACCGACTGGTCGCCTTGATGGTTTCGGCCAGCCCTTGCAGATACGCAAGGTCCTCGGGGCTGGCCTGGCCGCCAATCACCTTGCCCAGTCGTTCGTGCAATAGACGATTTCCCACGCGGCACGGGGTGCAATAGCCGCAGCTCTCCTCGCAGAAGAACTCCATGAAGGCCTCGGCCACGCGTAGCACGTCCCGCCTGTGGTCGAAGACCATGATCGCGCCGCCCGTCGCCAAATCATCGAAACGCAAGCTTCGGCCGAAATCGCCAGGCGCGATCATCTGGCCCGAGGCGCCCCCCACCTGAACCGCCGCGGTCTCATGCGCGCCCACCATGGACAGGAGCTCGTTCACCTTCACGCCAAAGGGCAATTCGTAAATGCCGGGGCGGTCGCAGTCGCCCGAGACGCTGTACAGCTTGGTGCCGGTGCTGTCGTTGGTGCCGATCGAGCTGAACCAACCCGGACCGTTTTCCAGGATGCGGGCCACGCAACAGAAGGTCTCGACGTTGTTGATGACCGTGGGCCGCCCCAGATAGCCTGATTGAGCCGGAAAGGGTGGGCGGTTCTTGGGATCGCCGCGCTTGCCCTCGCACGAGCTGAGCAACGCCGTCTCTTCCCCGCAGATGTACGCCCCCGCCCCCATCTGGATGCGGATATCGAAATCGAACCCCTGTTTCCCCTGGATGCTTCGCCCCAATAGTCCCACCTCACGCCGCTCGTCGAGGATCTTCTCCAAGAAGGGCAAGAGATAGACATACTCGCCCCGCAGGTACACGATGCCCTCGGCCGCCCCCACCCCGTAGCCGGCGATGGTCATGCCCTCGAAGACCAAATCCGCCGCCTCGGTCAGTATCACTCTGTCCTTGAAGGTGCCGGGCTCGCCCTCATCGGCGTTGCACACGATGGTCTTCTTCTCGCCGGCGGCGGCGCGAGCGAATTCCCACTTCATTCCGGTCGGGAACCCGGCACCGCCGCGCCCCCGCAGGCGTGAGACCTTGATGCTCTTGATGACCTCGGCCGGACTCTCGGCCAGGGCCTTGCGCAGGGCCGCGCCGCGCGCCAGCGGCGCGAAGACCACCGGTCCACGCTCGCGCAGGTTGTTCCTGACCATCGAGCGCACCAACGGATGGCTGTTGTTGCCATCGCCCAGGGTCAGGTTGAGGTGCTCGAGGTTGCCGGTCTTGCGCAGATCCGCGACAAGCTCGCGGGCACCATCGCCGGACAGACTCGTGATGACACGATCATTGATGAGCGCGGCCGGAGCCTGATCGCTCATCCCTATGCATGGCGTGTGCTCGAGCGTGAACATGCCGTCCGCCGTGGTCTGGCCGAAATCGATGCCCAGCTCTTGGCGCAAGGCCCGTCCCACGCGTTCGGCGCCATGCATTCGATCGATGATGTCGTTGCACAGGCGGATCACGAACTTGCCCCGAGGCCGGCTGGTGAGGAACGCGTAGAACGAGAGCGTGCTCTCCACCTCGACGCGAGGCACGCGCAAGGTCTGTGCGATGACGTCGACCGCCGAACCCAAGACACCGCCCAGGCGCTGATGCACTTCGAGCAGGATGTCCATCAAGCGGGTCCGCTCGTTGGCGAAGCGTCCGCAGATCCCTCGGATGACATCGTCCTGATTCTCAGCCATGTCGTTCATCCTCTTCCGCAGACACAACTCCGAGCCGCCTCGCCACGAAAGCTCAAGCCCACCCCGACCAGAATCCACCTATATAGAAGTTCGCTCGCCATTTCAAGCAAGGGAACACTGCGCGTGATGCTTCTGTCTCTCTCTCCATCCTCGCCTACAATGTGGGCATGTCGAACGCCGCAGATCCCAGCCCCGCTGATTTCGTCCTGGTGTTGACGACTGCCCCCGACAGTGAAACCGCCGGACGCATCGCGCGCGCCTTGGTGGAGGAAGGGCTGGTGGCCTGCGTGAACATCGTTCCCGGGCTACGCTCTGTCTACCGCTGGGAGGGCAAGCTGTGCGACGACTCCGAGGTCCTCTGTCTCTGCAAAACGCGAGCAGCGTTGTTCCCGGCCGTGCGCGAGCGCATTTCATCCCTGCATCCGTATTCCGTCCCCGAAATCATCGCAGTTCCGCTAACGCAAGGGAGCGCCCCTTACCTCGAATGGGTGGCCCAATCCACAATCGGGCGACCAGGCTAGAGGACGAAAGGCAGGACCGCTCTCCGCGACCGTGGATAGTCGGGGAAAGTCGCACGGTACCAGGCGCGATGCTTGAGGGCCCGAGGCACCAGGTTGGCCGCACTCCACAGCACGAAGACCAGTCCGGGCCACGACATCGTAGCCAGCGCCCAACCTGACCACTCGATCAATTCGCCCAGGTAGTTGGGACACGAAACCAGGCGAAACAGGGGCCCGCGCGGCACACCATAGCGGCCGGCTGATTCTCGACGTACCCGGCGCAATTCGCGATCGGCCGAGACGTGGATGCAGAAGCCGAGCACGAAGAGCACCGTCCCGACGATGAAGAATCCGCTGGTCAGCCACTCGATGGATCGCGGCTGTGAAAGCGAGAACAACCAGCGACCATTCATCCCGCCGTTGACCACGTTGAATAACGCGCCCGACATCATGATCAGCGCCGGCATGGGCCGACTGCTCGAGGGCAGCAGAAAGGAGAAGATGAACGTCCTATAAATGTAGTGCCCGAGCCACAGACACAGAAAGACGATGGCGACGACGTTGTCGCGGCGATCGCCCAGATAGAACATGATGACCATCAGCGCGGGCGAAGGCAGCTCCATCAGGATCCACGCCAGCCGCGCCCGCACGGTCGGCCCCCAACCGGGCCGCCCATGACGGCCATAGGGGGCTGGTCGCAAGAGCAGATAGGGAAACACGGCCACCGCCACCGCGATCCAGGCCACCATCAACCAGGTGAACAGACGCGCCTCGTTCATGGCAGCCGACCGTTCTGCTTGAACCACCCATAGGTGTCGCGCAGGGTCTCTTCCAGGGGCCGCGGGCTGTGTCCCAGTTCGCTCTGGGCCCGGGCGCCGCTGATGTTTCGATGGTTGCGCAACACGCGTAGCGAATCCGAGGTGAAGAGCGGACGCCGACGCATGACCCGCGCCCAGGCGACCGCAAAGGGCGCGGCCGCCCGAGCCAAGCCCATGGGCACCACCCAGCGCGGGATCCTCGCCCCCGAAACCTCGCCCCACAGTCGCGCCAGATCGACCAGCGACAGCCAGTGGCCCGACAGCAAGTAGTGCTCGCCCGTGCGACCGAGACGCTCGGCCTGCAACGCCGACTTGACCACGTCGCGCACGTCAACCCAGTTGAAACCAGCGCCGCTGATCAGGGCCAGGAGGCGACCTCGGTGCAGATCCAGCAGGACTTGCCCCATGGCCGAAGGCTGGAAGTCGTTCGGCCCGAGCGCGGCGGTGGGATTCACGATCACCGCGTCCAAGCCGCGCGCCACCCCCTCCGCGACCACGCGCTCGCCCTCGGCCTTGGTCCGGTCGTAAATGAGATTCGCCGGCTGGTCCTCGGTCAACGAACGCTGCTCATCGATGGTGCCGCCGACCGGGTCAGAGGCAAAGGCGTGAATCGAGCTGAAGTGCACCAGGCGTCCGACCCGGTTGGCCAGACAAGCCTCGACCACGTTACGGGTGCCGTTCACGTTCACCCCCTGGACCCTGGGGGCCGAATCCCAGCCCACGGAGATGCATGCGGCCAGGTGATACACGACCGAGGCACCTTCCAGGGCGCGCTGGCAAGCCTGGGCGTCGGTGATGTCGCAACGGACGGTGTCGACAGGCAGACCTTCGATGCTCGCGGTGTGCTGGCGCACCACGGCGCGCACCGACCGGCCTTGGTCCAAGAGACTGCGCACCAGGTTGGCGCCGATGTGGCCGGCGGCACCGGTGACCACGACCAGTCCATCGTGAGCATCTGGGGGAACGGGCATGCGGCCAGCTTATCCCATCACGCTCGCGAATAGCCTTGCCACCCTTCTCCTCGAGAGCAGGGTCTTTTGCCTGCCGCGCCATCACCTCCACCGGCCTCCAGGACGCCTTCATGGGGTCCAGGAGAATGAGTTGCGTTTCACAAAGCGCTGGTATAGTTGCCCACCCTCAAACCGAAGCCCTACCATGACCAATCGGATCATCGTCATACCCGCCTACAACGAGGAACGCACCGTGGCTGAAGTCGTCTCGGCGGCGGTGAAGGTCGCGGATCACGTGGTGGTGGTCGACGACGGCTCGCGAGACCAAACCGCGGCGCTGGCGCGCCAGGCGGGGGCGATTGTGGTTCGTCACGCCATCAACCGTGGGGTGGGCGCGGCCTTGGCCACCGGGATTGCCGCGGCGAATCGCCTGAACCCGGATGCCGTGGTGACCATGGATGCCGATGGTCAACATCGCACCGAGGACGCCGCCCGGGTTTTCGAACGCCTCGCCCAGGGCGACGTGGATCTCGTCCTTGGCTCGCGCCTGAAGAGGGGTGGCGAATCCGGCAACATGCCCTTTTACCGCGTGCTCTTCAATTCCATAGGCAACCTGCTCACCTACTTGCTCTTCGGCGTGTGGGTCACCGACAGCCAGAGCGGTTTGCGCGGACTCTCGAAGAAGGCCGCCAGCACCATCGATCTGCGCACCAACGGCATGGAAGCCCTCTCCGAGTTCATCAAGGAAATCAAAGACCGACACTGGCGCTTCGCCGAGATCCCCATCAAAGCCATCTACACCGACTACTCGCTCTCCAAGGGGCAGAACTTCTTCGTCGGGATCAAGACGGCCATCAAACTCATCTTCAGACGATTCGTCGGATAGATCATGCACGCCATTCAAATCGTTCTGGTCTGCTTCGCGGCCTTCGCGATGTCGCGCGTTTTCATCCGCTTCCGTCGCGGCGGAACGCGTCTGTCGAACCTGGGCCTGTGGTTTCTCTTCTGGGTCTTGGTTGTCATCGCGTCCTTGCGCCCGGAAACCACGGACCTGCTCGCCCGCTGGATGGGCGTGGGCCGAGGGGTCGACACCGCGATGTACCTCGGTTTTCTCGTGATCTTCTATTTGGTGTTCCGCGCGTTCGCGAAACTCGAGGATCTCGACCGCCAACTCACGCGGGTGGTGCGGGCCAACGCCCTCAAGGATGCCGAGGCCCAACTGACACCGTCCGATTCCGGCAAGCCGTCCGCGCCGTGAAAGCTCGCACCGCTGCGGTGGTAAGCTTCCGGCATGAGAGCCTGGGTTCTGACCTCGCCCGCTGAGGTTTCCAGCCGACCGCTGGTCCTGCGCGAGCTGCCCTCGCCTACCTTGCTGGCCCACGAGGTGCGCTTGAGGGTCTCCGCGTGCGGCATCTGTCGCACCGACTTGCATGTGGTCGAAGGCGAGTTGCCGGTGCGCCGCTCGCCGGTGATCCCGGGGCA
Source organism: uncultured Myxococcales bacterium (assembly GCA_964535465.1). Lineage (GTDB taxonomy): Bacteria > Myxococcota_A > Polyangia > Fen-1088 > Fen-1088 > Fen-1137. Next base: position 14,259 of record CAZHUY010000001.1, read on the forward strand.
CCAGGTCGTCGGTCGGGTGGTCGAGTTGGGCCCTGGCGTGACCACACTGCAGGTCGGCCAGCGCGTGGGTGTGGCCTGGCTGCACCGCACCTGCGGGGTCTGCCGCTTCTGCCGCAGCGGACGCGAGAACCTGTGCGAGAGGTCGGAGTTCACCGGCTGGACGGTAGACGGTGGTTTCGCCACCGAGATCAAGGCGCCCGCCTCTTTCGTCTACCCCTTGCCCGGCGACCTCTCCGATTTGGCCGCCGCGCCGCTGCTGTGCGCGGGGATCATCGGTTTTCGCAGCCTGAAGCTCACCGGATTGACATCGTGGGCCGGCGCGCGCCTGGGCCTTTACGGATTCGGCGCCGCGGGCCACATCGCCATCCAAATCGCGCGCCACCGCGGTGCCGAGGTCTACGTGTGCACGCGCGATCGTGAGCGCCACCAGGCGTTGGCCGCGGAGTTGGGAGCGACTTGGGTCGGCGGCACGGTCGACGCGCCCCCGAAACCGCTGGACGCCGCCATCATCTTCGCCCCGGCCGGCGAGATCGTGCCCGCCGCGCTGTCGGCGTTGGATCCTGGCGGCACCCTGGTCTTGGGTGGCATCCACATGTCCCCCATCCCGACCTTCCCCTACCAGCTCATCTATCGCGAGCGCGGCGTGCGCTCGGTGGCCAACAACACCCGCGAGGACGGCCGCGAGTTCCTGGCCGAGGCTGCCGCTTGCCAGGTGCGCACTCACATACAGACCTTTTCGCTTGAACAAGCCCACGACGCTCTCATCGCTCTCAAACACGACGCCATCCGTGGCGCGGGCGTCCTGCAGAATTCCTCCATGTCGGCCGCTTCGTTGTAGGATTCGCGGCGGTGTCACCTTCTTCGCCCAACGACCCACCCGAGGCTACGCGTTTCCCTCTCCGCTTTGGGCCGCGCTACGTCCTGCTCAAGGAACTTGGACGCGGCGGCATGGGTCGCGTGTTCATGGCGCTGACCGGTCAGGCGGGCGTCGAACGGGTGTGCGCGCTCAAGATCCTGCGCAGCTTCCAGGCCGGTCGCAACGCCGAGGAAATGACCCAGCGGTTTCTCGACGAAGCCAAGGTGGTCACCAAGCTCTCGCACGAGAACTTGGTCTACGTCTTCGACTTCGGCGTGCAGGACCGCCAGGGCTACCTGGCCATGGAGTACGTGCAGGGCAAGACCTTCACCGAGGCCTGGAACCGCTGCGCGGTCAAGCACACCGGCTTTCCCACAGGCGTGGCCATCTATTTGATCGGCGAGCTGGTGGCGGCCTTGGGCTACGCGCACCGCCTGGACAATCTGAACCTCGTCCATCGCGACATCTCGCCGTCCAACCTGATGCTGACCTACACGGGCGGGGTGAAGCTGATCGACTTCGGCTTGGCCAAGTGGAACGACAAGGTGGCGCAAACCGCCGCCGGGACCAACTGGGGCAAGATCAGCTACATGTCGCCCGAGCAGTACCTGGGCAAGCCCATCGACCATCGCAGCGATCTCTTCTCGGCCGGCATCATCCTGTGGGAGCTGCTGACCGGGCGGCAGCTCTACCCGTCGACGCAGACTCGCCAACCCACGCAGCGAATCCCGGCGCCCTCCACGCTGAACGAGGCCATCTCACCCCGTCTGGACGAGGTCATGGCGCGCGCACTGGCCATCAATCCCGCTGAACGTTTCGCCACCGGCGAGGAGATGAGCGCCGCCCTGTTTGCCGAGATGCCGCGCGACGCGGGTGGCAAGCTGGCGGCCTCGGCCTTCGTCACCCATCTGTTCGATGTCGAGCAGCGCAGCGAGACGGCCGAGCAACGCGAATTGGTCCAGCGCGCGGCGAGCCTGGGCGATCGCATCGCGCCGCTCGAGCTCAGCGACAGCGACGTCTGCAATGTCGATCCCATGGTGGGCAAGGTCCTGGGCGAGCGTTACCACGTGCGCCGACGCATCGGCGAAGGCTCCATGGGTCGCGTGTACGAAGGCCACCACACCGGCATCGGGAAACGCGTGGCCATCAAGATCCCCCGGCGCGCCGAACGACGCAAGTCCGAGCTGGTCAGGCGCTTCCAGCGCGAGGCCCTGGCGCCTTCGCAAATTGGCCATCCCAACGTGGTGGACGTGACCGATTGCGGGACCACAGACGAGGGCGATTTTTTCTTCGTCATGGAATTCGTGGACGGTGTCGACCTGGAGGCGCTGGTTCGCCGCGATGGTCCCCTCACCGTCGAACGCGCCTTGGTGGTGGGCATCCAGGTGTGCCGCGCGCTCGAGGCTGCGCACCGGGCCGGCATCATTCACCGTGATCTGAAGCCGTCGAACGTCATGCTGGTGCGCCCCTCCGACGAGCAAGGCGATCTGGTCAAGGTGCTGGATTTCGGTGTGGCCAAGTTCCTGCGAGACGAAGAGGGCCCCAACCTGACCGTGCCAGACGCCGCGGTGGGCACGCCGCGCTTCATGGCGCCCGAACAAATCCGCGGCAGCGGCGTGGTACATTTCCGCGCCGACCTGTACGCCGTGGGCGGCCTCCTGTACTTCATGTTCAGCGGTGGCCACTCGCCCATCGAGGGCAGCAACGTACAAAGCGTGTGGCGACGCAAGCTGACCGAGGATCCCACGCCCCTGCGCCAGCACCGCTCCGATCTGGGCGAGGATCTCGAAGCCCTGATCATGAGCTGCCTGGCGCGCGATGTGACCCAACGGCCCGACTCGGCCGAGGATCTGAAGAAGCGCCTGCTGGCCGCTCTGGAGGAAACCCGGGCCATCGCCAGCAGCATGATGGGATTCAAGATCCCCTCGGCCACCGCTCCGCTGCGCGAGCCGCGTGCCCGAGACCGCAGCCTGTGGTGGAAAGCCAGCCTCATCGTCTCCGCCACGGCCCTGACGGCGTGGATTGCCGCTCGCCCCTTCCTCATGCAACCACCCGTGCACGCTCCCTTGCTCGCGCAACCGGCGAGCTCGCCGCCGCCGGGCCAGGATGCCGGCAAGCTCTGACCTCAGTAATTGAACTGCACGCGGTGGGGACGGTTGGCCTGGACCTCGCGATCGAAGGCCCAGATGCGATTCTGAGGAATCACGAACACCCCGATGGAATGCCGGCCGGGCTCGACCCTCAGATCGCTGGCGGGACACAGCTCGCCCGAATCCTTGCCATCGATGAAGATGGGGTACTTGTTCTCGGACAGGCAGGTGACGATCACCGGAACGGAGCCTCCATCCAAACGAGGCGCGATGAACATCTCGCGCTCCCACAAGGCGCCCTTGCCGGTGTCCACCACATCCCTCAACATACGATAGCCGGGCATCGTCACCACCAGGCGATGCGAGCCGGGGCTGGTGATGACGGTCACGGGCGTCCTGTCTCTTAGCACCCCATCAACCCAGACGGTGGCTCCGGCGGGCGTGGTCTTCACCACCAGGTGGCCCGCGGGCAAGGTGGGGGCCTCGGGAGGCTTGGCCATCTGGCGTGCCTGCGCCTGTCTCTGCATCTCGGCCGCAAGCTCCGCGTTGCGACGCGCGCTCTCTTTTCGAGTGGCGGACCATTCCCGATAGAAGAGGGCCCCCGCCGCGATGGCCACCAGGGTCAGCCCTATGAGGGGGATGAGGGCCAAACGTGCCATCCGACGTGCCAACTCGCTGCGCACCCAAACCGGAATGCGAATGCGCCGACGACGCCGCCGCTTGACCTTGCCGTCCTTGCTGACAACGACTTGTTCCTGCTCTTCGTCGTCCTCGTCGTAGACGACGCCCACGTCGGGATCGTCGGCCGAAATCTCGGAGAGCCGAGCAGCAAACGCCTCGCCCTCATCTTGCGCGGGCTCCGCCGCACCAGCCTCGAGCGAGAAGGGAACCAGCGGGGCTTCGCTGGCGACGCGCGCGCGGATCGCGTGGGGCCGCTCATCTTGAGTCGGGGCATCGTCCAAAATGAACGGGACTATCGCCTCGCCGACCACCTCCTCTCCCCGCCGCGGGGCGACCGTGACGGGCGGAGATTGATCGAGCGCGCTCGTCGGAGAGGGCGCCGTGGCGGGTTCCCTCACCGACTCGACAGGAGCGAAGGGGGCCTGGCCGACGTGGCCGGTTTGCTCCGCCAGCATGGCCGCCGAGATGTGGCGGGCCACCTCCGCCGCGGACTTGGGGCGCTGGCTGACGTCGTGGGAGAGCAGGCGCACCATGAGGGTGTGCAACCAAGACGGCAGGCTCGGCAGGATGGCCGGTCCCGCCGCCATCTTGTCCGCCAAGGCGGCCATGGTCGACGCCAGGAAGGGAGGCTGCCCCCCATGGAGGAAATGGATCAGGGCGCCGAGCGAGTAGAGATCCGAGGCCGGCTCGGCCCCACCACCCGCCAGTTGCTCAGGCGCGGCGAAGAGCCAACGGGAGACGAAGGCATCGCCCCGCGGGCGCACCACTTCGGCCAGGCCGCAGTCCAGCAGCAGCACCTCGCCATCGGGCGTGACCAGCACGTTTCCCGGACTCAGGTGACCGTGCAGCCGCGGGGCTTGGCTTCGCCCATGCAAGGCCGCCAACCTCTCGGACAGTTTGCGGGCAAGCACAGCCACCAGACGAGGATCCATCTCGCCCTTGGGCACGGCCTGCTGTCGCAACTGCACCAGGTTCACCCCGACCTTGAATTCGTGAACCGCATAGATGGGCCCAGGGGCTTCGCCAAGTTCGACAACCCGAACGCACCCCGCCTGGTCCAGACCCGCCAGTTGGCGAGCGGCCTCCACGAAACGGGTGGCCAGAGGTCCCGCCTGATCCCGCAGTAAGGTGATGACGAAGCGTCGATCATCCCCCTTGGCATCGGACAAACGCGCCCGATAGGTTTCGGTTGTCGGGCTCTGACCCAGCAGAGCATCGGTGCAGAACCGCCCCAGGCGCAACGGCTTTCCCTTCATGTCAGCCGCGCTTCTCCCACTGGCGTTTCACCTCGTAGGCCACCACCCCAGCCGAGGTGGAGATGTTGAGCGAGCGCACATGCGGATCGACCATGGGGATGCGCAAGGTGCGCTCCGCATAGCGATCCAGGATGTCTTGTGGCAGGCCCACGCTTTCACGTCCAAACACCACCACGACATCGTCAGGAAACGCCACGTCCCACAGTGTCCGCTTGGCCGAAGCGGTGAAAAAGAAGGGCGCCCCCAGGCGCGGTAGCTCGGGCTCGATGGCTTGCCAACTCGGCCACAGGCGCAGGCGCACGCGTGGCCAATAGTCCAAACCCGCACGCTTGAGGTGACGATCCTCCAGGGTGAAGCCGAGCGGTTCGACCAGATGCAGATCCGCCCCCACCGCCAAGGAAGTACGGCCAATGTTGCCGGTATTCCAGTGAATTTCGGGTTCTACCAGGACGATGTGGAGCGAGGGCACGGCGCCTCAGTGTAGCCCGTACCCTCGCCCGGCGGCCAGAAACAGCCGTGATGGCCGACTAGCCAGCCGGCGTGCCGGCGGCGGCGGCGTACTTCGCCACCATGCGGCTGACGCGCGGGATGGCCGCCTCGGTGTGCTTCTTGGCGGCGGGCCGCAGCTTCTCGTAGGCGGCCTTGACCACCTGGTTCTTGGCCTTCTGGGCGCGCTGGTCGGTGATGCCCAACAGCGCCTCGGCCGCCTCGCTGGCGCGCGCATTCATGTAGGCGGACACCGGCTCGTTCTTGGCCAGCGCGGCCTGGTACATCGGATCCAGGCGATCGGCGAAATCCTCCAGCAGGGCGTCGATCACCTCGGGAACGAATCCTGGTTTGACCGCCTTGACCACGGCGTAGGCCGCCTTGATGGGGATGCCCATCAGGCCCTTGGAGGAAACCTCCTCGTCGATGATGCGTTCGCAATCCGCGATCACCTGTTTGCGAGTCGCGGGTGCACTGAGAATGTCTTTGAGTGTGCTCATGCCGGGCACTTTACCGCGAGCCAGGCTTTCGTGGTACCCATGCATGCCGTGAGTTCGTCATCCCCTCCCCTGCGCCCGGCCGCCACCCTGACGGTGCTCACCGGCCTCAACGCCTTCAACTATCTGGATCGGTTCATTACCGCGCCGATTCTGCCGCTCATCATCGCGGATCTGGCCATCTCCGACGCCCAGGCGGGCTCGCTGCAGACCGTGTTCATCCTCGTTTACTCGATGGTCTGCCCGCTGTCAGGCTGGCTGGGAGACCGATGGAAGCGCCTGCACCTGGCGGCCGCGGGCGTGGCCGTGTGGAGCCTGGCCACCTTTGCCTCCGGCCTGGCAGCAAGTTTTGCGTGGTTGGCTCTGGCCCGCGCCATGGTGGGGATCGGGGAGGCCAGCTACACGGTGATCACCCCGTCGCTGCTCTCCGACCTCTATCCCGCCTCGCGCCGGGCCCGCGCCCTGTCGATCTTCTACGCCGCCATGCCGGTGGGCATCGCGCTTGGCTACGTGCTGGGCGGCCAGATCGCGTCTCGCTTCGGTTGGCGACCGGCCTTCTTCGTCGCGGGCGGCCCGGGCTTTGTGTTGGCCGTGTGCCTGCTGTTCCTGCGTGAACCGGCGCGCGGACGATTGGACGCCCAGCCAGGGGCCCAAAGCACCTCATGGCGTCAGGTGCTGATGTCCTTGCGCCAGCGACCCAGCTTCCTTTTCAACGTGGCCGCCCAGACCATCATGACATTCAGCATGGGGGGCCTGGGCGCCTGGATGCCCACCTATTTCGTACGCGAGCGCGGCCTGGGCGTGGCCGCGGCCGGGACCATCTTTGGGGGCCTGCTGCTCGCGGCCGGCTTCCTGGGCACCATCGTGGGCGGCCAACTCGGTGACCGGCTCTCCCGTCGGTTTCCCGCCGCGCACTTCAGCTTCTCGGCCTGCGCCCTCATCGCCTCGGCGCCCTTCACGGTGGGCTCCATCCTCTTGCCCCAGCCCGGATGGTTCTGGCCCGCCATGTTCGTCACGCTGCTGCTGGCCTTCCTCAACACGGGGCCGCTCAACGCCGCCCTGGTCAACGTGCTGCCCCCCGATCTGCGCAGCCGTGGTGTCGGCCTGCACACCATCACGATTCACCTCCTGGGCGACGCGCTTTCGCCGTTCCTCATCGGTCTGGTTTCCGACCGCATCGGGTTGCGCATGCCGGTCCTCATCACCGGACTCCTGCTGCCCCTGGCCGGCATGGTCCTGCTGCTAGGCCGACGCTCCCTGGCAGCTGACCTGAACGCCCGAGCGCCGGGCTAGAAGCCCCCGAGCCCTGGCGAGCGATGGGACCGGGCCGCAGGGCGTGACGAGGGCAGGTCCTGCGCAACCGAGGAGCAACGCAGCGGTCGGACCCTGGAGCTGGAAATACCCAGCCGCCGGTATTTGAGGTATAAACCCGCCCCACATGAGCGACGTGAGCGACGAAAGGATAGATGCGCCCGCCAGCCCCGCGGCTCCTGCCAGGCCCGGCTTCTTCAGCCGCCTGGGCCAGTTGCTGTGGATGAAGACGCGCGTAGCCGAGGCGCGAGCCAAGACCTTTGACGCCTCCAAGCCGGGATACTCTTGGTATCAGGTGGCACGCCAGTTCTGCGACGACGTCGTGGTTCTGGAAGACAACCGACGCGAGGGCGGCGCGATTCCCCTGCTCGATTGCGCGGCGGCCGGGTTGCTGATTCGCTCCTATCTCGAACGCGAAGGCATGCCGGCCGGTTCGGCCTTGCTGACCGATGCCGACTGGGAAAACGCACAGAAGATCCCCGCCATCTCCGAGGCGCTCGGCGCCCTCTCGCCATCCCAAGTCTCGACTCTGAAGAGCGTGCTGAGCTCCGAGCGCGACGCCGCCTTGGTGCGCGTGGCCCAGGAGGATCAGTCCACCCTCGTCCCCGCCATTCACCGGATGGTCACGCGTCTGATCGCCCCGCTGGACGTGGAAGCCAATCGCCTGCGCTTTGCCTTGCTGATGCGCCGCTTGCGGGTCGGCGTGGCCGCCGCGGTGGTGCTGGTCCTGCTCGGCCTGGCCGCCAACAAGGTCGGCGCGAAGTTTGCCAAGCCCAACCTGGCGTTGGGCCGCCCCGTCACCACCAGCAGCAATTTCCCCGGCATTCCGGCAGGGGGAGCCGCGCTGGTGGATGGGGATCGCGAGAACATGGGCTTTCACACCAACGCGGGCCCGCAGCAGTGGGCCATGATCGACCTCGGGGCGGTGGTGAAGTTCGACAAGATAGTCGTTTACAACCGAGCCGACGGTCAGCACCAGCGTGCCATACCCATGCGCATCGAGGTCAGCAACGACGCCAAGACCTTCACGCTCCTGCGTGAGCGCAAGGAGATCTTCGAGAACCTGACCCTCAAGGACCTGAAGGCCGAGGCGCGCTACGTTCGGCTCCTCAACACTCCGCCCAATTACTTCCACCTCTCGGAGGTGGAGATCTTCTAGCGCCCGGCCACCGTCAGGTGCGAAACCCGCAGCGACGGGCTTTGCACCGAGCTGCGCGTGTCGGGGTCGTCCCCCACGGCGTCGATTCCTCGCCACAGCTGGTCGAAGTTGATGGAAATGGTGATCTCGCTGACCGGGTGAATGCGCGACCCTTTCTCGATCCAGAAGCCGCTCGCCCCCTGCGACCAGTCGCCCGTGACGGCGTTGAAGCCAAACCCCATCATGTTGGACACGTAGAGCCCTTGTTCGAGGTTCTCGAGCTCCGCCGCCGGAGTCTTGCCCGCCATCAAGATGAAGTTCGATGTGCTCACGTGCGGCCCGCCGCCCAAGGCGCGCCCTGCCGAACCGGTCGAGCCGCGCCCCAGCTTGCGGCCCGCGTAGCTATCGCACAGAAAGGTTCGCAGGACCCCCTCGGACACGACCACGTTGGGCCTTGACGCCAGACCTTCGCCGTCGAAGGGACGAGACCCAGGGGCACGCCGCACGAGCGGGTGATCCATGATGGTCACCAAGGGTGAAGCCACCAACGTGCCTTCGCGCGAGGCCAGGTAGCTGTTCCGTCGCCACACCGCCCCGCCAGAAGTCACCGAAGCCAGGTGCCCCAGCAGGGACCGAGCGGCCTCGGGAGAGAACACCGCGGGCACTTGGCACGTGGCGACCTTGCGCGAGCCCAGCTTGGCCGTCGTCCGTCGTGCCGCCTCCAGACCGACCGCCTCGGGATCGAGCAGTCCCGAGCGGAAACGCGACGCCGTCCAATAACTCCCGTTGCGCTTCTTGCCTTCGGCATCGTCACATAGGGGCGCGACCATCAGGAACAAGCTGGTTCCTCGGGTTCCGCCCGAAAACCCGGCCGAGCTGGCAAAGGCCGAGGCACCCATCACCCGACTCACGCTGGCACCATCCGAATTCGTCACACGCCTGTCGGCGTTCAGGGCCGCGCGCTCCCCAGTCCTGGCCATTTCCAGGGCGCTGACCACGTCGAACGAGAGCGCATCTTCGTCCCACAAGTCGAGATCGGGGATCTCGCGCGCCATCAGATGTGGTTCGGGCAGGTCGGCCAGGACATCGGGTTCAGCCAGAGCGCACAACGCCACCGTCTCCTGGGCGAATTGGCGCATGCCCGCTTCGGAGAAGTCCGACGTATAGGATGTGGCCACGCGATGGTCGCGCAGAACCCTCAGGCCGAGCCCGCGGCTCCCTGCCTCCTTGACCAACTCCGGCTCGCCCAAACGCACCTTGACCTCCAGCTCGCTGCCGTCACGGACCAGCACCTCGGCCCCCTCCGCGCCGGCCGCCAGGGCGAAGGCCAGCATCTTCTCCGCCCACTGCTGACAGCGCGAGGCATCGGGCACGGTCGCGGCGCTCACGTGCGTGTGCCTCCCACGGTGATGCGGGCGATCTTGAGGGTCGGGGTGCCCACACCCACGGGCACCGATTGGCCATCCTTGCCACAGGTCCAAGTCCCGTCGGATTGCCGAAAATCGTGCCCCACCATGGTCACCTGCCGCAACACCTCGGGACCATTGCCGATCAGATTCACGCCCCGCAAGGGCGCGGTCAACCGGCCGTCCTCTATCAGGTAGCTCTCGGTCAGCGAGAAAACGAAATCACCGTTCGAGATGTTCACCTGGCCACCGGAAAAATTCTTGGCGTAGACACCCCGTTTCACCGAGCGAATGATGTCTTCGGGCGCGTCCTGCCCCCCCAGCAACAAGGTGTTGGTCATGCGGGGCAAGGGCTGACAGCGATAGCTCTCTCGCCGGCCGTTGCCGCTGGCCTGAAGGTGAAAGTGCCGGGCCGAGATGCGGTCATGCAGGTACCCGCGCAAGATTCCCTTATCGATGAGCAGGTTGCGCTGTCCCGCATGCCCCTCGTCGTCCACGTTGATGGATCCGCGCGCGTGCCCCACCGTGGCGTCGTCCACCACGCTGCAAAGGGGAGAGGCCACCTGTTGCCCGATTTGGTCCGTGTAGTTGGAGGTCCGCTTCCTGTTGAAATCTGCCTCGAGCCCGTGCCCAACCGCTTCGTGGAGCAGGATCCCCGATTCCCCCGGACCGAGCACGACCTCCATGGGTCCAGCCGGCGCCTCTTGAGCATGCAGCATGGCGAGCGCCAGACGGGCAGCCTCGCGTCCATGGTCCTCGGGCGCATGTCCATGCATGGCGAAGAGCTCCAGGCCTCGACGAAGCGCGGTCGCGGAACGGCCGGCCTGTCGCCGACCATTCTCCTCAGCCACTGCCTGGACCGAAAGACGCACCATGGGCTGAACGTCCCTGGCCACCATTCCGTCGGAGGTGAAGATGAGGATCTCGCGCCACTCGTCGGCCAGCGCCGCCTCGACCCTCACGATGCGAGGATCATGGGCGCGAGCCGCCCCATCCGCCCGGCGAAGCAGGGCCACCTTCTCCTCTCCCGAACGCAGGAGCGACGATTCGAGCACCGGGTAGGCGTCTCCCACCGCCAACTCGTTCAACCCTAGCGCAGCCGTCGCGCCTCCGCTCTTCGCTATCTGACCAGCGGTCCGCGCGGCCTGCAGCATGCGCGTCGACGACAGCTCTTCCGTGTACGCATAGCCCGTGGCATCTCCGCACAGCACCCGCACTCCCAGGCCCACGGTCGTCACCCGCCCGACCCGGCGCACCTTCCCCTCCTCTAAGACAAAATCGGATCCGATACGAGACTCGAAGTATAGGTCAGCGTAATCTCCCCCTGCCCCCAAGGCCTCTCCCAGCAGACGTTCAGCCGTTGCCGCATCAATCCCGTCCAGGAGGGACCTGGAGAGTCCTGGACGCAACAGATCGGGCCGTTCCGTCACTCAGGCGTGTCCAGACCCAAGGCCTCGCCGTTGCGGTGTCGGATCTTGACCAGACCTCGAACCTCGACCTGACGAATGCGCTCACGGGTCAAATTGAGAATGGCTCCCACTTCTTCGAGAGTGATACCACCCCGATCGGCCACGTCCAGAGAACAGGTCTCGGGCATCTCCCACACCTCGAGATGTGGGAAGTTCAGCTTGATGGCCCCGCTGTCCGGATTCACATCCAGGTACAGGTGGTGTTCGCAGCTCACGAACGGGCACGGGCGCTCCATGTTCTGACATTCCGCCCGCGTCCTCGGCCGCTCCACCTCTTCGGGATAGACCAGCTCTTGCGCCAAACGCTTTTCGTCACGGGTCAAGCGCTTGGGCGCGATGGTCTTCGAGCGGTAACGGCCGTCTCGTGAAGGGACGACCTTTCGGCGGATCTTGGCGACCTCTGGCTGCGGTTGATCTGTCACAAACTCGTCTTCCTGCTCCTCTAGTTCAACTCTCTCATCGGCCATGGGATCCTCCCTCGCGCGTCGTTCGGGGCTCGCGCTAATACAAATGACTGCCGCCCCCAACAGCAGTCCCCGCGGCTGTTGTGGCAGCCTGCGAAGAGAAACTCTCTTCCAAACCGGAAATGCGTCGGACCAACTCGCCGGCGGCTTGCTTCGCGGCTTCGATATCTCGCTCGATCTGCTGCCGCCGCTCCACGCTCAAGCTCGGCCCTTTGACCTCTCGCTCGAAACCGGCGATGAGATCGCGAAGCCCTTTGCTGACGCCTTCGATCTCCTCTTTGAAGCGAGCGAATGAGCGCTGGATGTCCTCGATGGTCAGGTTGCTGGCCATCATGGCCTTGACCTGATTCACACGGCGAACCACCTCGGCCGGATACAGGCCGCGTGAACCACAGTGCTTGCCCTTGCTGCCCACGCGAATCGAGCGCGGCAGCAACCCCAACTGCACGTACTTGCGCAGAGTGGCCTCCGAGAAGCGGACCCCGCGCGAGGCGAAAACATCGATGATCTCGCGAGAGGTCATGCCCTTCACGAACTGCGCCTCGATGGCGACCAGCTCGTCCTCGTCGAGCAATCCCGAGGCGGACACAGCTCCCTTCTGAGCTTCAGCGCCTGCCGTGTTGGGATTCCGCTTCATTGGTAGCGCGACAATAATCTATTCAGTAGATTCGCTACAATATAGAAAAGCACTAAGCCTTTGTTCAGGTGCCCCTCTCCTCACTCCTGCTCGGTTCGACCGCGTCTCAGAGGGCGAACCTGTTCTCCGCCTCGCTCTCGACGAGTGTTGGGCGCGCTCTCAGACGGAGGACGAGAGGCTGAACCGGTTCAACCAGAACCGTCAGCACGCGGGAACGAGGACTCGGTCGGGGCTACTGCCTGGCGACGAGCGACTGGTTGCCCATGTACTTCCAGCGCTTCTTCCACCAACGCCGCGGTCCCTTGTCCAGACAGCCAAACGCTCGGTCATGGGATGGGCAGAAGACACGCACGTGCATGTGATCGTCATGCGGCTGGCTGTCGCTGGGTTGTCTCAAGATCTCTCGAGCACGCGCCAGCAAAGCCGGATTGGCCCCTGCGCGCTCGGCCTCCTGCAGACACAGGTCGGCCAGAGGCTTGCTCATGAAAATCCACTGAACCTCGATGTCCGGTTGGGAAAGCAGGGCGGCCAGGAGAGACCAATTCCGCCGCTCGTCGAAACGAGCCTCCGGCAGAGGTTCCCGGATTCGCCGCCCGGCACCTCCGGGCGCCCACCCTGCAACCCGCCCGTCCGCAGCGAAGCGCAACATGGTGGGCAAATCGACGAGCGGGCGGTCGTCCGCTCCGGTTGCATAGTAGAAGATGTCCACATCACGACCGCTCTCATGGGAGCGATGGAGACTCGTGCGGCCTCCCCGCCGCAAAGAGAGATCTCCCACATAGGCCGCGCCTCCGGGCGCGGTCTGCTGCACCTTCGCGAAGGACCTGGTCAGGCCGACCACCAGCTCTTCGATGGCGAAGTTGCGCCCTCGTTTGCGCCAGTCCGAGTGAATGAGATAGCCGTCCCCTTGTTCAGGCAAGGCTATCGCCCCGATCAAGGCCCCACGGGAGTGGGTGCCGATCGAGACGCTCTCCGGCCCAGCGTGGGCAAAGAATCCCACGCACCCCGAAGCCGTGACGAGCAGGGCCGACGCCCAGGCGAAGAAGCTAACGCTGGTGCCGCCTGGGTCCACGGCGGGCGTACTAGCCGTACGCCTTCTCTATCCGCTCTTGGTCTTCCTTGCAGCGGATGCAGAGGGTGGTCTCAAGCCGCGCTTCCAGGCGTTTGGGAGAGATGGGCTCACCGCATTGCTCGCAGAGTCCGAACGTGCCGTCCTCGATGCGCTCAAGCGCGTGATCGATCTTCTGCAAAAAGACCTTCTCGCGTCCTCGCAGCCTGAACGTGAATGACTGAAGGTATTCCGACGACGCAAGATCCATTTCGTCGGGCAGATCGTCGGATTCCAACGTCATGTCCTCGCTCAGGGTCCGCTGCGCGTTGCGAAGTATGTCCTTCTTTCGCGTCAGCAGAATCTCGCGAAAACGCTTGAGGTCTCGTTTCTTTAGTCCTGTCCCTTCCATGAAGCCCCTTGACTCAAGTTATCTCGATGGCGGTCACGTACTCTACCTCGTAAACCGATCATGTCTCGGAAAACATACGGATGAACCCGCATCCTTGACAGGGTGCCCAGAAACTGCGTAAATGCAAAAATTCTCCAGGGCGACTTAAGCCACAACGGGGTGCTTTATGGCAGGTTCGGACAAGAGGAAACAAAGTCTCTATTTTCCAGAAGAGATGCTCAAGGAGATCCAAGAAGAAGCAACACGGCAAGACCGTTCGCTTTCTTGGATCGTTCAGAAGGCATGGAAGATCTCCCGCAAGGAGATCATGAAGTATCCGTCTGTTAACGAGTTTCCAGGCGAAGAAGACGAACGCGGCGCCAGCGAGTGAGGCTGGACTCTCACACCTCGCTCGGAATCCTGAAGGCCGGCTTCGGTCAGCGCCCAGGGGACAAGTTTTCTCTCGCGTCAGATGTCTGAATTTCTGCTTGTTGCTGATCAGGTTGCGCCTGTTGCCGACAGTGAGGTGGCAGGGGGGGTGGCAGCCTTGGCATTCGCGCTCTCCGCGGCCAAGCACCGGGTCACGGTGTTGTCGCTTGCCGCCCCGGAGGTCGTCACCGCGCTTCCTGGCATGGCGCGTCGTCTGCGCACGGTGAAAACGCGCATCGATGGCGCCGAGGCGGAGTTCTCGCTCTATGAAGGACGATCCGCTGTCAGCCAATGCTCGCTGTACATTCTCGGAGCGCAGTCGGCGAACCGTGGCCAACGGGCCTCGCTGCTCAGCGCCGCCGCAAGCTCCTTGATTCACGATCAGATCTGCTGGCCGGATGTGGTTCTGGGGTGGGGCGAAAGCTCGGCTCTCGCGCTGGCCTGCGCACCGAGCGCGACCGCGGCCCTGATTCTGCCGGAAGGGAAGTGGGCTCAAGCGCTGTCCAGTGAGGAACGCAACGAGCTCGACCCCGGCAACTCCGCCGTGGCCGCCTCCGGCGGAACCCTGGTTGGACTGGGATCCATAGAGGCTGACGTGGTGCTCTTGCCCTGTCCCTCAGCCGCCGAGGCTTTTCGTAAGGCGAGCGATTTGGCCAGCATTCGAGCCTCGGATCAACCTGTGGCCGCGCTCCGTCTTGGATGTGACGAGTTGCCATACGACCCGGCCGTGGATCCCGTTCTGGCTGCCAGGTACTCCGCGACGTCTCTGACCGGAAAGCAGGAATGCCGACGGGCGCTCCTCAGGCGGGCTTCGCTGTCGGTGGGCCCCAAGACTCTCTTGCTGGCGACGGGGCCGCTGGATCCCGCGCGAGGAGGACGCGAGATTCTGGAGACCATCGCGCGCATCGAGCACACCGACGTGGCGGTGGTGTTTCCTGCTGGTGGGGATCGGGCCCTGGTCGACCAAGCCAATGTGCTGGCCATGGGTTCCCCCGGCAAGATCAGGGTGTTTTCGGATTCCGGGTCGGAGGCTGAAAGACAGATTCTGGCCGCGGCCGACGCCGTCCTGCTTGCTGACGCCGGCGACCTCACCGGTCGTTCGGCTGGGCGCGCGCTTCGCTACGGCACTCTGCCTCTCGCGCCCGATGCAGCGGCCAACGGCGACTACTTGGTCGACTACGACCAGGCCTCGCAGACCGGCTGTGCCCTACTCTACTCTCCCGATGATCCCTGGGGCGGATTGGGGGCCATCCAGCGGGCCATCGGCCTGCGCGCCAACTCGGAGATTTGGCAAGCGCTGCTCGCCTCGTTGCTGGGTGCAGCGCCGCGCTGGTCGACCACAGCCGCCTTCATCGAGACGATGTGCCTCAAGCCGGGCGCGGCCTGAGGGCGTGTCCTGATGGCCCGGTGGTCGGGTGTGAGGCGAGGCGCTACCCGTGCCTGTGCACGATGCGAACGCCAAGCTGCTCACCGAGCGTCACCACCTCTCCCGTAGCCCAAAGCTGGTCACCCACCCGCAGACTGACGCCGTCGCCGGGCCGGGGACCAAGCTTGAGCGATCCTTCTCTGGCAAGTCTGACCAGCTCGTCCGAACGCAAACTGATGCGTCCCAGTTCTGCGACAGCTTCCACCGTGGTGCGAGACGGGTCCGAGGTCTCGGGCGAGGCAGGCGCGGCTGGCTTCCAACCCGGGTTCTGATTCCGAAACGCCGCTGTCTCCTCTTCCATCGGCGACCAAGAACCCTCCACAACCAGTCTGCTGTCTGGTTCGAGACGCGCGGAGACACGGGACCGCCCAACCAGAAGTCTCACAGGCCATGCGGCCCCGGGGACGAGGCCAGGAGTCCCATCGAACACCAGCGCATCGCCCGGCACGGCGGCAGCCAGGTCCGCGGCTGGCACCTCGGTTCGGCCCAGCTCCAACACGCCCTCTGCCCCTGTGTCGTCGGACGGGATGGCCGCCGGATCGAGGTCGATCCCATCAGCCACCATGGCCAGGGGCCCGAGAAGAAGCGCACGGCCGTCTATCTCCGCTGCACCTTGAATCGTCCCCTCTATCAGGACCTGCCTGCCCTGCACACAGGGCTGCCCCTCCCCCGGGGCCACGGTCGCCCAACCCGCCAAGCCCAAGGAGCGCAAAGCGGCGAGCACCAGCGCCGCCATCATGCCCTTCTCGGCCAAGCCGAGCGGCCGAACCAGCCAAGGGGTCGCGTCGCCCAGAACGGCCCGAATCAGCCCACGGCAGACGTTCAAGGACACGCCTAGCCAAGCCTGCTCGCTTGACCTCGAGAGTCGGAACCACGCCAAATCCTCGACCTGCTCCCGGTCCAACTCATCAACCAAGGCGATCCTGTCGGGCTGCAACCGAAGGTCACCGATTCTCTTGATCGAGATCACCGCTGGGCAGGGAAGACGCGCCCAGACGCGAGCCAGGACCAAGGCCGCCTCACCCGACAGGCGGGACGCCGATAGCCCTCCCTCGGGCGCGGAACTCTGCGACCTATCATCTGCCGCGGTCATCGTAACCCTTGCCTAGGCTTGAGAAGCGACCGCCACCACGACCCTGCGCGGCTATCGCGGGATCGCGGGGAAGACTGGTCGATTTTCCCAATCGGCGACTCTGGACATCACCACGCGTATCAGCCATTCTCTTCCTCATGGGGACGGAGGGGGCGGGGGCAGTCAAACGTATACTTCAACCAAACGGCTCTGGGGAAAGCAAAGACGTGAAACCTTCAGACGATGAATTAGGGTTTCTCTCTTGCCAGCAGATCGTTGACTACTGCCTGGATTTTCTGAGCGGCTCTCTGCCCGACCCCGAGCGCAGGCTTTTCTCTTCACACCTGCGCAATTGTTCGGATTGCATGAAGTTCTTCGAGACCTACCGTAGAACCCCCGATCTTTCGCGTGAGGCTATGGCCCTGCGTATGCCCGAACGAGTCAGGACCGCTGTTCGTGATTTCCTGCGCGAGCGCTACGAGCAGAGCGCCGCCTCGAGCGAGAACTCGGCCAAAGGGTAGCCCCGCCCGCTTGACAGGAAGCGCGATGGGGGCAAGATGACCGCAGCATGCCCGTCGGCCAGGTTTGTCCTCGTTGTGAAGCCATCACCGGCCTCGACGCGACCAGGTGCCCGGCTTGCCAGACACCGATCGTCGAGGCAGGTGCTCGTGAGCCCTCGCCCGGCCGTGCCCAACCCGATCTCCGAGCGGAGGAATCCATGTCAAGCAAACCGTGCCCATCCTGCGGCAACCTGGTTCCCATTGGCGACCGTTTCTGCGGTCAATGCGGAAACCGTATGGATGTGCCTGCACCCGCGCCTTCCGGCGGGGCGGGCAAGACCATGTTCTTTTCGGGAGTTCAGGTTGCCGGACTGGCCAAGCTCGTGGTGGTCAAGGCCAACAGCGCGGACGGTTTGGCCTACGAATTAGGCGGGACCGAGCACGTCGTGGGCCGGAGCGAAGGCGCCATCTTGTTCCCCGATGACCCCATGGTGTCTCCCCACCACGCCAACTTTTTTTACCGCGACACCAAGCTCTATGTGCGCGACGAAGGATCGATCAACGGCGTGTTCGTGCGCATTCATGCCCCTTCCCGCCTGGAGTCCGGCGCCCTCTTCCTCATCGGCGAACAGCTCTTGCAGGTCGAAGCCCTGCCCCCTGACTTTGGCCCACAGCCAGACTCCGAAGGCACCTACTTCTATGCCAGCCCCAAGCGCGCCTCGAGGATGCGCATCATCCAGCGTCTACGTGGCGGTGAGATTGGCATCATCGTACGAGCTCGAGGCGAGAGCATCACGCTCGGTCGCGAGGGCAATGACCTGAACTTCCCCGACGACCCCTTCATCTCTGGCCGTCACGCCGAGGTCAGCATCGGGCCCGACGGCATCTTCTCGGTGACGGACCTGGGCTCGAAGAACGGAACGTTCGTGCGCGCCACGGAGGAGATGGCTCTCGAACACGGAGACTACGTGTTCCTCGGTCAGCAACTCCTGCGGGTTGAGATTTCGTAGACCGAAAATGGGATGGGCTGTGAAAGAGACTAGATTAACCTCTCATCATACGAATGCGCGGAGGATAGCCCGTGATCATCTGTAGTCGCTGCGGCAAGGAAAACCAAGACCAGTTCAAGTACTGCCTCGGCTGTGGTCTGAAATTGGCGGCGGCTCCAGCGCCCGCTCCCGCCGAGCCAGCCAGGGCGACCTCGACAGCCCAGCCACCGGCCCCTGCCGCAAGAGCGTTCAGTCCGGCGCCCACCCCGGCTGCTGGTAGAACGTCGGTACCGCCGGGACCTGCCGGCGCGTCGGCGGTCCCCGTCGCGGTTCAACAAGCAGAACCGTCGCGACCACGCCCAGTGACCTCGCCGCAGGATCTTGCCACAGCGGCCACCAGGTTATCATCGGCCCCGACCGCCTGGCGTCCGGGGGGAGCATCGACGCCGAGCGGGGGTTCGGTCCAGCCCGCCGTTGCGCAGCCCGCGCCACAAGTGGCCCCCGTCTCTCATCCGGAACCCAGTGCGCCCACGAGTGCCCATGGGGCCATCTCCTCGCCGGCTCCGACGGCCGGTCCTGTCATCTGTCCGCGCTGCGGAAAGACGGTCGCCACTGGTTTTGCCTTCTGCGGTGCCTGCGGACATCGGCTGAAAGTCGCCGCAGGGGCGGTGGTCGAGGCGGCCATCCAGCAAGCCGCGCATGTGGCCCCTGAGCCAAGGATCGCGGTGCGTGGCCAGTTGACCCTCATCCGGCCTGACGGCAGCGAAGGTGGCGTCCATGTCCTGCAACAGGGCGAAACCCTGATCGGCCGAGGCCAGGGACATCTGTTCGACGCCGACCCTTACCTTTCGCCGCGCCACTGCGAATTCGCTCTCACCCAGCAGGGTCTGCAGGTGCGCGATCTGCACAGCCTCAACGGCGTGTTCGTGAAACTGGCGCAGGAAGAGCAACTGCAGTCGGGCGACACCTTCCGCATCGGGCAGGAGTTGCTGCGCTTCGACGTCATCAACCCGCCAGCTCCGCTGGAAGACGGTACCGAAATCATCGGCACGCCCAACCCGGGCTATTGGGGCCGCCTTTCGGTGATCGTCGGTCGGGACATGGACGGTCCGGCCTTCCCCTTGTTCGACGAGACCGTGGTGCTGGGGCGCGAACGGGGCGACATTCTCTTCCCCGAGGATGGGTACGTTTCCGGCACCCACGCCCAGATTACGCTACGCGATGGCCGCGTCTTCCTGAACGACTTGGGCTCGTCCAACGGGACGTTCTTGCGCATTCGCGAGAACCGGCACGTGACCAGCGGCAGCTTGCTGCTGATGGGCCAGCAGCTGTTCCGGGTGGCCTACCAGACGGCATAAACGCGAGGGGGCGCCCAACGGGCGAGGAACCCTCGTACCAAGAGATGGCGGTCATGAGCATCTCCCCCGGAGAGGGGGAGATGTCGAAGCCGCCTACCGCGCCCCCTACCTGGTCGGCTTCTTGTTGAAGAAGGCCTTCCGGGTGTCGTCGCTCTGCTTGGGCTCGACGTAGCGGAAACCGTTGGGAATCTTGAAACGGTCGCCGTTATCGAAGTCCAGGATCACGTCGACTGGCCCTTTGTCTCCGCTGGGCGTCACGACGTTGATCTTTGTCTTCGACGAGATGACGACTTGCTCGGCCACGCGCC
Organism: uncultured Myxococcales bacterium; assembly: GCA_964535465.1. Classification (GTDB taxonomy): domain Bacteria; phylum Myxococcota_A; class Polyangia; order Fen-1088; family Fen-1088; genus Fen-1137. The sequence goes on from CAZHUY010000001.1 coordinate 34,071, forward strand.
CGCCGAAGGACACACGAACCTGTGTCTTGCCCGGCTGCAACCCGTTGCAGAGGATGTTGACCGCATCGCCACCCGCGGTGATCCCTTGATTGGGCTCCACGCGATCAATGCGGAGCTTGTTGTCCTCACAGGCTGCCAAGAAGAACAGAATTCCTGCGGTCAGAGACAGCCCCAAGACGCGTTTCATGTTGGCTCCTCCTAGAAGTGAAGGCACCTTAGCCCGGTCGCCGTTTGCGGTCAACGAGGAGTCTGCAGCCCCCTATAGGAAAAAGCCGGGAGCCCGGCCCCTGCCCTCCCCCCGAGCCCTGCTCAGCGCAGGGAGTGCAGTGTTGCGGCCAGGCCATCCGCGTCGAAAGGACGACTTACTTCCCCTTGTGTTTCGCCATGAACTCGTCCATGGCGCTCTTCACCTCATCGCGCGACAGTTTCTTCTTCTGGGTCGCGAAGGACCAGAGGTGCCCAAAGGGATCGACGACCATCCCCAAGCGATCGCCCCAGAAAGCGTCTTCCATTGGCATGCGCACCGTGGCGCCTGCTCCGACCGCACGGTTGAAGAGGGCGTCGCTGTTCTCGCAATAGACCATGAGGCTGACCGGCGTGCCGCCGAGCGACTGCGGCCCCTTACCTCCCCTCTCGGGCATCTCGTCGGCGAGCATGAGGACCGAGTCGCCAATCTTGATCTCCGCATGCATCAGCCGCCCGTCGGGTCCAGGGATGCGGTACAGCTCTTGCGCGCCCAGAGCCTTGACGTACCAGTCGATGGCCTTGCCGGCATCCTTGATGACCAGATACGGGGTGACGCTGTGATAGCCCTCGGGTATCGGTTTGACTTTTTCAGACACGTGTATCGCCTCCTCCTGGTTGCCCGTTCGGGTGGATGATCCGAGCCAGCAAAAGGTTTCGGGATGGCGGCGCCTCTCGCGATGAGGTGGGGTAAGAATACATGTTCACCTGAGCGTCTTTCCGTGGACACCCGATCAGCACTGCGCGCACTTCACACCCGCCTGGCCGAGGCAGGCGCGGGAAACGCCGTGGAAATCTACGGTGCCGCCGGCGCGCTGGGGCCGGCCCTGGCCGCGCACCTGGCGGGCGGCGCCACGCTGCTCTATCTGGTAGCGCAAGACGACCAGGTGCATGCGCGCGCGGCTGACCTGGCGTTCTTTCTGCCGACCAAGAAGGCCAGCGACGATCCGCTGCACCCCCCGCCGGTTCTGGACCTTCCTGCGCCAGAGGTTTCGCCGCACGCCGAGATGCAGCCTGATCGCCGCACCACCATGCGCCGAATGGCCGTTCTATACCGGCTGGGCCATGGCCATGCGCCGATGGTCCTGGTGGTCTCCGCGGCCGCGGCCTTTCGCCGGGTGATGGTGCCACGCGACTTCGGGTCGTTGTGCCGAACCATCACGGTACGCACCACCTTGGACCGGCAGGGCCTAATCGCCGACCTGCAGCGCGCGGGCTACGGTCGCACGCAGGTCGTCGAGGATCCCGGAACCTTCGCGGTGCGCGGAGCGATCCTCGACCTCTATCCCTCGGCCTATCGGCACCCCGTGCGCATCGAGTTGTTCGGCGACGAGGTGGAAGGGCTACGCCTGTTCGATGCGGCGTCGCAACGCACCCTGCGGCCCATCGAGCAGGTGGAGATCCACCCCGTGCGCGAGACCGTGTTGACCGAAGGCGCGGACGTGCGCACGCGCTTGCTGGCGGCGGCGGATCAGGCCGTCTATCCATCGAGCAAGACGCGGTACTTGCTGGAGCAGATCGAGCGAGGCGAGGACTTCTTCGGAAGCGACGCCCTTGCGCCGCTGTTCCACGCGCGCATGGGATCGCTCTTCGATTACCTGGCACCCGATGCGCGGGTGGTTGTGGAGGATCCGCCGGCCATCCTGGAGGAGGTGCGCCGCAACTTCTCGCGCCTGCGCGAAAGTGCGCACCACCGTCGCACCGAGCACCGCCTGGCCTTGGATCCGGAGGAATTCCTGCTGGACGAAGAGCAGGCCCAAGCCGTGCTGAACGGGCGACCGCGCGTCGAGGTTCGCACGCTCGAGCTGAGCACCGGCCCCACGCCCGAATCGGCCGAGCCCCGCATCCGTTTCGAGGCCGAGCCCAACACCGGGTTGCGCGCCGAGCTGGTGCACAAAGGTGGCGAGGAGGATCTGGGGCACGCCCTGTGCGAGCGGCTGCGCCACTGGCTGGATCTGCGCACGCGCGTGTGCCTCGTCGCGACCTCGCGCACCCACGCGGATCGCCTGGCAGGGGTTCTGCAGGCCTTTGGTCTGCAGCCCGAGGCGCCCGTGGAACACAGCGCGCGCGACTGCCTCGCGCTGCTGACCGGCGGGAAGACCGGCCCATCATTGCAGATCTTGATCGGGCCGCTGACGCGAGGGTTCCGTGTGCCCGATGTGCGTCTGGTCCTGCTGGCCGAGGAGGAGATCTTCGGCGCGCGCGCCCACCGCCCTGCCCCGACACCCGCCACGACGCCCATGCTGGCGGACCTGGCGCAGATCGCGGAAGGCGATCTGGTGGTCCACGACGAGCAAGGCGTGGGTCGTTACCGGGGCCTGAAGAAGCTGACCCTGCGGGGCGTAGCCCAGGACTTCCTACACCTGGAATACGTGGGCGGCGCCATCTACGTCCCCGTGTACCGCATCGGGGTCGTGCACCGTTTCGCGGGCGGCAGCGCCGAGACGGTGCCGCTCGACAAGCTGGGGGGGGCCACCTGGGTAGAGAAGCGGCGACGGGTTTCCGCCGAAGCGCGCAAACTGGCCGAGGAGTTGCTGCAGCTCTATGCCCAACGACGGGCCCTGCCCGGCCATGCCTTCCCGCCGCCCGACGTGGTCTTCCGCGAGTTCGAGGAGACCTTCCCCTTCGAGGAGACCCCGGATCAGGACAAGGCGATCCAATCGGTGTTGGCCGACATGCAGGGCGAGGCGCCCATGGACCGCCTGGTGTGCGGCGACGTGGGCTACGGCAAGACCGAGGTGGCCCTGCGCGCCTCGCTGCTGGCGGCCCTGGGGGGCAAGCAGGTGGCGGTGCTGGCGCCCACCACGGTGCTGGTCGAGCAACACCTGGCCACCTTCTCGGAGCGGCTGCGCGACTTCCCGGTGCGCGTGGCCTCGCTCTCGCGCTTCCGCGCCAGGCGCGAGCAGCAGGCCACCGTAGTGGACCTGGCCGAGGGCAAGCTGGACCTCGTCATCGGCACGCACCGCCTGCTCTCGCGCGATGTCCACTTCAAGAACCTGGGGCTGCTGATCATCGACGAAGAGCAGCGTTTCGGGGTGGCGCACAAGGAGCGGCTGAAGGAGATGCGCTCGCAGGTGGATGTGTTGACCCTGACCGCCACGCCTATCCCTCGCACCCTCCAGATGGCCATGAGCGGGCTGCGCGAGATCTCGATCATCGCCACGCCCCCCGCCGATCGCCTGGCCATCCGCACCTTCGTGTGCGGCTTCGATCCCGAGCTGCTGCGCGACGCGATCCACAAGGAGCTGGCGCGCGGCGGGCAGGTCTTCTTCGTACACAACCGGGTCGAGGATCTCGCCGACTGGGCAAGCCAGGTGGCCGCCCTGGCCCCGCAAGCCAAGGTGGGCATGGCCCATGGCCAGATGACCGAGGGTAAGCTGGAGCAGGTGATGATCGACTTCGTCGACGGTCGTTACGACATCCTGTGCTGCACGACCATCATCGAGTCCGGCTTGGACATCCCGCGCGCCAACACCATGATCGTGAACCAGGCGCAGAACTTCGGGCTGGCCCAGCTCTACCAACTGCGCGGCCGCATCGGGCGTTCCAAGGAGCGCGCCTTCTGCTACCTGGTGATTCCCTCCGAGGCCGCGGTGTCGGCGGAGGCGCGCCAGCGCCTGGAGGTGCTGCAACGGTTCACCGAGCTGGGCGCCGGCTTTCAAGTGGCGACCCATGATCTCGAGATCCGCGGCGCGGGCGAGATGCTGGGCGATCGCCAGTCCGGCATGCTGGCCGCCGTGGGCTTCGACACCTACGCACGCATCCTGGAGGAGGCGGTGGCCGAGCTGCGCGGACAACCCATCCGTCACGAAACCGATCCGGAGATCGCGGTGGACGTGCCCGCCTTCCTACCCGAGGAGTACATTCCCGACACCGGGCAGCGCCTGGATTTCTACCGCCGACTGGCCCAGGCCCGCGACCAAACCGAGGTAGCCGCCACCTTGGGCGAGCTGGAGGACCGCTACGGCCCGCTGCCCGAGGAGGCGCGCCTGCTGGGGGAGGTGATGGTGGACAAGACCTTGGTCCGCCGCACCGGGGCCCGGGCCTATGAGCTGACGGCGAGCCGTCTGGTCCTGACCGCGAGCATGGACGCGCGCCTGGATCCCGCCAAGGTCATGCGCCTGGTGCAACGCCGCCAGCACCCCTGGAAGCTGTCGCCCGACATGCGCCTGTCGTACAGCTTCGACGATCAAGAGAAACGCGACCACATGGCCGCCGCTCGCAAGCGCCTGCAGGAGGTTCTGACCTGCCTGGTGGGTTGAGCTGAGGCTTGCGGTCTCGGCGCGCCTGTGCCATGCAAGCAGCATGCATCACCGAGCTTACTTGCTGGCTTCGCTGGCCTTGTGCGCCTGCAAGCCCGCACCCGGCCCGGCCCAGGCCTCCGGCCGCTCGGGCCCGGTGTTGGCTCGGGTGGACGACACCGAGATCACGGCCAGCGATCTGCAGGATGTGCTCAACCGCTACGCCCACTCCCCCTTCGTGGCCGCGCGCTATTCCACGCCCGAGAAGAAGAAGGAGCTGCTAGAGGCCTTGGTCCGCCATGAGCTGCTGGCGCGCGAGGCCCTGCGACGTGGCTATGACCGCGATCCCGACGTCCAGCGCATCGCCAAGAAGCAGATGGTCGCGCAGTTCGAGAAGCGCGAGATCAACGACAAGCTGCGCCCCGAGGACGTTCTCGCCGCTGACATCGAAAGGTACTACCGCGAGCACCAGGGCGATTTCGTCCGACCGGAAGAGGTGCGCGTCAGCCAGATCCTGGTGCGCGACGAAGCCGCGGCCCGCAAGCTGGCGGCCGAGGCCAAGACCCGCAACAGCGTCGAGGCCTTTCGTACCTTGGCCGAGCGCGAATCGCAGGACCAGGATTCCAGAGCGCGCGGCGGCGACCTGATGTTTTTCGACCGCAAAACCACGCGTCTGCCCAAGCCGGTGGTCGAGGCGGCCTTTGCCCTGACCAAGCGGGGCGATGTCGCGGGTCCCGTTGCGTCTGACATGGGATTTCACATCCTCCGCCTGAACGAGCGCCGTCCCGAAGTCGCGCGCACCCTGGCCGAGGCCAGAGCGGACATCCAGCGCAAGCTGGTCGAGCAAATGCGCAGCAAACGCAAACGCGAGCTGGTCGAGGAGACGCGCAAGACCATTCGCGTGGAGATCTACGAAGACGAATTGGCCAAGCTGGCCGCACCCCCGACGCTCGACGCCGGACGCCCCGACGGACTCGTGCCCCGCACCCCAACCCCAGGAACGCCATGAAAACCGCCCATCTCTTGCTTGCCGGACTCGCGCTGCTCTTGCCCTTGTCGACGCAGGCCCGCGTGGTCGAAAAGATCGCCGCGGTGGTGGGAGGCGAGATCATCCTGCAAAGCGAGGTGGAAGAGCGGGCCGCGCCCCTGATGGCCGACATCGCCGCCATCAACAACCCCAGCCAGCGGGCGGCCCGGGCCGCGGCCCTGCGCCGCCAGGTGCTGGACCGCATGGTGGACGAGCAGTTGCTGATGATCGAGGCCAACGAGCTGAAGGTGTCGGTCAGCAGCGAGGAGGTCGACCGGTCCATCGATCAGATCAAGAAGGACTACGGCCTGAGCGACGCCCAACTGCGCGATGAACTGCGCAAACAGGGCATGAGCATGGGGGCCTACCGCCAGAACACCAAGCGCGAGATCCTCAAGTACCGGGTCATCAACATCGCGGTGGGCGGCAAGGTCAGCGTCAGCGACGCCGATGTGCAGAGCTATTACGAGCGGCACATGCAAGAGGCCAACATCCAGGTGCGGGCCAGCCACATCTTCCTGGCCATCCCCGAGAACGCCGACGCCGCCACGGCCCAGGAGCGCGAGAAGCAAGCCAAGAAGCTGCTCGAGCGCGCGCAGACCGGCGAGGACTTCGGCAAGCTGGCACGCGAGCACTCCGAAGACGCGGCCACCCGCACGGAGGGCGGCGACCTGGGCTGGTTTGGCAAAGACATCTTCCCCAAGCCCATCGAAGAGCTGGTCTTCTCCATGAAGGAGGGCGAGGTGCGCGGCCCGGTGCGTGCCGACCGCGGCTTCCACATCATCAAGCTGGAGGGCCGACGCGCACAGGCCGCCAAGCCCTTGGCCGAGGTGCGTGACCAGATCCGCGGTCAGCTCCGTCAGCGCGAGATGGAACGGCAGACCAAGAACTACCTGGGCGAGTTGCGACGCAAGACGCTGGTCGACATCCGCATGTAGGCGCGGTCCATGCCGGTCCGGTAGCGCTTCCGCGCCGCACGCCCGAGCGCCAGCAGACCGAACAAAGCCAAGGTCATGACGACGGGAGAGGAGGAGACGCAGCCCCTAGCCATGGCGCACCCCCGAGCTCTCGCTCTCGGAGTTGGCGGAACCAGCCCCGCCTGCACTTGACTGGGTGTCGCTGCTCCCTGTATCGCTGCTGCCCGTCGAAGAGAGACCCAGCCCGGACCTTTCTTGATCTTGTGACGCTGGCAGACATAAGAAAGTCTGCCGACAATGTCTCGAAGACAAGCGGGCGTTGGGTGCGTAGCGTGACCGATAGCACTGAAACTTCTCGGTGACGCGGCCAATCCTATAGTAGATACGGCCCGCCCATGGCACGCACGTTGTACCTGGTTCGCCACGCAATGACCGCGTGGAACGCCGAAAAGCGCTGGCAAGGCCAGACCGACATTCCGCTTTGCGAAGAGGGCCGCACCCAGGCCCTCGCCCTGGTGGAGCGCCTGCGCGGACTTGGCCTGGTGAGCGTTCACACCAGCGATCTGAGTCGAGCACACGAAACCGCCGAGATCGTGGCCCGTGCCCTGAACCTGCCCTTGTTGAGCCATCGCGATCTGCGCGAACGCGCCTTCGGCCCCTTCGAGGGCAGGACCGCCGCCGAATGCGCCGCCCTGGGCGACATCTGGCAGCGCTACGTGGCTGACCGCTGCTTTCCCCCTGGCGCGGAACCCGACGAAGACGTCGTCGCGCGCATGTTCCGCGTGGTGGAGGGTGTCGCCGCGGCCTTGCCCGATGACCACAGCACGGCCCTGGTGGTCTCGCACGGCTCGTCCATCCGCTCCCTCCTGGGCTACATGGTCGGCCAAGCCTTCCCATCGCTGCCCAACGGGGGGCTCTATCGCCTCACCCTGGCCCCCGGTCAGCGCCCCGTGTGCGAACCCATCGCCTAAAGTCACCATGCTTCTCCGGCGCCACACCTTCGCTCTCTGCCTCGGGCTCACGTTCTTCGCCGCGAGCTCCTTCGCGCAGCCGGCGCAGGACACGCCCGTGGCGGAGTCGGGCACCCCGCGCGTGGTCTTCAGCGGCGACTCGAAGTGGAATCGGGTGATCGTCGCTGACGAAGGAGACCTGCGCTCGCTGTACTTCGGCAATCTCGACGACGCCACCCAAAGCACCATCTCGCTGCGCGATCCGCAAGTGGTGCCCATGGAATACATCCGCCACGCGGCCAGCGCGTTGGCGTTCGCCCCCCGCCGCCGCAATCTGCTGGTGGTCGGGCTGGGCGGCGGCACCTTCCCCATGCTGGCGCGCCGAGCGTTCCCCACGATGCGCGTCGAGGTGGTCGAGCTGGACCCCTTGGTGCGCAAGGTGGCACGCGACTACTTCGGGGTGGTCGAGGACGCCAGACTGCGCGTCCACATCGCCGACGGTGCCGCGTTCATGAAGCGCGCCGGCCGACGCTGGGATGTGATCCTGCTCGATGCCTACGGCGCCAACAGCATCCCCGAGCCGCTCGCGACGGACGGGTTCTTCGCCAACGTGGCCCGCCGTCTGGCGCCGGGCGGGCTGGTGATCGCGAACGTGGCCGATGCGGAATCGTCCCAGCGCGAGCGCGACATCATCCGCCGCATGGCCAAGCGGTTCCGGGTTTGCGTGCAGCAGCGCACACCCCACTCCGACAACATCATCGTCGTGTTGGGGGCCGCGCTGCCCAAGGACCTGGGGGCCGCGCTGGCCGCCCTCGACGCGGAGGCACGCCTGCCCTTCCCCGTAGCCCCGATGGCCTCGCGCTACCGCGCGTGCAACGAATAGCACCCGGCGATCAAGTCCGTCGCAAGCCGCCGGCCTTCACCGGGCTCGATGCTCTAGGGACTGCAGCTTCCGCTCCAGGCTATGGAAGCCTTCTGGCAGACGTAGGCCGAGCCCGTGCCATTGCCACACTGCAGGCCTCTGTCACAGGAGGTCCTGCTGCAGTCTGCCCCCAGCTTGACCCTGGCCACACAGATTCCACTCGAGCAATCGGCGTGCGTGCCACACTCGGTGAAGTCGGCGCACGTCTCCCCGGCAGCCTTGAGAGCCACGCAGGTTTGGCTTTCGCGGTCGCAGCGCAGGCCGTCGGACTCGTCGCAAAAGGCATAGGGGCTCTTACCTCCACTGGTCGTCCACTTGCAGCTCGTGTAATCGTCGCAGGTGACCGCGCAGCCATCACCGGCCTTGCCTCGGGGCGGAACCATGCATTTTTTGTTCAGGCATATCCCGGGCTCGCTCTCGCATTGGTCCACGGAGTCGCAGGGCTCGCCAGCCGCGCGTGTCCCCTTGGTGGTCCTGGCCAGAACCGCATACGACGGCTGGTCGCAACTGTCCTGTAGCTGCGTCAGTATGGTTTGGATCACGGTCCGGTCGATCACCGCCGAACCATCGTCGAGGGACTTCACGTAACCCAGCTCGCCGGCTTCGCAGGCCGCGCGTTGTGGGGTCGGGAAGCCGTTCTGGGCGCAACACGCCGCCAGCCGAGAACAGTAGGGAGCCGCGTAGGCGGTGACGTATTCCTGGGCGGCGGCCGAGAGAGCATCGGTGCGCGCGTCCGGCGAGCCCCGATCAGGCGATGAGGAATCCGAACGAGGACGTTCGAGGGAAGCATCCAGGGAGACGGCGGCATCTCGCCCTGAAACGTCCGACTCCTTGCCTCCACTGCCGCCCAAAACCGACGATCCGCCCGAACCTGCCCCGGCATCCGGGGCCTTGTTGCCGGCCGGCCCGGAGGTACCGCCCGACGAGCCCCCGGGAACGGTACTGCCCGCCAAGGCGCCACCAGAACCTGAACGACCGGCAGAGCCCGTCACCTCACCGGCGCTGGCTCCGCCAGCATTCGACGATCCGCCACGGCCCGCATCCCCGCCTGACGAGCCGCGCGACTCAGTCCCCGACGCCCCCGCCGAGCCCACGCCCGCGGCATCATGGCCGGTCTCGGTGAGCGGCGTGGAGCTGGAGCAAGCCGCCAGCGCCGCCACAAGCAGGAGGGATCCTCCCCATCGAGACACGAAGGCCAAGTGGTTTGTCGTCATGCGCGTCATCGTAACACCTCGCCATATTCGCCATAGCGATCCGGATCACAGCCGCTTTCCCGTCTTCACTCAATGTAGAGGTCGGCCGAGGCGGAGGCGGGACTGGTGTTGCTCGTGTCGGTACCGCCACCGGTGACCAGCACCCATCCGTTGCTGAGGCGGGTGGCGGTGTGGTGGAAGCGCACGGTGCTCATGAGCGAGCTGACGTTGGTGAAGCTGCCAGCCTCGTAGATATCGGCGTCCGCGCGAACCCCGGAGGCATTGCGACCACCCACGATGAGGACCTTGCTCTCGCTGAGTGGCGTGGCGGTGTGAAACATGCGCGCCGTGGTCATGTTGCCGGTGGTGTCGGTGAAGGTCTTGCTGTTTGGATCGAAGAGCGCCGCGGTCGCGACCTGGCCCACACGCATGGCCCCCCCACCCGTGACCAACACCTGCCCGCCTGGCATGAGGGTCGCGGTGGCGAATGTCCGCAGATCGTAATCGACAGCGCTGAACATGGGGATGGTGCCGCTGGCGATCTCCGCTCCGGGGTTGTCGGCGACGGCGACGTTGGCGCCCCCCACCACCAGAATGCGATCGTCGTTGAGCAACGTGACGGTGGGCCCATAGGGTCGGGGCACAAGCATGCCCAGACCCGTGTTGAAGGCCTCGGTGCTGGGATTGAACGACTCCACCGTGGACAGCTCCGAGGTGAACGAGTCGGAGGTGGAATAGCCGCCTACGAAGTAAACACGACCATCCTTCAGCCGCGTGGCGGCGTGGCCAGCCCGGGCCGAGCTCATGGCGGCGGAGACCGCGGTAAAACGGTTGGTGGTCGGGTCATAGATCTCTGCGCTGTCCACCACGGTGTCGGGATCCGACATGCCGCCCACCAAGAGCACGCGGCCGTCGATCATGAGCGTGGCAGTGTGCAGTTGCCGCCCCACGGTCATCGAACCCGTGGTGGCCGTGAATTTGCCCGTGCCCGGGTCATAGATCTCGGCCGTGGCCAAAGAGGCTCCCGTGCTCGAAGTGTTGCCGCCCGCGATCAGGACCTTCTGGTTGTTGAGCAGGGTCGCGGTGTGATCGCGTCGACCTACCGACATCGAGCCGGTCGGGATGAATCCCTCCAAGGTCACGGTGGCGGTCTTGGTCTCCTTGTCGCCGGCCTGGTTGCTCACGGTGAGGGAGTAGACGGTGGTGGCCGCGGTGGGAATGACGCTGACCCCGATGGTGCTGGTGACCTCGCCGACCCCATGGTCGATGGTGCCGGTGCCGTCGGCGAAGACGGAGGTCAGGGTCGTCGCGTTTCCCGAAATCACGTGGAGGGGATTGGCGACGAAACTGGTGATGGTGGGCAAGGGCACGACCTTCACGCTGGCGTCCAGGGTGACCATTTCCCCCTGGGAATTGGTCACCGTCAGAGTGAAGGTCTTGTCGCTCGACAAGGCTCCCGTGGGGGCGCCGACCCCGCTTTCGATCACTCCCACACCACCGCTGACGCTTCCGGTGCCGCCGGTGAAGACGGCGGTCAAGGTCGCCTGGCTCCCTCGGCTGATGATGGAGGGCTCCGCCGTGAAGCTGACGATCTTCGGTGACTCGACCACGAGTCTGGTGTCCGCCGGGAGATCGATACGGGGAAGATCCGGGCTCGCGAGATCGACGCCAGGAAGATCCGGGCTCGCGAGATCAAGGCGGAGATCGACACGGACATCGGCGCGCGCATCGGGGCCGCCATCCGGGCCTGGGACGACCGCGCCCGTGTCGGCTTTCGATGTCGAGGTGTCCAGATGCGCTCCGTCCGGGTTCACCCGGCTGTCGGGCGGGGCCAAACCATCCCAGAGTTGCGAGTCGTTGGCGATGAAGGTGTCGGCCGATCCCCCTGCGTCCGCGGTGGGAGAGAGGCCTTCGCTGTCGATAGCATCGCGGGTCTCCGCGCTGCTCCCGATCCTCGGGGTGTCGCCCACGTCCTGATCCCGCGCAAGACCATCGCTCGGGCCATCGCCGCTTTTGACCGAGCCGTCGCTCGAGGTTCCCGCGTCCCCGCCGCAGGAGAGATCACCGATGGCACAGCAGATGCCGGGGTTGAATTTGGTCTCGCAGCGATGGTCTTTCGGACACTGGCTGTCCTTTTCGCAAACCAGCTTGTGCACGTCGACCTTGGGGCTCTGGCCGAAGCACCCCGCCAGGGACAAGGCCCCGAGCCATCCGCACATCAGCAACAGGGCAGGTCGGGAAGAAAGGTGACCCACGGACATCCGGCGTTTGGTGAGGGGGCGACTCATTAGAAGGCTCCGTGCAGGGTCAAACCCGCGCTGCGGGAATCGACGGTTGGTAGAAAGGTGAGGCTTGCCTCCGCGCGTGCAGCCCGCCACCCCAGGAGGTAGAGCGTCGCGCCCGTGGCCACCGCCGCGGCGCCCACGCCGTAGCAAATCCAGCCCGCCGTCTCATAGGTCGAACGCCGCGACTCGGTGTCCCGGTCATACCGATTGTCCGAGAGATCGTCGCGCATCTGCTGCGCCAGATCTTGCGTCTTTAGGGCCAGCAAGACACCGGTGACCACGGAAGCGACCCCCACGGAGGCCGCCACGATGCCGGTGATGCGCAGGGAGCGGCCAGCCGTCGATTCCGCCTTGGGCGCGGGAGTCGCGGTCGCGGCGATCTCGGGCAATGGCGCTTCGGTCACCGTGGGCGGTGGTGGAGGAGGAGCGATGGGGGGCTCGAGCCTGGGAGGAGGTGAGGCCACAACCTGGGGCGCGCCGCCACAGTCCAGGATCTGCTTCTCCACGTCCTCGCGCTCGCGCTGCGAGATACCGACCGCCTTGCGCAGGTATTCGCGAAAACGATCCACCGCCTCGTCGCAGCGGCGATTCTGTTGGTAGCATCGGCCTTGGTTGTAGATGTACGTCGAGTTGTTGGTCTCGACCAGCAGGTCGGCCAGGATCTCGATGCCCTTCTTCACGTCTCCCATCGCGCAGGATTTCTTGGCCGCCTTCTCCCGCGAGAGCTTGTTCTTGCCGGCGGCCGCCGCGGGGACAGTCCACCCCATGACCGCCACACCGAAGAGCAACAAAGCCAGTGTTCGATTTCCGCAGTGCATGAGCTCACCTTCCTACGAGGTCGCGGTCATCGCAACGCATTTTGTCGAATTAACCAAGAAGCTCTTGATTCGTTCGAGCAGAAGCTCTCCCGCGCCCTGGAGATCGGGGCGATCACCCCCCCGTTTGCTCCGCCGCGACGGGGGGCGCCCACCGCTGGTCAGATCCCCAGCTCCGCGATGCTGCCCTTGATGGCCGTGGCCGAACGGGTGAGCTGCTCGCGTTCCTCGTCGGAGAGCTGCAATTCCAGCACGCGCGCGATACCGCGGCGATTGATGACGCTGGGCAGGCTCAAGCACACGTCGGAGATCCCGTATTGACCGGTGAGCAGGCTGGTGGTGGACAGGACCGTGCTCTGGTCGCGCACGATGGCCTCGACGATGCGGAGCAGACCGGCGGCGACAGCGTAGTAGGTCGCGCCCTTACGTTCGATGATTTGATAGGCGGCGTCCCGGGTCTTGCGGAAGATCTCCTGCATGGCGCTGCTCTCGTGCACAGCCCACCCCTCGCCGTGCACGTCGGCCAGGCGGACGCCGGCGATGTTGGCCAGCGACCACACCGGCACCTCGCTGTCGCCGTGCTCGCCGATGATGTGCGCGTGCAGGCTGCGCGCGTCCACGCCGAAGTGGCTGGCCAGCAAGGTGCGGAAACGCGCGGTATCCAGGATGGTTCCCGAGCCGAAGACGCGCCGTCGGCTGAGACCGGAGATCTTGTAGGCCGCGTAGGTGAGCAGATCGACGGGGTTGGTGGCCACAAGGATGATGCCCTCCTGATTCACCGCCGCGACCTGGGAGACGACGCTGCGAAACACGGCCACGTTGCGCTTGAGCAGGGCCATGCGGTTCTCGCCGGGCTTCTGGCTGGCCCCGGCCGAGATCATGGTGACCAGGGCGCCCTTGCAGTCCTCGTAGCCGCCCGCCCAGACGCGCGTGGGATTGCTGAAGGGCACGGCGTGCTCCAGATCCATGGCCTGGCCCTCGGCGCGCGCGTGGTCGGCGTCGATGAGGACGATCTCGCGAGCGAGCCCGCTCAGCATGAGCGAATACGCGAAGGTCGCGCCGACGTTACCGGCGCCCACGACAGCGATGCGAACCGGTTCGTTCATGGTTCAAAGTCTACCGGCTGGAGTGCCGACGGGCCGCCCCCTTTATCGTCGGCCACAGGACTCACGTGACAGTCCCCCTATCGCATATTCAGAAATGTGGGTGAAAGCGATTCCCTCGCCCCTTGGCCGGCATCAGAGAATTCGACGTAGCGCCCCGCGCGCTCCGGTCTGGCTTGGCGCGAGGTCGGGCCTTCTAGGTGATAACCCGCGCGCTCCGGCGCGGCGGGTCCTGTCGCTGCAGGACTCCTCCCCGCAGCTTCCTCCGGGCGATTCGCTTCGCAAAGTGGTGCAAGCGCACATCCCGGAGTGCGCCTGCAGCACAGGCGGCACGCGCCCTCCGCGAAGCTGCGGGTCCCCTCCTTCCGCGCCACCCGCCACACCTACGCCCGCTGGACTTCAGCGCAGGCAGGGGATCCGCAAATGGGTCCCTGCGAGCTTCCCGTGCAAGGTGATTGCGATCACCGCGACCGCCTGTTACCCCTGCTCCGCCATTTCCGGAGGACGGGAAGGTGCTACGGTGGACGTTGATGACACGGGCAAAGACAACGCCATGGATTCTGTGGCTCACCCTTGCCGCCGCAGGCGTGGGCTGCACCTCCGCTACGACCACTGGTGGCGATTGCCACGCCCTTGGTCGGCCGAGTGACGTGAAAACCGCGCCGGGCGCTTACGACGGGTACGAGGTCATCAAAGACTGCCCCGCGTCGGAGGCCCAATTCGCAGTTCGCGGTCTTGCCAAAATGAGCGATGGCCGCATGACCGCGCAACAGGTGTGCTGGGCCATCGAAATCCCCGGCACGATCCATGGCTGCGGGGTTACGTACGACGCGTGCACCACCGAAGGCACAACCGAAGGCGCAATCATGAGCGTGTCCGACTGGCGCGCCGTGGACTCGATCATCGAGCAACTCGGCCGCCTGCTCAGGGATGACAACTCGTACCGGGAGATCGCCATCCACGTGGGAGCGCCACCCTGCGAATAGCTGCCCGCCGGATCGAGCCGACAACGTCCCTGACCCACGTGCTCCGGCATTGTGGCTCCTGTCAGCTTCAAGGTTAGGCCTTCAACGTGGCGACCCGCGCGCTCCGGCGTGGCGGGTGCTGTCGCTGCAGGAGATGATCGAAATGGAAACCCTGGAAGGGTTTCCAAACCCTTCGGCTCCCCACCTGCCTCCCCTCCCACGCTCGCTGCGCTCGGCCTCGCGCGATGGTACGTCGCCAGCAAAGCCGGCGAGCTCCCCACGCGTTCCTCAGCTTCCTCCGGGCGATTCGTTTCGCAAAGTGGTGAAACCGCACATCCCGGAGTGCGCCTGCAGCACAGGCAGCACGCGCCCTCCGCGAAGCTACAGGTCCCCTCCTTCCGCGCCACCCCCCACCCCTACGCCCGCTGGCCTTCAGTGCAGACCCGAGCCTCTCCCGCCAGCATGTCTCTGGCACTTTCTGAGTCGGCCCCCGGCCCACAAACAGGTCTCTGGCTCTCTCTGAGTCGGCCCTCGGCCCACGCGCGGCCTTCCTCGTGGCGACCCGCGCCCTCCGGCGTGGCGGGTCCTGTCGCTGCAGGACCCCTCCCCGCAGCTTCCTCCGGGCGACTCGTTTCGCAAAGTGGTGAAACCGTACATCCCGGAGTGCGCCTGCAGCACAGGCGGCACGCGCCCTCCGTGAAGCTGCGGGTCCCCTCCTTCCGCGCCACCCCCCACGCCTACGCCCGCTAGACTTCAGCGCAGACAGACCCGGGCTTCGCCCGCCAACATGTCCGCCGACATGTCTCTGGCACCCACCCCAGCGAGAACAACTATCACCCGGGTTCTACTGGCAGGCTGTCGAACTCGAAAGCCCAAGGGCACCTATGTTCACAAAGACCGGAGATCCCTCTCGGCAGCTCACACACGCTATCCGGCAAATCCAGGACTGGCGGGCATGGGTTGCATCGAATCAAGCCTATGCCTCGAGAACGAGGCGTGACAATGGCCTCGGCTTGCAGGACATCTCTCCGAATCTCCCTGGCCTCATCCTCATTGGAAGGAGGCAGGCAACCGATCCCGGCACAAATACGCTCCGACGGCAAATGATGGCTGACCTTCGAATTGAGATCCGCACCTTCGACTCCCTCCTTGATCAGGAGCAGGCAGTTCCCATCTACGTGCGCTTTGGCGACCGGGCCTGGGGCTAGTCTTCCCGACTTCGGGTAGTTGGAAACCTGGAACAGTCCGAGCTTTGGACAGGCATCTCTGGATTCCGGACCGGCCTTGCCTGGATGACCGCCTTATCGGTTGGGTCAAAGACGCGTTTGTTCCGCTCCGAGGATCATCTCAGGCGCCACCAAATCCGTCTCGTTCTCATACAGATGTCCTTCCTGCCACTGACGGCAGCGAGGCGCTTAGCGGGTGGCGGGGCGATTCCTCGGGGGCGGAAGGAGCTGCTCCTCGGGCCGTCTGCGGGCCGAGGATGCCAAGCGACGATCGAGTCCATCATGGACGGGCGCACGCGGAACCTTGAAGCTCTCCCGGGCCCTCGGCGCCCGGCCTGAGATGGACGTCCCCCGAGGAACGACCCGACGACCGCGCGCCTCGCGTCCGCTTTCGATGACGTCCCTTCCTCGCGGTCCCACCACGCGGCTCGCCTCTCCCCTAACTTCGCCCTCGTCCCTGCAGGGATCCCACAGCATCGCGTGTTGTTCCCTCCCCTGACATCGACCTCGCCTACTCATCGCCTTGCGACCCCTTCCCCGCTCGCACGAGGTGCCCACCCTGGCGGCGTGACCACGAGGTCTGGGCCGCCGCCCAAGCCGCGGGCCGGTTCCTGGTCACCCAAGACCTCGACTTCTCGGCTGTCTGGTGGTTGCTACCCCGACGTAGGTGCGAGTCTTGCGACCGCCGACCTGATGGTCGTCGCGGATGTGCAGCAAGAACGCGCGATCGTCCTGCACAGGGGAGCCGCCTCGGCGAAAATGCGATCCCGCAGGTAGGGGCTGATCCCGCCCTCGGTGACGACGTCCACGCGACGACCCCAAAGACCAAGATACCTCTAGCACCTGGCCCAGCGTGAGGGACAAGCCGGCCCATCCGCAACATAGGTGACCTTTTCTGACAAAAGTCGGCGTCTAGAGACAAGAGGGATATCCACGTAAGAACCACGGGGGCCAAGAGAGCTCTCGTGTCTCCCGTCCCCGCTCACGATCTGGAGGTTCACCCATGAGAAAGATGCTCTTGGCCACCCTGTGCGTCGGTCTTCCCGCGCTGGTCGCGTCCTGTTCGAACGACTCAGGCGACGGTCAGGGGTCAACGGGTGGCGACTCCTCCGCCAGCTCGAGCTCGAGCTCCAGCCAGGGCGGCTCGTCGGCCAAGTCCAGCAGCTCGAGCAGCAAGTCCAGCGGCGGCAGCACGGCTGCCAGCAGCAGCAGCGCCAGCGGGGGCAGCTCGGCAAGTGCGGGCAGCAGCGGCGGCGCGAGTACGGCGACCAGCAGCTCCAGCAGCAGCGCCGGCGGCGGCAAGGCGGGCGCGGGTGGCGGCGGCTCGGGCGGCAAAGGCGGGACCGGGGGGGCGGCCACCAGCGGCGGCGGCTCGGGCGGCAAGGGCGGCGGCGGCACTTCGACCGGCACCGGCGGCACGGCGAGCGGCGGCCACACAGGGAGCGCGGGGAGCGGCGGCGGCGGCACGGCCTCCACAGGCGGCGGCCTGGCCATCGGCAACCCTCCGGTGCCGAGCAAAGGCTGCGGCAATGCCGATGGCGTGAAGACGCTGACGACCGGCGGCTCGTCGGTCAATGGCGCTCCCGCCACGTCGACCCGACTCAAGGGCGTGACCAGCGGCGGCAAGACCCGCGCCGTCATCATCGACATCCCGGAAAACTACGATGCGACCAAGCCCTACCGCCTGGTCTTCTCCTGGCGCCAGATGGGCGGCTCGGACACCGGCAACGCCACGGGCCTGCACCCCGCGGGCGATGGGCCCAACTTCGACGCCAAGAGCTACGCGTACTTCGGGCTCCGTCGCGAATCGCTCAACGCCAACCAGCCCACCATCTTCGTGGCGCCCGACACCGATCCGGTTGGCGGGAACTGGAACTGGGAAAAGGACAGCCCCTACTTCGACGACCTGCTCAAGCTGGTCAGCGAGAACCTGTGCATCGACGAGAGCCGGGTCTTCGCCACCGGCTTCAGCTTCGGCGCGATGATGAGCTATGCGCTGTCGGTGGGGCGTGCGACCAAGCTGCGCGCGGTGGTCACCATGGCGCCGGCCAATTACAACTTCACTCAGCCGACCAACAACCATGTCCCCCTCGCGTACATGAGCGTGACCGGCATGAGCGACGGCACCTGCCCGTGGGGCGACGACTCGCGCGGCGGGAGGGCCTGCGTGGTTCAGCACGCCAAGGACAACGGCTGCACGCTTCCCTCCCCCATCCCGACCGAGGCCAAGGGCAGCAGGAAGTACACCTGCTACGACTTCGAGAAGTGCAAGGAGGGCTATCCCGTCAAGGTGTGCACCTTCGACGGCGGGCACACCCCATCGAGCATCAATGACGGGACCTCGACCGGGGATGACGGCCTCAAGGCCTTCGTTCCGCCCATCGCCTGGAAGTTCATGGCGCAGTTCTAATCGAGCTCGCCCTTCAGCCGGTCAGTAGAAGTACAGCTCCGCGCCGGGATCCGTCTGATTGGTGTATCCGCCCACCACCAGCACCTTGCGGTTGGGCAGCGCGGTTGCCGTGTGCCCAACGCGCGTGAACGCCATGTTGCCCGAGGCCGTGAAGACCCGGCTGGTGGGGTTGTAGATCTCGCTGCTGGCGAGGTCTTCGACCCCGTTGACCTTCTGCCCCCCGATGACGAGCACCGTTCCGTCCGCCAACACGACGGACGCTGCTTGAGACCTCGGGACGGTCATGTCAGAGGTGGCCACGGAGGTCTGGCTGTCGGGGTCGTACACCTCCGCGCTCTTGACGATGACCAGCGTCTGGTCAAGCCCTCCGGCGAGGAGCACGCTGTTGTTGGGCAGCAGCGCGATGGCTGAGTAGTTCCGTGTGGCGTTCATCGCCCCCAGCGGGGGAAAGCTCTGGCTCGCCGGATCGTAGGAGTAAACGGTCTTGCCGCCGTTTCCGCCCAGGATCAGGAATTTCGGAGGCGTGGTCGGTACGGAAAGCATGGTGTGGTCCAAGAACCCCTGGGTGATTCTGGTGCCGATCGCCGCGAAAGTTCCCGTATCGGGGTCATAGAGCTCGCCGTCGTCATACCGGTTGACACCACCCTGGCCGCCGGTGACGAGCACCGTTCCGTCCGCCAACAAGAGAGCCGCGTGATGGGCCCGCGCCTTGATCATCCGGCCCGTGGCCACGAACTTTCCCGTGGTCGGGTCATAAAGCTCGGCCGTCGATTGCGAATCGCCGCTCGCGGGCTCGCCGCCACAGATCAGCACCTTGCCGTTCGCCAGAAGGGTGGCCGTGTGATTGACCCGTGGCCCCGTCATCGGGCCAGTCGCCACGAAGGTCTGCGTCGCCGGTTCGTATAGCTCCGCGTGCCCGTCGGTATCATTCATCCCGCCGGCGATGAGCACCTTGCCATTGGGCAGCAGGGTGGCCGTGTGCCCACCACCCATCCACTTGAGCATGCGCACGCTGGCAAAATGCCCTGGCCCGACCGCGACGACCGTGACGGTGGCCGTCTTCGCGGTCCCCGCCGGATTGGTGACGGTCAAGGTGTAGGTTTTCGCGCTGGTCAGGGCGCCCGTGCTGAACGGGGTGCCGCTGGTGACGTTGCCAATGCTCTGATCGATGCTTCCTGTTCCATTCTCGAAATTCGCCGTCAGGGTGGTGCTGGAACCACTGGCGATCGGGGTCAGGGCAGCCTGGAACGACGAGATGGTCGGCAAGGGAACCACCGTGACCTTGGCCGTGGCGGTCTTGGTCTCTCCCAAGGCGTTGGTCACCGTCAGGGTGTAGGTCGTGGTCTCCAAGGGGTTGCACGTGACAACCGCCTCACTGCTCACCGTTCCAACACCCTGGTCAACCGTGGCATCGCCGCCACTGAATACGGCGCTGAGGGTGATGTTCGATCCCGCGCTGATGATCTCGGGCATGGCGACGAAGCCGGTGATGGTCGGAGACGCGACCACGGTCACCCTCGCCTGTCTTGTCAGCTTGGCACCCGCGGCGTTCTCCGCCGTGAGGGTATAGACCGTGGTCTCGGCGGGCGTGACCGTGATCGAGGTGCGATCCGTCACCACCCCGACGCCCTGATCGATGGTGAGCCGGATGGCCCCGGTTACGGCCCAAGTGAGGGTGCTGCTCTTCCCCTCGCCGATGGACTCGGGTGTGGCGGAGAAGCTGCTGATCGAAGGATGCGAAATGGTCAGCGTGGTGCCCCCGGTACCCGCGCCGCCGGTCCCTGACTGACCAGCCGTCCCGCTGCTCGCGGGGGTTCCGGCACTGGCGTCCGTGCCGGCATCCCTGGCACCGCCTCCACCTCCCGAGCCTCCGCCCGCCCCTCCGACACCGCCGGTCCCGCTGATCGGGGCATCCCTGTCTTGGGCGACAAGAACGTCTTCCCCTCGTCCGGCATCCGCCGCCGCAAGGGAATCGACCGGGCCAGCCTCGGGGTTTTCCGGCCTGGCGGTCTCGCCCGCGCCAACATCAACGTCCACGTTTTCACTGGCGGCATCGAGGACAGCGGCGTCGGGCAAAGCCGTGCTTCCGCCCAGCGCCCCATCTCCCGCACCGGTATCATTGGACTTCGCGTTGTAGCCACAGGCCGTGGCGAGGGAGCACAAGACAACTAGTAAAGTACGACGGTGCATGGGAAGCCTCCATGAACGGTGTCTCCAGCGGGCGGATTCACCGCATCGGCATGTTACATCGGCGGATCTGTATTGCTAACGTTGAGCTTCTTCGCGGGCCGCGAAGATCTTCGGGTCGCTGATTTGATCAGATGTTCCGGGGGTAAGGCCGTGGCCGTGGCCGTGGCCGTGGCCGTGGACGCGGACGGTTGGAAGTGTCCGGCCACGGCCACGACCACGTCTACGATCAGGTCTACCTCTGCGATCAGGTCTACTTCTGAGACGGTCCGGCTTTCGGATGCAGGACCGCGCTGTGGTTCATTCCTCTGCCTACCCCGGAGGCCAGCCCAGCACCCGCCCCGCCAGCACGTGCAGGTGGATGTGGTGCACGGTTTGGCCGGCGTCGGGTCCGGCGTTCATGACCACGCGGAAGCCGCCGTTGGCCTGGCCCGATTCCTTGGCCAGGCGCGCGCCCGCCAGCATCAGCTTGCCCAAAAGGTCGGCGTCGCCTGCCTGGGCCTCGGCCAGGCTGGCCACGTGGCGCAGGGGGATCACCAGTTGATGGAAGGGTGCTTGCGGGTTGATGTCCCGAAACGCCAAGACATCGTCGTCGCGATAGGTGATGGCGGCGGGAATCTTGCCGTCGCGGATCTTGCAGAACAGGCAGTCGCTCATCGGGGTCTCCTTAGTGTAAATACGACTTGATGGCGTCGTACCAGATCTGCGCCATGACCGAGTAACCGGCGTCCTTGGGGTGCAGCTCATCGTTCATGAGCGCGGTCTTGTAGTTGGAGTTGGCGGTGAAGGCCGCGTACATGTCGACCATCTTGAGGTTCTTGCCCGCGCTGATGCGTGACTGGACCTCGGTCGCGATACCATCGTTGTAGGTTCGCACGCGGCCGTTGGTGGTGTCGTTGGTGGTGGGGACCAACTTGGCCACCACGATCAACGCCTTGGGCGCCTGCTCGATGATCTTGTCCAATAGCTCACCCATGCGTTTGGGGGCGTTGGAGAGATCCAGGTTGATGTTCACGTCGTTGGTGCCGATCATCAGCAGGATGATGTGGGGCGAGTTGGTCTTCATGGTGTTGTCGACCAAGTCGTAGATGCCGTCTCGGCCGCCGCCGTCCTTGATGGTCCACCCCGAGTGGCCTTCGTGGCTCTGGGGGAATGATATGGTCTGGCCATTGACCGTGACGGTTCCCGGGCCGTTCTTTGAGTTCCCCACGAAGGTGATGCCCTTGCTGTCGTTCAGGGCGAGCTTGAACAGCGGAACGCGATAACCGCCACCCGATGATCCTATGCCGTCAGTGATGGAATCGCCAAAGGGCATGAGCTTGCAGGCCGAGCCGTCGGTGGGACAAAAGCCGCTGGCCGTGCTGCTGTCGGGATTCGAGCTTTGGGCATCAGGGGCGCCATCGACGCCGGCGTCCGGGCCGGGTGAGGTTCCGGTAGAGGCGGTGCCGCCCACGCCGCCCTGCGAGTTGCCGCCGGTGGAGCCCCCCGTGACGGTCCCTCCAGTTCCGCCGGTGGAGCCCCCCGTGACGGTCCCTCCAGTTCCGCCGGTGGCCGTGCCGCCCGTGCCGCCGGTACCGCCGCACTTACAGCCCCCGGTGACGTAAGTGGAAGAGCTGCTGCTCTTTCCGGCCGTGCCGCCCGTACCGCCGGTGCTGCTCGAGGTCTGTCGGCCGCCCGAACCCGCGCGACTGCTGGACGAGCCGCCCTGACTGGACTGAGAGCCTCCCGCACCAGCGCCACCGCTGCTGCTCCCGCTCTGGCCCGCGCCGCTCTTCCCGGCGCCGCCGCCTTCGCCCGAACCGCTGTCACAACCGAACAGGCCCAAGCAGGCCAGGGACACGACCAGGGCACTCACCCGAAGCACGCAAACGCTTGGTTTCGATGAAGGGCTGTTGGACATCTCTATCTCCTTTAAGGCTCGTTCAAGGCCCGGCCCGCATGCACTGTTTGTAGGGCACACGGCCGGGCAGCGCGGGGATCTCTTTGCATTCTTCGCCGCGCGGGCAATCGGGATCTTCTTCGCAGGCGGTCGAGATGGCGTACCAGCCGGCCGCGCCGATGACGGCGGCCGCGCCCACCGCGGTGGTGATGATGCCGAGGTTGGCGGTTCCATCCTGGTCCCGACGCGCGCCCACCGCCCAGGTCGTGCCCCCTCCCGCCAGCAGGGCCGCCCCCACCCCGGCGAGGATCTTCGGGCCGGTGTAGCCCCGCGCGCACCCGCCCGCCAGGCACACGACGATTCCAATGGCCACGAGAGCCCTGGGGGCGAAACGCGAGCCAGCTTGTCGGGGTGACCGCACGGACAGACGATCGCCCATCTCGCGCGTCTCGTCCACTGACCTGGCTCGGGTATTTGCCCGAGCCAGTCCGAAGTCGTATTTTGGAGCCTCGCCCTCTTCGCGGTTCGCGTCAGACACTCGGCTCATTTGATGTCCGTCGGGCTTGATTCCCGACCCAGCCTGTCGTAATTCCGTCCAACTTCCCATGCCCGAGATGAACATCATCCAGGCCGTGAACGACTGCCTTCGGGTCGAGATGCGGCGAGATAAACGCGTCGTGGTTCTGGGCGAGGACGTGGGGCGCTTTGGCGGCGTCTTCCGCGCGACCGTGGGGCTGCGCGAAGAATTCGGCCCCGAACGCTGCATGGACACGCCGCTGGCGGAAAACGGCATCGTGGGTTGCGCCATCGGCATGGCGCTCTACGGGCTGCGGCCGGTGGCGGAGATCCAGTTCGCCGACTACGTCTACCCGGCCTACGACCAGATCGTGAACGAGCTGGCCAAGATGCGCTACCGCTCGGGCGGCGAGTACAGCTCGCCGGTGGTGGTGCGCATGCCGGCCGGCGGCGGCATCAAGGGCGGGCACTACCATTCGCAATCGCCCGAGACGGTGTTCATCCACACGCCGGGCCTCAAGGTCGTCTATCCCTCGAATCCGGCGGACACCAAGGGCCTGCTGGCCTCGGCCATCCGCGGCGAGGATCCGGTCATCTTCATGGAGCCCAAGCGCTACTACCGCGCGGCCAAGGGCGAGGTCCCCGAGGGCGAGTATCTGGTGCCCTTGGGCAAGGCGGCGGTGCTGCAAGAGGCGGCGGGACGCTCGGCGCGCTCGGTGACCCTGCTGGCTTGGGGCGCGATGGTGCACACCTCGATGGAGGCGGCGGAGAAGGCGGTGGGCATGGGCTACGACGTGGAGGTCATCGACCTGCGCACCCTGCTGCCCTTCGACATCGAGACCATTCTGGCGTCGGTGAAGAAGACCGGCCGGGTGATCGTGGTGCACGAGGCGCCACGCACCTGCGGCTTCGGCGCCGAGCTGGCCGCCAGCATTCAAGAGCGCGCCCTGCTGAGCCTGGAGGCGCCCATCCTGCGCGTGACCGGCTTCGACACTCCGTTCCCCTACACCCTGGAAATGGAATACCTGCCCAACGTCGGTCGCATCCTGGACGCGATCGAGCGCATCACCACCGGCTAGCCACGAGGAGATCCATGGCCTACGAGTTCAAGCTGCCCGACATCGGCGAGGGAATGGCAGAGGGCGAAATCGTCCGCTGGCTGGTCAAGGAGGGCGACGTCCTCAAGCAGGATCAGCCCATGGTGGAGATCATGACCGACAAGGCCACGGTGGAGATCGCCACCCCGCGCGCCGGCACCGTGCGCACCCGCTGCTTTGCCGAGGGCCAGCGCTGCCCGGTGGGCGAGGTGCTGGTGGTCATCGACGAGGCCAACGATGAGGCGCCCACGCCCAAGCCGATGGCGGTGACGCCGCCGCCGGTGTCGCGCCCCGCGCCCGCGCCGCTGCCGCCCCCCGTGGCCAAGCCCGAGACGGTGTTGGCCACGCCCGCCGTGCGCAAACTGGCGCGCGAGATGGACGTGGACCTGACCCGCATCACCGGCACGGGCCATGGCGGTCAAATCACCGGCGAAGACGTGCGCGCCGCCAAGGTGGCCACCGGCTTGGTGGCTCCGGCCCCGCGCCCCACGGTCAGCGGCGACGTGCGCATCCCCTTCAAGGGCGTGCGCCGCAAGATCGCCGAGCACATGCTGCGCAGCCAGCGCGAGGTGGCCTCGTTCACCTACGTCGAGGAGGTGGACGCCACCGAGCTGGTCGAGCTGCGCAGCAAGGCCGAGGTCCGCGTGGCCAGCCACGGCATCAAGCTGACCTACCTGCCCTTCTTCATTCGGGCGGTGGTGGACGCGCTCAAGAAACAGCCGCAGCTCAACGCCTACCTCGACGAAAAGGCGGGCGAGATCGTGCAGCGACGTGAGATCCACATCGGCGTGGCCGCGCAGACCCCCGAAGGTCTCATGGTCCCGACCATTCGCAACGCCGACAAGAAGTCGCTGTTGGAACTGGCCCGCGACGTCGAACGCATCGCCACCGCGGCCCGCACTGGCAAGATCTCGCCCGACGATCTGACCGATTCCACGTTCACCATCACCAGCCTGGGCACCCTGGGCGGTATCGTGGCGACCCCGATGATCAACTACCCCGAGGTGGCCATCCTGGCGGCCCACAAGATCACCAAACGGCCGGTGGTGGAGGACGACAAGATCGTCATCCGCGAGATGATGAACCTCTCGCTCTCGGTGGATCACCGCATGGTCGACGGCTACGACGCCGCCAAGTTCGTGGCCGAGGTGAAGGCCTCGCTCGAAACCCCGGGGCTGCTCTTCCTCGAGGCCTAGGCGCATGGCTGAAAAGCCGACCAGCAAGATTCGTTCGGGCCAGATCACGGGCACCATCATCGAAGCCTTCAGCGAGGCGGACGAGGCGCGCGCCACCGGCCTGGTGCGCATCCTGGACGAGACGGGCCACGCCAAAGGGAGCATCCCCGATCTGTCACCCGCCGAGCTGATTCGCATGTTCGAGGGCATGGTGCAAAGCCGCCTGCTCGACGAGACCATCGGCAAGCTGCAGAGGACGAGCCGCGTGGGCCCCTGGTACGGGACGCGGGGGCAGGAGGCAGGCGTCATCGCGGGGGCGCAGGCGCTGGGCCAGCAGGACTATTTCGTGCCCGGCCGTCGCGAGTCCTACGCGGCCCTCACCCGCGGCCTGCCGCTGCGCGCCTTCCTGGCGCATGCCCTGGGCAACACCCACGACGTGGCGCATGGCCGCCAGGCGCCTGGGTTGCTGGGCTCGCGGAGCTGTCACCTTCTCAGCGTGTCGTCCAGCGTGGCCTCGCACCTGCCGCACGCCACCGGGTTGGCCTTCGCCGCTCGGGCCCGCGGGGACAAGGCCGCGGTGCTGGCCTTTCTGAGCGAGGACGCCACCAGCCAGGATGACTTCCAGTCGGCCCTGAATTTCGCGGCGGTGTGGAAGGCGCCGGTGGTCTTCGTCTGCCAGAACGGAGGCGAAGCCCCAGAGCTGACCGCCGCGCGCACGGTGGCCATGAAGGGGCTGGCCTTTGGCGTGCCTTCCGTGCGTGTGGACGGCAACGACGTACTGGCGCTCTATTCGGTGATCAAGGGCGCGCTCGATCTGGCGCGGACCGGCCGCGGTCCCACTTTCATCGAAGCGGTCACCTGCCCGGTGGCCGAGCACCAGGAGGAATCCGCGAAGCTCGCGGCTCAGGATCCGATTCGTCGTTTCGGCGCCTGGCTGGAGGCGCGCAAGCTCCTGGATGGTGCGGCCCAGAAGGCGACGCACGCACGGCTGCACAAGGAGCTGCAGGATGCGCTCGACGCCGAGGAGCCGGCGGGCACCCCCTCGTCCCCCTCGATGTTCGACGATGTCCTGGCCGAACCGAGCTGGCTGCTGGAAGAGCAGCGCGCCGAGTTCCTGCGCTCGCGCAAGCGCCGGGCTGGCTGAACGCGCCGCCGACGCGGTTCCGTGTTCTAATCGATCCCGTCGACGATGAACGAGCGCGCGGATCCTCCACCACGCCCCTCCACGGGCCACCCGTTCCACGTGCGCAGCCTCGACGGCGTGCGTGGGCTGGCCATCCTGATGGTCATCGCGTACCACGCCGTGAGCACCACCCGCTATCCCGATGCCACCCTGGGCTGGGCGCGGTTCCTGCTCCTGTCCGGCTGGGCCGGGGTGGATCTCTTCTTCGCCCTGAGTGGCTTTCTCATCACCTCTTTGCTCTTGCGCGAGGAAGGGCGCGAGCGTCTGGCCGGTCGACCCGCGCGCTTTTCCATGCCCCGCTTCTACCTGCGCCGCATCTTCCGCATCTTGCCCGCCTTCTACGTGGTGCTGGCCCTCAACGCGCTGGTGTTGTCGCGCTTCGCGCCCTCGGCGGATCTGCGCGCCATCGAACACTCGCGCTTCGGCTTGTGGCCGTACGGAACTTTCTGGGCCAACTACCTCTTGGCCTACGGTTCGCGATGGTGGGGCCATGCCTTCGTCCCGGGCGGCGATGCCTACGCGGTCACCTGGTCGTTGTGCGTGGAAGAGCACTTCTACCTGCTGTGGCCCTTGTTTCTCTTCCTGTGCAAAGGCCTGCGCGGGCGCGTGGCCGTTTCCCTGGCGGTATGCTTGCTTCTGCCCATTGCTCGCCACCTGGCCATCGCGTTCGCCTGGGACCGTCCCCTCGCGGTGCACTTCGCCTCGCACTACCGACTGGACAGCATCCTGTGGGGCGGGCTGGCCGCCCTGATGGCCTCCCGCCTCACCTGGAAGGATAGGACGCGACGCCTGGCCCTGGGCGTCGGCCTGACCATCATCGTGACGCTGGTGGTGACCGACACCATGTCGGTGCGGCCCATCGGCACGTCCCTGGGCTTCTCGCTGGGATTCTCCTCGCTGGCCATCACCGGCTCCCTCCTGCTTCTCGAGCTTACGCGCAAGCCGGGGACCTGGTTGGCGCGCATGTTCGAGTTGCGTCCCTTGATGTCCGTGGGCCGGGTCTCGTATGGCATGTATCTCCTGCACCTGCCGGTGATGGACCTGGCCATGCGCATTCTGTTCGCGGTGCCGCGCAAGCCAACCCTACCCAACCTGGCCCTGGCCATCGTGTTCTTCTGGGCGGCGACCTTCATGGCGGCGCTGCTGCTCTACCACCTGGTGGAGAAGCGCTTTCTTGCGCTCAAGGATCGCTGGTTCCGCTGAAACGCCAAGGTGCCCGCCGCCGTCGGGACTGCTATAAACGCGGCATGGAAACTCTGCGGGTCGAAGCGCTGGTCATCGGGTCCGGTCCGGGCGGCTACGTGGCCGGAATCCGACTGGGCCAACTGGGAAAGAAAACCCTGGTCGTGGAACGCGATCGGGCCGGCGGGGTGTGCCTCAACGTGGGCTGCATCCCCTCCAAGGCCCTCATCAACGCTGCCAAGCTGTACGAAAAGGCGACCCACGGCGCGGCCATGGGCATCATGGTGGACAACCCACGCATCGATGTGCCCAAGCTGATGGCGTTCAAGGACGGCGTGGTCAGCAAGCTGACCAACGGCGTGCGCCAGCTGCTCAAGGTCAACGGCTGCGACTGGCGGAGTGGCCAGGCCAAGCTGGTGGGACACGGCAAGGTCGAGGTGACGGGCCTGGGCCCCGACGGGGGCAAAACCACCATGGTCGAGGCCGACCACGTCGTCATCGCTACGGGCAGCCGCCCCATCGCCATTCCGGGTTTCGCCTTCG
>CAZHUY010000002.1:0-32911 GCA_964535465.1 uncultured Myxococcales bacterium
TGGTCCTTCACGTCGCGGCCGGTATCACTCTGTTCGACCGGCTGCTGCTGGCGGCCGACATGCCGCTGCCCCTGTTGATGACCGGCAAGGATGACTCGGTGACGGGTTATTTCTCGGGCAAGGGGGCTTCGGCGGGTGATTTGCGCTTCAGCGTTCGCGGGCGCCTGGTGGGTGAGGCCAAGTCGATGGCGAGTTTGAGCCTGGGTGCGCACGTCTGGGTGCCGACCGGCGATACCGGCAAGTTCACGGGCACGGGAAGCGTGCACGCCATGCCGGTCTTGGTCTTGTCCGGCGAGAACGACATGCTCGCGTACGCGGTCAACGCGGGCGTGAACATCCAGAAGTCGGCGGATCTCAAGGACGTAACCCTCAACAGCTTTGCCAGCACCGGTAGCCAACTGGCTTTTGGCGCGGCCCTCGGTTTCCTGTTGGCCGACCGCAAGGTCCAGGTGGGTCCGGAAATCTATGGGACCACCCAGATGGTGGGCGAGGAAAAGTTCAAGAAGGCCACCACGAACATCGAAGGTATCGTGGGGGTGCGTGCGCGCTTGGCCGATTTCGTGCTGGGCGCGGGCGTGGGCCCTGGCTTCACCCGCGGCATCGGCACTCCGGCGGTGCGGGCCCTGCTCTCGGTGGCCTACGCTCCGGGGCCGACCCCGCCCCCGCCGCCTCCTCCCGCCCCGAAGAAGAAGAAGCCTGCTGATCGCGATCACGACGGCATTCTCGATCGTGATGATGCCTGTCCGGACGAGCCCGGCGTGCCCAGCGAGGATCCCGCCAAGAACGGCTGCCCGATTCCGCCCGATCGCGATGGCGATGGCATCTACGACAAGGACGATGCCTGTCCGGACGTCAAGGGCGTGGCTAGCCCCAACCCGAGCGAGAACGGCTGCCCGCCTGACACCGACGGCGATGGCATCCGCGACGACGTGGACGCCTGCCCCAACGACAAGGGCGTGCCCGACATGGATCCGCAGAAGAACGGCTGCCCCAAGTCGGTCCGCGTCACCGATGGCGAGATCGTCATCCTCGAGCAGGTGCAGTTCAAGACCGGCAGCGCTGTCATCCTCCCGGTCAGTGACGATCTGCTGCGCCAGGTGGCCTCGGCCTTGACCGAGCATCCCGAGATCAAGAAGGTCGAGGTGCAAGGTCACACCGACAACCGCGGTGGCAAGGCCTACAACAAGAAGCTCAGCCAGAAGCGCGCGGACGCCGTGAAGAAGTGGCTGATCAACTACGGCCAGATCGACGCCGGCCGTCTCACCGCGCGGGGCTACGGCATGGCCGAGCCTCTGGCGGACAACGCCACGCCTGACGGTCGCCAGCAGAACCGTCGCGTGCAGTTCAAGATCACAGAAAAGACTAGCCGAGAGGTGATGCAATGAAATCGATGTACCAACGGAAACGCGGACTGTTGCGGATAGCCGCAATCAGTCAGGTGATCGTCATGGCGGGGGCGGGCTGCAAATCGTCCACGCCAAAGGAAGACAAGATCATCAATGACGTGTCGGTGAGCCAGGCGTTGGTGGGCAAGAACGGGTCGTTCACCGTGCAGGATCCCAATACCGTGCTCAATCGCTACGCCGCCCTGGCGGACAACGCGGCCGTGGGTGCGACCAGCGTGCAGGTGTCCGATCTTGGCACCCTCGACATCGACGACGAACCGTTGGCGGAGGGCGATCTGGTTCTCATCATCCAGATGGCCGGGGCGACCCCCGACGTCAATGACCCCACCAGTCCGAGCTTCGGGTCTGTCGCCAACCTCAACAGCGCCGGCCGCTATGAGTTCGCCGGCGTGGTGGGCACGACAGGAACCGATACCATCAACCTGGGTTGTGGCCTGAAGCACGCCTACTCGGCGGCGGGCAAGACCCAGGTGATCCGGGTTCCGCAGTACACGAACCTGACCATCGGCGAGGACGCCAGCGTCACCGCCACTGACTGGAATGGCACCGTGGGCGGCGTGGTCGCCGTCCATGCCATGAACACCATCACCCTCACCGGCGATATCGATGTGGCAGGCAAGGGGTTCCGAGGCGGCCGTGCTCATGACGGCTCGACCGCCGAGGCCACTGATGTGGACACCTACGCGACGGACGAAGCAACCTGGGGTGGGATGAAGGGTGAGGGCATCGCCGGCGATCCGAATGATGCGGGTTACACCTATGCTTACGGCCGCGGGGCCATGGCCAACGCCGGCGGCGGAGGCAACTCGCACAACGCGGGTGGCGGCGGTGGTGCCAACGCGGCCGCGGATGGAGACTGGACAGGTCAGGGTGTCATGCTGGGCACTGTGCTGGGCGCGAGCGCTTGGGGACGAGATCCCCAGGCCAACGCTGACTCTACCGGTGGTGGCCGCGGCGGCTACTCCTATTCGAACGCTGACCTGGATCCGAACGCTGTTTCTCCCGGTGACCCCCTGTGGCAGGGCAACAATCGGCGTGAGCGCGGTGGTCTTGGTGGTCGCCCGCTCGTCAGCAGCACGAGCGGCGCCAACGCCCGTCTCTTCCTGGGTGGTGGCGGTGGCGCCGGTGACGGCAACGACGGTCAGCCCATCTCCGGAGGCGACGGCGGCGGCCTGGTGTTCCTGATCGCCGGCAAGGTGACCGGTGCCGGCACCATCAACGCGAACGGCCTCGCTGGCGGGGAATCCTCTTCCGACAGTGACACCTCGAATTCGGATGGTGGCGGTGGCGGCGGTGGCGGCGGCACGGTCGTCGTGCATGCCGGCCTGCTTTCCCAGATTCACATCACGGCCGATGGCGGTCTCGGCGGTAACCAGAACTTCACGGGCACCGGAGGGACGGAGGCCGAGGGGCCGGGCGGCGGCGGCGGTGGTGGCTTCGTGGCCCTTTCCGGGACCACGCTGAGCGGCGAAACAGCCGCTTCCGTCTCGGCCGAAGGAGCCCTGGGCGGCACGACCGACTCGTCGGCATTGTCCGAGTTCCCGTCCAACGGCGCGACCGCGGGAAAGGCGGGCATCACCAACGCCAGCGCGGCTTCGCTCATGTACTGCACGGACGATGTCGCTCCCGACGTCATCATCATCGAAAAGCCCGCCAAGGCCACCAGGGAGACTTCTGGGAGATTCACCTTTGCCGCCACCGAGGCGAACAACGGTGTGGACGCGGGTGACAGTTCGGCGTCGTTCGTGTGCCGCTTCGATAGTGAGCCCGATTTCACGCCCTGCTCGCCCACCCACCTCGTCCCAGACCCGAACGACCCGGACCCGGAACTGGAGGAAGGCGTGCATACCCTGACCGTCAGGGTCGTGGATCTGAGCGGGAACGTGGGCGGTGAGGAGGAGTACACCTGGAGGATCGACCGGACCGCTCCTCTCCCCAGGATTGTCACGGGGCCCGCTGGCGACGAATCGGGCGGAGAGACCACCAGCACGAGCGCGGTCTTCAGCCTGGGTACCGTCGAGAACGATGCGGGCGCCGATGAGATCATCACCTTCCTGTGCCGTCTGGACAGCAACGATCCGAACGGTTTCAGCACGTGCGATGACGACTACAGCATCTCGGGCCTCGAAGAAGGCACGCACCGCTTGGATGTCCGGGCTCGTGACGATGCCGGCAACGTGACCTCCGAGGATGATACCGAGAGTTGGACCTGGACGATCCATGCCTTGGGAGACGGCGGGGATGACGGTGGCGTGGAAGAGGAGGATGCCGGCCCGGTGGATGCGCCCGCCGTCGATGCGCTGATCCTCGCGGACGCGGAGGACGAGGTCGACGCGGAGCCCGATACTGCGGGCGTGGTGCTCCTGGATGCCCGCCCCCGCGATGCCTTCGTGGCCGTCGACACCCGTAGGGACAGCGCGCGCGACACCTCTGTCTTGTTGGGGGATGTGGCGCGCGATGCGACCGGCGATGCGGACGACGAGGCGGGAGTGGCGATCCTCGACGCCCGGGGCGATGCGACCGATGGGGCGCCTGCCGACGCCAAGCTGGACACCATCCGGCAACCGGACACGGCTGTCGTGCCCTCGCCTGATGCCTACGTGCCTCCGCCCGATGCGGCCGTCAAACCCTCTGGGAAGCTGGACGCGTCGGTGTCACCCAGCGGAATCAAGCTCATGGGTGGTGGATTCTGCTCCGTGAATCCCGTGGGCACGCCTGGCCTGGCGAGCCTGTTCCTCATCGCTGCCTTCGGGTTGTTGGTGATCCGCAGGCGCCGTTAGTCACCCCGTCTTCGTTCACACAGGCAGGCCATCCGGTGTCCGGGTGGCCTGCTTTTTTTTGCGCCCTCAGGGATCCAGCAAGGCCACGCCCAGGATTCTCTCGCAGCCGATCTGATCCAGGGCGGCGTTCACGTTTCGAGCGTGCGTACGGCGCGTGCGCGCCACGAGAACGATGCCGTCGGCTGCGTCCTCGATCAAGGGAACGTCCAGCCCTGTCAGAACCGAGGAGGTGTCGATCACGACGTAGTCGTAAAGCCTGCGCAGGCCGGTCATGGCGGCGAGAAGGCTGGGGCCATGCAGCGGACACCGCGCTTCGCTGCCAGGCTGCGCGGCCATGACGTCGAGGGCATGCGAGGCGATCTGGGCGACCTGCCAGGGACGATCAGGATCGGCTCTGTGCTGGGTCAGTTGATCGAGCAGGCAGGCCGGTGTGGCGAAGCCCAGCAGAATCGTCAGCGCAGGGTTCTGGGTGTTGGCCTCGACCAGGAGCACGCGGTTGCGCCCTGACTCCGCCAGCACCAGGGCGAGGTTGAGTGCGCAGGTGGTTTTCCCCTCTTGGTCGTTGGCGCTGGTGACCAGGATGGTTCGCGGATCACCCGCTCGGGCGATGCGGTGGCGCAGCACGCGGAAGGCCGCGGCCCGCGCCGACAAGGGGTCCCGTATGAGCGCGGCGCGAGAATCAATCTCCTCCGCTAGATCGACCCGCACCCGCTCGACCTCGGGTACCCGAGCCGAGGATTCGGGCCAGTCGAGGTTGGTGTCAGCCCCGGCGACAGCTCGTCGTTCGTTCATGACGTCCTTCTCTCTTCCTGGCGCAGGCGGGCCCTCTTGCGTTCGGAACGAGACTCGCTCGGGACGTGGGTCAGCAGGGTAGGCAGGCCCAAGCGAGAGAGATCGAATCCGGCGCGCAGACGATCGCTGAGAAGGGCAGAAGTCAGCGCCAACGCGAAGGCCAACACCACGGGGGCTTCCGAGCCCAACGCCGCTGTCTTGACCCGGCCACGGCGCTCGGCGCGCGCGGGCAGAAAGGCTGGATCCACCACCATGAGCTCGCCCGTCTTGTCCTGCAGATCCAGTGTGGCGTGCAGCGAGGCCTGGAATTGCTTGCTCTGCAGGACGGATAGCCGATCGCGGGTCTCGGTCACACGTCGATCCAGCTCGGCCATCTGGATGCTCAGCTCGGCCAGGCGCTTGGGATCGCGTTCGAGCACGCGCGCCCGCGCCTTGGCGATCTGCCTACCCAAGGTTGCCAGACGTCGTCGCGTGGCCTCCGAAGGCGAGGTATCTTCGGGACGAGGCAACGACAGATCCGCCGTGGGCGGGACTGGCGTGCCCTTCTTGGCCGCGCTGATGGCCTCGTCGATCTTGCGGAGACGCTCGCGCGCGGAGAGCACCGCCTCGTGGGCCTGCCGAACGTCGGGATACTCCGCGGTGAACTGTTTCTGCTTCTGGGCCAGGTCTCTGCGAGCGGCGAGCAGATCGGCCTGCACGGTCTCTCGTTCCGCCAACAGCAACGGATCGGGTGGGGGAGGCAGCGCCTCCAGAGCAACCTTGTCCGGCTTGGGCAACTCCTGGCCTCTCTCTCGCAGCCGCGTCGCTCGGGCCTCGAGAGAGGAGAGCGAGGAGTCGGTCGTGCGCATCCTGCGGTCGGCGTTGATGGCTCGCAGAGGAGAGCCAGGGGTCAAGGGGCCGCTGCCTAGCACCTGGGCCATCTCGGGGTGTTGTCCGATGAACTCCGCGAACTCGGCCTCTCGCTTGCGCAGGGCCTCCTCCGCTTGCTGCTTCTGTACGTCGAAGAATTGCCGGGCCCTGACCACATCTTGGGTTCGCCACTGACGGTGCATCTCCAGTAACAGCTCCGAGGCACGGGAGGTCACGGCCTGCGCTCGTTGTGGGGATTCATCTTCGAAGGTGATGCGAAAGGCATCACCGCCGCTGGTCTCGAACTTGAGATGCTTACGCATCTCTTCGACCGCATCGTGCATCCCGGCCCTGGCGAGCATATCGGGGTACAGATTGAACTCCTTGATGAGCGCGTTCAGGCGAGCCCGGGTGAACAGCATTTCTTTCAGCCGTGCCCCGATCTGGCGGGAGGCGTCGCCCTCGTTCTGGGAGACCATGCTGGCCGCAGGCGGTGGCTTGTAGAGCAGGACTTCCTCTGAACGGTAGACGGGGTGAACCACCGTCAGGACGCCCACGACGGCTAGGAGCCCCAACGGAAGGGCCATCCACCAGGTCGGCGTGCGCAAGGCCCGTCCCAGCAGGATGAGAGCGTTTCTCGGTGCAAGCCAGACACGGTGATCGACGGGCTTCATGCTTTATCCCTCATTTTCGATGGCCTGGGGAGCTTGCCCAGCACGGCCCCTCCGGCCCGCCGGACGTCATCAGCGTCGTACAGACGAGGGTTGAAGGCCCCCACGAGAAACAGCGCCAAGACCGCTCCGGCCAGGCCCGAGGTGGCCATGCGACGGCTGAGCCAGCGCAACTCGTTGTGCTCGAACCCCACGTCAGTCTGCAGCGCCGCCAAATGGACGATTGTGCCGGCTTGTCTCGCCTCGGACGCGGCGGTCAACTCGAAGAGCGTCTCTTGCTGTTCGGCCTCGCTGCGTCGAGCCTCGAGGTGGACCAATCGGGCATGCAAGAGCACCCGCTTGAGCTGATCCGCGGCGGAGGGGTTGCGGCGATCGTCGAGCAGGAGCCCGGTCTCCAGGACTGCCAGCTCATCGGAGGCTTCCTTGAGATCCTCGCGGATGCGCTCAGCCGCGCCGTGAGCCAGACGCGCGTTCCGTTGCGCGCGATCGGCCTGTCGACCCAAGTGGGCTTGGGCCACGAGCTCCCCGAGCTCGCGCGCGACCGACATGGCCTCGCTGGGATGATCGCCGGTGAAGGTGATGACGATGCGGGCCGAACGCTGCGCCGAGGTCTCCAGGCGGTACTCGGCGAAGTAATCCTGCAGGATCTCGATCTCGATATCCCTCCGCATCTCTTGCAGGGCCAAGACCGGGCTGCGTGCGACCTCTCGTCGATAGAGCCCATGACGATCGATGATGCGCAGCAAGCGCCCGGAGGTAAAGGCCGCGTTCTCGATGAAGCTGCGCATGTGGGCCCTGGACGAGGACTGCCTGTCGGACGACAAGGCATTTTCACGCAGCACCAGCTCTGCACGCATGGCGAAGCGAGGAGGTCTGCGTAGCTGCCAACCCAGGAGCATGGACGCCATCAGCAGGGCGACGGCCAGGGTCAAGGCCGGACGACGCAAGGAACGGCGCACGAGTCGCGCGCTCTCCATGGTCCAGGCCCTCGCGCCCGGTTCTTCTTGCCACCACGACATGCGCCCTCACGCGAACAGAACACGATCCAAGCGCAACAGCCTGAAGATCGTTAACGGCTGATCACGGACCCCCGACACCGTCATGACGCCGCCATACTCCTTGACCCTCTTGTAGAGAAAGACCAGCGCTCCGATCCCCGAGCTGTCAATCAGGCGAAGCCCCGAAAGGTCGACCACGATACGCGTGGGCCGCTCGGCAATGAGCGCATCAATGGCGGGACGCACATCAGGGATCGTGACCGCGTCCAATTCACCATCGATACGCAATGTGGTCACGCCATCGTGACTATTCCTTGAAAAGTCCATCACTCGCCCTCCTACCCTCAACCTGCGGCAAGCCCCCCGGACACTGACGAATGCGCTTGCTCAAAATCAGTCGGTTCGGCTTCCCCGGCCGGTAGCCAACCTCGTCCATCATTGATCGCATGATGAAAACGCCCAGACCGGATTCGGGAAGCGACCCGAGATCCGGCAACCGCGCTGTCAGCGGATCGAAGCTGGGTCCGCGGTCCTCCAGGGTGACAACCAACCGATCCGTCTCGACGGTCATGGCAATCCGTACGATGTCGGTTGCACGATCGCGGTAACAGTGGGCCACGATGTTATTGAAGGCCTCACCGACGGCAGAGACGACCTGATGAGTGAAGCCGGAGGCCGAGGCGTGCCGGCCACAGACATGCCTGATGGCCACCTTGCAGGCCGCCGCGACCGTCCGAAGGACTACGTGACGGTAGGCTATCTCGCCTGGCACCTCCACGCGAACCTGAACCTCGCAAGGCACGCCGGCTAGCGTAGCACGCGACTTACCATCAACAACCGCGCACTATCGCTGATCGCCGATTGCGCGCTTCGCGGAGACGAGAGGTAACGGAAGAACCCACGGGCCATCCAAGTCACAGAAATGGCGTAGCGAGGACTTGGTGGGATGACACGTTGGGTGAGAAGAACCAAGCGCACCCTCGACGTGTTCGCTTCTGTCGTGGGCTTGTTGCTGACCGTGCCGCTCTATCCCCTCATCGCGGCGGCCATCTACTTGGAGTCTCCTGGTCCAATCTTCTTTCGGCAGCGCAGGGCAGGGCTGCTTCTGGCTTCGGGCAGTGGCCGCAGGCCGCAGTTTCGCGAGTTCAGAATGCTGAAGTTTCGCACCATGAGGCCCGACGCGGAGGCGACGTCCGGGCCGATGCTGGCGGAAGAGGATGACCCGCGCATCACGAGGATCGGACGGATCCTGCGCAAGACCCGCCTGGACGAGCTGCCGCAGTTCTTGAACGTCTTGGTGGGTGACATGAGCCTCATCGGTCCCAGGCCCGAGAGACCGGAGCTGCTGCAGGACCTGGCCCTGGCCATCCCCTACTTCGAGGAGCGCATGCACGCCATCAAACCCGGCATCACGGGGTTGGCGCAAATCTCTCTTGGCTACGCCGGGCGGCCGCCCGAGGGTAGCGCCTTGGCCACCATGGCGGGTTTGTTCAGCAATCCCTTCAAGGTCGAGGGGACCGAAGGGGCGCTGGCCGATGACATGCGCATGAAGCTGCTGTGCGACCTGGCGTACAGCTTGGCGGCCGAGAACTGGTGGGCCTTCACCCTGATGGAGGTGCGGATCCTGGCGCGCACGCCGTGGGTCATGCTGCGTGGGTTGAGTCGGAAAGGGTTGGGGCGATGAACGGAATCGGGACGGAACTCTTCATCTCGATGGTCGTGGCCCTGCTGGTGCTGGTCTACACGTACCTGGGCTATCCGGCCCTGCTGGCTTTGCTGCAGAGGATTGCGCCTTTGAAGGTTCATCCCGATCGACAATGGCGGCCGCATGTCACCGCGTGTGTCGCGGCCTACAACGCCGAGTTCACTCTGGATGACAAGCTGGCCAGCCTGACGGCTCTGGAGTATCCGGCCGACAAGCTGGACATCCTGGTCTACTCGGATGGATCCACCGATGCGACGGAGCAGATCGTCACGGACTGGGCGGAACGGGACGCGCGCATCCGGTTGTTGGTGGGCAAGCGACGTCTGGGCAAGCCCACAGCCTTGAACCAGATGGCGGTCGTCGCGCGCGGCGAGGTGTTGTTGCTGACCGATGCGCGACAGCCCGTGCAGGCAGGCGCACTCAAGGCGATGCTGGCTTGGCTGGCGGATCCGTCGGTGGGCTGCGTGACGGGGAACCTGAGGCTGCAGGGCAATGAAGGCAGTGGGGTGTATTGGCGCTACGAGAACTGGATTCGTCGCGCCGAGGCCCGCTTCCGTAGCGTGGTGGGCATGACCGGCCCTCTCTCGGTCCTGCGTCGACAGGACCTGCAGCCCTTACCGGAGAACGTGATCCTGGACGACGTGTGGATTCCCATGCGTTTGCGCCTGCAAGGGCGACGCATCTTGTTCTGCGAGGACGCGGTGGTGCTGGACCAGGCCTTTACGGATGATCGAGAGTTTGGGCGCAAGGTGCGGACCTTGGCCGGCAACTACCAGATTCTGGCGATGATGCCGGCCCTCTTGGTGCCCTTCGTGAATCCCTCGTGGTTCGAGACCTGGTCGCACAAGATCATGCGCTTGGCGTGTCCCTGGGCCCTGGCGACGCTCCTGGCGACATCCATCGTGGCGGTGGCAAATGGAGGGGCGACGTGGGCCGCGGGGTTGTTGCTCGGGCAAGCGTTGTTCTACGTTGTCGCTCTGGCGGGCCGAAGACTGGGGCGGCCGGGCAGGGTGGCGCGCACCTTCGTGGTGCTGAACGTCGCCGCCGTGGTGGGCTTGTGGCGCTACCTGATGGGCGCGCAGAAAGTGACCTGGTGATGGCCGACCTGCTGAGCATCGCGCATGTCTTGCCTTCGTTCGGCTTGGGAGGCCAAGAACGCGTGGCCCTGGGTCTGGCCCAGGAGCAACGAGCGCGCGGTCACGAGGTCCTGGTGGTGTCACTGTCTCCGCCCCCCGATGGCCCCATGGTCGGGGAGTTCCGTGGCGTCGACGTCAAGCCCGTGACGGTGCCCAAGTGGGGCCGGGGGCTCGACTGGAGTCTTCCTGCTCGCCTGTCCGAGGCCTTTCGTCGTCACCGCGTGGCGGTGGTCCATGCCCACAATCCCCAGTCGCTGATTTACGCGGCGCTGGCCGGCCGGGCCGCCGGGGCTGGCGTGGTCTACACATCCCACGGCCAGAACTCATTGGCGGCGGGACGCTTGTGGCTGACCAGGCTGGCCTCGCTCTTCGTCGATGTCTACGTGGGGGTCTCGCCGCGTATCGCCTGTCGGGCCCATCGCTATCGCGAGTGCCCGGAGAGCAAGGTGCGCATCGTCGAGAACGGCGTGGATCTCTCCGCCTTTCGTCCCGACCAACAGGCGCGCGGCGAGGCGAGGGCCGAGCTGCGAATTCCAAAGGACGCTTGGGTTGTGGGCACGGTCGGGCGGCTGGTGGACGACAAGAACCCGGGCCTGCTCTTGCGTGCGGCGTTGCCGTTACTGGGAGACCAGGCACGCCTGCTGTTCGTGGGAGACGGCCCGTTGGCGGCCGAGCTGCGAGCCCTGGCGGCAGGACACGAGGCGGGACGCTTCGCGCGCTTTCTGGGAGCGCGACAGGATGTGCCGCGCCTCATGGCCGCGCTGGATGTCTTCGCATTGCCGTCGCGAACCGAGGGGTTGCCCTTGGCCCTGTTGGAGGCCATGGCGATGGGGTTGCCCATCGTGGCCACCAGGGTGGGAGGCGTCCCTGATGTGCTCCGTGACGATTACAGCGCCAAGCTGGTCCCGAGTGAGGACGACGTCGCTCTGCGCGCGACTCTGGCCAGGCTACGTGACGATCGAACAGAAGCGGCGCGCTTGGGGCGCCAGGCGCGCGAGGACAGTGTGCGCTACTCGTCGGCCACCATGGCCAAGCGCTATGGTGAACTCTACCGGCAGTGTCACAGGCCTCTGAGCTTGGTGTAGATTTGCAGACTCACGAGAAAGCCTGCGGCCAGAGCCACCAGGGCGCGTACGTCGCGCCAGTCGAGGGCGACCTTCCACGTGGGGTCGTGTCGACGCAAGGCCAAGGCGTAGGCGGCCACGAGTCCGAAGAAGACCCACACCACCGGGTGGTAGGTCAGCGACAGGAAGAAAGAGCCGGCCACCATGCCGCACAGGGCGGCGAGCAGTCCGCGACCCCACAGGTAGCCGATGTGAGCCTCCGGGTTGGCACGCGTGTGGCGCATGCCGGACAGCACGATCTTGAACGAGAGGTAGTAGAGGCCGACAAAGAGAACGAGCCCTACGAAGCCCAACTCGGCAGCCGCGAGCACGAAGCTGTTGTGGGCCGTGATGTAGTGGTGCTCGCGAAACTGGTCCTGACCGATGCCCCATACGGGGGAGCCACGCAAGAAACGCAGTCCCGCGCTCCAGGCCTCCAGGCGTTCCATGGCCGAGGCGCTGGCCTCGCCACTGGAGCGGCCACCCAGGATCAGGGCGGGCAGGGCCAAGGCCCCACCGAGGGCCAGCCCCTTCCACCGGAAGCGAACCGCGAAGTAGGCCGCGGCAACAGCGATCACCACCATTTGTCCTGTGCGCGAGGCGGTCAAGATGATGCACGGGCCGCCGAAGGCCAGGAGGGCCGAGAGCAGGACACTGGTCGCCAACGAGCGGCGGCGCGTCCACAAGGTGAGCCCGAGCGGGAAGGTGAGCCCGATCGCCATGGCGAGCTCATTGGGATCCTGAAGGATCCCGCGGTAGCGGACGCGACCCTGGCCTATGGATGTGGTACCGGCGGGGCCAGGTTTCTCGCAGACGTAGGCGTAGCCTGGCTCACCGCCTTGATCACATTGGTTGAGACCATCGCACGGACGGTCTTCCGGGACGCCGCTCATCTCGCTGGTGGTGGCTCCCGGTTCGACGCGGATGCATTGCTGGGGCGACTGGGCTTGCACCACGCCCATCAAAGAGAGCGAGATGGCGATGCCCACCAGCACGACCGAGACGGACTCGAGCGCTCGAAACCCTTGGGCCGCGTGCGAGACCAGCAGGAAGATGGCCAGAGGCACCGCCAGGGAAGCGGCGGTACGGCTCAGGGAAACGGAGGCACCCAGCGCGGTTGCGGCCAGGGCCCAGAGAACCAGGGTGACGGCCAAGAAGGCGTGCGGGGCGAGCCAGGGGCGGTACAGACGCAAACGCAGATCGACGATCAGACCCAAGAGGGCGATGGCGAACAGGACGGGGATGCAAGGAACGGCATGGAGAAAGGGGAATATCTCGTGAGGCCGCAAGTAGATGAAAGCAACCAGAGCAAGTGTGCCAGGAAGAGCAAACATGGTGTCACCAACGATGTGGGTTGGATGGCCCTTCGGCGCCCGGGATGCCGTCGTGGTTTTGTCGCGGCTGTGGCGCTTGCCCTCGTAGGATGCGCAACGCCGCAAGCGCGTTTCGATTTCAGCAAGGAGCCGGACCCGCGACAATCCGAGTACGTGGTCGGACCGGCCGACGTGCTTCGCATCAACGTGTGGAAGACGCCCGATCTCTCGGTCGAGGCGACCGTGCGTCCCGATGGCACGATCACACTGCCTCTGATCGGCGATGTGGACGCCGCAGGTCAAACGCCCAGCCTGCTACGTGCGGAGATCAAGCGGCGCCTGACCACGTTCCTGCGAGACGACAATCAGGCCATCGAGGTGATTGTCCAAACGGTCAACAGCTATCGCTTTGCGGTTGCGGGTAACGTGGAACACGCGGGGCTCTTCTCCACCAAACACTACGTCACCGTTTCCGAGGCGATCGCCCTGGCCGGTGGCGCCAACCGCTACGCCGACTTGGAACGCGTGACTCTTCTGCGCCAGAGCAAAAGCGGTACGCGGTCATTGCCCATCAATCTGAAAGAAGTGTACTCAGGTAAGCGCCCCGAAATGGACATCGTGGTGGCGAAGGAGGACAGGATCTTCGTTCCGTAGTGGGCTACTTCTGTCCATCGATGACTTCGATGTCACCACAGGTAGCGTAGGTGTGCACGCCGCGCAGGCCAGGCCAAGTCCGCGGGGAGATGGTGTGCACCAAGCGTTCCTCATAGCCCTCGGGATCCAGTCTGGTGATCTGGTGAATGTTGAGTTGGTGACCGTAGTAGGGTGCGCAGTCTTGGCTGGGACGGAAGAGCTTGCCATCCCTGGCCACGATGGCGCCGGCCGAGCGCGCATAGCGCACGTCGAGCGACAGGGGGCTGCAGGGGTGCAAGATCCAGTCGTCGTCTAGCCTGTTGGCATGAAAGAGTAGGAGTTGATAGCTGGACTCGGCGGGATCGATGGCGGGAACGAAGAGCCAGTACCGGCCTTCGTGGAAGAGGGGCGTGCAGTCGGCGGCGCGGATCGAAAGCAGGTCGCGCACCTTGACCCACGAATGCGGGAAGCTCACGGCTTGGTAGAGCTCGACCTTCTCGGTCTGAACGGTCTCCGGGATCATGAAGAACTCGCCTTCGGATTCGAAGACCGCGGGATAGGAGATATGGTACGGGCGGGTCAACACGCGCACCGGGTCGGACAGCTGTCCGTCGGACAGAACCTCCATGCAGGCGAGCGCGCCCTTGCCCTCTTGATAGCTCAGCTCCTCGCAGAAGAGCCACAGTCGATCATGGCGTCGGACCAAGAAGGGATCGGCGAAGTATCCGCCCTGAGGCGGAAAGACCCAGCGAAACGAAGCGAGGTCATGGGCGGGCGTCTCGTCGGTCAGCTTATGGGCGCTGCCCGAGCGCAAGGCGAGTCGCCAACGGAAGGACCGATGCGGCGGGCGAATCAGATTGGCGATTCGCCGCACGGTTCGTGGCGCGAGGAACATC
Organism: uncultured Myxococcales bacterium; assembly: GCA_964535465.1. Taxonomy (GTDB): domain Bacteria; phylum Myxococcota_A; class Polyangia; order Fen-1088; family Fen-1088; genus Fen-1137. The sequence goes on from CAZHUY010000002.1 coordinate 14,283, forward strand.
AACATCTCCAGGTTGCGCGGTGCGGACTCGGGCTTGTCGTGTGAGGCCGACGCCGGCTGCAGGTTCGTCGCGAATCGCTCCCAGCCGCGTTGGTGCAGATCGCGCAGCTTGCGAATCACGAAGGTCAGCGCTGCCAGCGCGGGGCGCACGCAATTCTTTCCTCGAAACAGGCTGTGCTCCGTGGCCACCCGGGCTTGCGTCAAAACGTGAACCCCGCCCAGCGGTCCGCCGTGCATCAAGAGGGCCACGCTCGAAAGCAAATCACCGTCTCTGACGGCGCGGAAGCAGGGAACCGAGGGACGTGGCTGGTGCGGCGCGGCCAGGTGAATCGACCAAACACCAAAGCGGGCCAGGGGCAGCAGCGCGTCCGGCACGGGCCCGGAGGCACAGTGCAGGATCACGTCGGGTTGTAGGGCTGCGATAGCGGCGAGGGTCTGCGAGGGGAATCTCAGGGTCCCGGGAAGCTCGCCGGGATCCACCGCCAGGACCTTCATGTGCGAGAAGAGCAGCGAGCAATCCACCGGCGCCAGGAGCGCGTGGACGTCAGGGTAGACATGGCGATCCCACGCCTCGACCACACTGAAGGCCAAGCTGGCCTTGGCTTCGGTTCGGAAAGGGGGCGCCGCGCCCAGGGGCGGCACGGCCACGGCCAGCAGAGTGGCGAAGTTCGAGCGCTCGATGTGCATCAAGGCCGCAGCCTCGGGGCGCCGCAACCGGTATCCATCGGCGACCGCCACCACGCGTATCCTGGGCCCGTCGGCGCGTGAAAGGAGAAAAAGACGTTCGAGACCGAGCATCATGTCACCGAGCTGTGGGAGGAGGCGGTAAGCGGTAATCACGGTAGTCCGACGGATTGCCAGAATGCCCTTCCATGGCCGCCACCGCGATGTTGTACATCTCACGAGCGGTGACGTAGTGGAGAACCCAGTCCTCACCGTCATTGAAGAGGCCGGTCAGGGTTTGGTGCAACTGATGGCCGCCAGGGCCCAGCAGTGAGGCGGCTTCGTGTTCAGGCGAGCCGTGGGTGTGGACCTTGACGAAGACCCATTCAGGTCGCCCCGCCACGTGGATGTTTTCAGCCACCCAGTGTCGCACCCGATCGGGGGTCGCGGGATCGGTGGCCGTGATGTTGGCATTCTCGATGCGCAAGGGTCTGTATCCAGGGCGCAGTTGGAGCCCCAAAGGTCCCTCGATCATCAGCAGGCGATCCTCGCGCATCTGGCCCACCCGAGCGTCCTCGGTCTTGTCGTAGGGGCGAGCGCGCTGCAGGTCGCCCATGGGCCAGAAGATGCGATTGACGGTGTTGGGCTGCACCTCGTCGGGTGCCGAGGGGAAAGTGAAGTCTGCGTAGCACCCGGTCTCGAAAAGCAGACTCAACTCATCGTCGACGCCGCATTGCCGCCCGTCACGTCGACCGTTGGCCAGGGCCCAGTTGCCGTGGATGAAGGCATAGCGAAGACGCCCATCGGGGTGTCGGCTCAGGTGCCCATGCTCGGCGAATTGTCGAACCGCGAGCTCGATCTGGGCGCGCAGGCTGTCGCGGGTATCGCCGTCGTGATGCAGATGCAGCTCGACCTCGCCGAGACCCGCGGACGCGAGTTTGGCCAGCGCTTCGAGAAAGTCGGGACGGTACTGCTCGCCAGGAAAGAAGAAGCTGTGTTGCGGGGGCATCCCATCGGCGTCGCGATAGTGGCGCGCCAGCTCGGGATAGCCTTCGCTCCACGCCTGCATGCGCGTCCGCCCGGTGGCGGCATCCACTCCATTCCACAGAGGTTCGTGATGGTCGCAGAAGGCGAAGAGCAGATGGCGGCGATCGCGAAAAGAGCTGGCAAGCGCCCTACGCAACCGGTGCGAAATCCAACCTTGCACCCAGGTGTGCAGGTTCCTCTCCCAACTCATCTCCAACCACCCCATGGCCTCCAAGAATAGCAAACCCGCGCGGCTGTCCAGCGTCTTTGCTGCGCAATTTCTCGTCAGTCGACCATCAGAACCCCCAGGCAGCGCTCGCTGTCGATCGCTCGCTGCAGTTGGTGCAGGCGGAATTCAGTGGCGCCACCTGGGCGCGTGACGAGAAGGACTCCATCGAGGCCCGTGAGCAAGGAAGCCGAGGCATCGGTCAAACAGGTTACGTCGAGGATCAGGATGACCCGACGCGCGCGCGCCGAGGCGTCGGCGAGGGCGCGTTCGAAAGCCGCCGGATAGCGGGGATCATCCCTGGGGCTCTCGCGGCTGTCGAGGATGTGGACCGAGTCGCCCAGGGCCGAGAAGGCCTCGGCGAGTTGACGGGCAATGAGCGGTAGAGGCATTCCCCGGTGCATGGGAAGGAGCCCGATGCGGGCATGCGGACCGATCTTGCGGGCCGTGGCCAGGGCTTCCGGACCCAGGAGCATCCCAGCGCGCCGCGGACAAATCCCCCTGCCTGCTGCATCCAACATCCACGAAAGCATAGATGAGGAATTGCTCCGTGTCGGTCAGAATGGAGTCTTCAACCAAGGAACCTTGCTCCATGACCGAGCGGGGCGTGTGTCTGTATCGCTATCTGGTGGTGGCGGCCATCTGGTTGAGTCCGCTGTGCGCGGCTCGGGCCGGTTCGCTCGACTACCAGCTGGGAGGCGGACTTCATCTGGGAGTCACCGACAACGCCTTGGGCGTCCCCAACGGCACCCCGGGCTCCGAGACCGACGGCATCGTCCTGCTGCGACTGGGGGGCGGCATCGTCTTCACGCGGCCCTTCACCGAGCATCGGGTGGCGTATGCCTTCACCGCGAGCAGCTACATGCGCGAGTCGGGCGGCAAGACCGTGTCCAATTCACTGGAATGGGAGGGCGGTTTCACGCCCTCGCCAGAGCTACGCCTGTCCTTCGCCGCAGCCGGGAACCAAGGCCGGTTGACCGCGCTCGACGTGGCGTCGACATCGGCCTCGGGCGGACCTTCGGCGGGACTGACGGGGCCGAGGCCTCCCTCCGACTTTCTGTATGCCTCCGCTGGCGTGCGTGAGGGATTGAGTTGGGAATTCGACGTCGACTGGCGCCTGCTGCAGTCGCTTGGACTTCAGGGCTTCTGGCCCTTGGACGCCGGCTCGCAGAGTCCCTCCAGTTACAGCGGTGACGTGGGGGGCGGAATTGAGCGCACCTTTTTGCGCGACGGACTGTCCTTCAACCTTCGTGGCACGGCCATGCAGAGCGGTTCGTACACGGCGGCCAACGGCATCCCGGTGCCACGCCGGCGCACCTATGCCGGACAGGGCGACTTGGGATGGCGTCACACCTGGACTCCGACCTGGAGTCACTACCTATCGTCAGGTGTGATGGCCGTGAAATCACCCAGCGGGGAAACGCCGCAGTTTCAGCCTACGGCTCAGGGCTCGGTTACGGCTCGCGGCGAGACCTACGACCTGACCTTCAGAGCCGAACGCGCGGCCACGCCCAACGTCTTTGCCGGCAACATCTTCATCAGCACGCGAGCGGTGTTGAGCGGCGCGGCTGCGTTTGGCCCCAGACATCAGCTGGACGTGCGCGTCTTGGGCAGCTTCGATCGCGCCTCAGCCGTCAGCCAGACCGGCGCGGATGAGGGTGGCGCCACCGTCTACCAAGCCCGGGTCGTCGGCACCTACGGCGCGCCCGGACCGTGGTACGTCAGCCTGGAATACGCCTTCACTGACCAGGAAGCCCGCATTCCGGAGAATGTTGCGTTGCCAGTGTCCTTCACATTCCATCGCCATCTGGTCATGGTGGGACTCGAGTACAGGTACGCCTCGCTGCGACCCGTGGCCGGGCTACGCCGCGGTCCCGGCGAGGCTGGCAGTCCAGGAGAGGATCCCAGGCGGTGAAAATCCTCTTCCTCACCAGCCTGTGCTCGACGTCGCTCATGCCCAGTCGTGGTCCGGGCAACGCCCGTATCCTGCACGCACTGGAGAAGCTGGCAACCTGTCGGGTTGTGGTTCCTGTGGATGCCGCGCCCGCCTGGTTGGCACCCATTCTGCCCGTGCCGGACCAGGCTCACGGCGTTCCGCTGGTCGAGACCGAGCCGTCGGGTTCGATGGTCATCCACCCACGGACCTTCCACATTCCCGGAGTGGCGCGTTTCCTCAACGCCACGTTCTTTGGGCTGTCGCTGCTGCCGACATTTCACGCCCAGGTGAAGTCGTTTCGTCCCGATGTTGTCCTGACACCTTGGCTGTATCCCGACGGAACTGCTGCCGTGGCCTTGGGCAAGCTGTGGGGAGTACCGGTGGTGGTGCGGGCCATGGGCAGCGACATCAACGAGGCTGCGCGCAAGGCGGGGCGACGACCTCAGGTACGCTGGGCCTTGAACCACGCTGGCGGAATCATCGCGGTCAGCCAGGCCTTGGCCCAGGCCATGGCCAGCATGGGCGTGGCGCGCGAGCGCATATCCGTGATCCCCACCGGGGTCGACCACAACATCTTCCATCCGTGGGATCGCGAGCAAGCCCGCCGTTTGCTGGGCTTTGCCCAGGAACCGGTCGTACTCGTGTCCGCGCGTCTGTCTCCGGAGAAGGGGTTGATGGACCTGCTGCACGCCATGGACCTGGCCATCAAGGACGTCCCCTTTCGCCTGGTGTTGGTGGGCGAGGGCGCGCAGCGCGGGGAGCTCGAGGAAGAGGTGAAGCGTCGAGGGATGCGCCAGCGCGTGCGCTTCGAGGGCTACCAGCCCGAAAGCCGCATGCCGCTCTACTACTCGGCGGCCGATGTGGTTTGCCTGCCCAGTCATCGCGAGGGCTGGCCCGATGCCATCATGGAGAGCTTCGCCTGCGGTTGTCCCGTGGTGGCAACCACGGTAGGCGGAGTCCCCGACATGATGGCCTTGTCGGGCGCGGGGCTTCTGGTGCCGCCGGCCAGCCCCGACGAGCTGGCGTTGGCGCTGAAGCAGGCTTTGCAGCGCGAATGGAATCGGGATGAGATCGCACGTGCCGTGGCCGGTTTTACCATTGAGGGCACGGCTCGTCGCTACCTGGAGATCTGCGAGCAAGCCATTGAGGCGACGGGACAGCCCTGACACCACTGGACTAGGCTGGAACAGTGGATTAGCCCGACTGGGCACGGCAAGGATGTCACGGGCGCCGGCCATTCCGCAGCAAGCGCGCGAAACCGCGCCATTGAAGCACTGAAAGAGGCAATTCGCGCAGGCAGTGGCGTCAATTGCGCTGGCAGTGCAGTCCTTGCGCGAAGAAATCGCGCATTTGCTGCGGAAAAATGGCTGCAATTCGGATTCGAACACTGACAATGGGGACGCCGCATGTTGCGGCCGCTCGGAGGTGCTCGATGAAGTGTGTTTCCCGAACGCTCCTTTCTGTCCTTACTGTGCTCGGCCTTGCAGGATGTCCGGAAGGACAGAACCTTTCTGATTGGACAGGCCAATCTGGTGGAGACGGTGCCGGAGGTGACCTCGACGAATCGCCGCCCGCATACACACGCGATGGCGGTGCCACTCCAGTCCTCAGCAATCCCGATACAGGGTCTGTTCCGGTGGTCAGCAATCCCGATACGGCGTCCGGCCCGGTGATCAGCAATCCCGATACGGGGTCTGTTCCGGTGGTCAGCAATCCCGATACGGGGTCTGTTCCGGTGGTCAGCAACCCCGATACGGCGCCTGTCCCCGTGGATACCCGGCCGATCAGCAAGGACGCCACCCCGGTCAAGAGCGACACGGCTGCGGTGGACCTCGACGCGGCGTCGCCCTTGACCACGAATGACTGCGTTCCCGGAAGCGCTAGGACCTTCGATGTCGGTCCTGGTCGTGCCTATGCCAAGGTCGGCGACGTTCCATGGTACGACTTGGGGCCCGGCGATACGGTGCGCATCTTCTGGCGGGCCGAACCCTACCGGGAGAAGATCTTGATCTCGAACCGTGGAAGCGCGGAGCAACCCATCCGGCTGTGCGGAGTGCCGGGGCCCGCGGGCGAACGGCCGGTGCTGAGCGGCCAGAACGCGACGTCCGGCCCCAACCTGCGCTTCGTGGACTACGCGCCCATTCAGGACGAGGCCTTGGTGCTGATCAGTCGTGACGTCAACGATTCGTACTTCTCGCGTCCCGGCTACATCATCATCGAAGGTCTGGCTCTGCGCAGCGCCTATCGGGACTACTCGTATACGGCCACCAACGGCTCGGTTCGCAAGTACATGAACGGCGCCTCAGCCGTCGCCATTCTGGGCGGGGATCACATCACCGTGAGGAACTGCGAGCTGTCGGATTCGGGCATGGGGCTGTTCACCCTGTCCAAGGATGAGGATGAGCAGACGCTGGTGCGCGACGTGGTGCTGGAGGGCTGTCAGCTGTTCGGCAACGGCGTGGTGGGGAGCTGGTTGGAGCACAACGTGTACGCGCAGACTCTTGGGATCACCATCCAGTTCAACAAGTTCGGCCGTCTACGCGACGGAGCGCAAGGGGCCAACATCAAGGACCGCTCGGCCGGCACCGTGGTTCGCTACAACACCATCGAGGGCACGGTGAGGTTGCTGGATTTGGTGGACGCGCAGGAGCACGTCAACTTCGCCAAGGCCGACCCGCGCTATCGCCAGACCTTCGTGTACGGGAACGTGTTGCTGTCCGGCCCACAGGACGCGGCCGCCCTGATTCACTACGGGGGCGACACCACGGGCTTCGAGCAGAACTTCCGCAAGGGCACGCTCTACCTCTACAACAACACCGTGATCGCGTCGGCCAGTCAGTCGGAGATATGGAACACCACGCTGGTCAACGCGGACACCATGGATGAGCAGGTCGACATGCACGACAACATCATCTGGAGCAAGGGCACGACCAACTTCCATCTGATGGGTCTGGCCGGGCAAGCGGTCATCGGCGCCAACTGGATCTCGACGGGCTACAAACCCGCTCTGCCGAGCAGTCGTGCCATCGTGAGCCAGGGAACCGGTATCATCACCGGCACGGATCCCGGACTGGACCCAGTCAGTCTGCGGCCCACGGAAGCAAGCCCGGCCATTGACAAAGGAGCGGCCTCTGCCGCGACCAGCCAGTACCCGTGCGAGTACGAATACGCGCGCGAAGCATCGGGAGTCCGCCGTGTGACAAGGGGCGCGGCACCCGACTTGGGCGCCTTCGAAGCCGCTCGATAGCCTCAGGTGGGTCCAGCGAGGGGCAGGGGTGAGGGTACGTTGTTTCCCTCACCCTACCCCCTCGCCGAACACCCCAGAGGGAACAGCTGCTTGCGTGCGGGGGGGGCATCATTCAACCTATGCCCATGGTGTGGAGGAAGCGGGCGAGGGGCTGGATGGGGGGAATCCTGGCGATCGGCATGGGCTGCGCCACTCAGGGCGAAAGCGTGGCCGCCTCGGCGCAGGGTGATTGTCCCGCGGGCGGTGGTGAGACATACGAGGTGGGACCTCGACGAGGAATGCGCCGCTTGGCAGACATCCCTTGGGCCGCGCTGGGACCGGGCGATCGCGTGCTGGTCCATTGGCAGCCGGAACCCTACCGTGAACAGATCCTGATTTCCGCCCAAGGGCGCGCGGGCAAGCCGGTGCGCATCTGTGGCGTCCCCGGTCCCGCGGGCCAACCGCCCACCATCACGGGGCAGAACGCCCGCAATGTCCGGCCCCTGGGTTTCGCTTATGCGCCGACGCAGGAGCGTGGTGTCGTGATCCTGAGCCTGCGTGTGGGCGACAAGTGGGGCAGCAAACCGCGGCACGTGGAACTGCGGGGGCTGAAGCTGCAGGGCGCGCTGCCCGATTACTCATTCACCGACCAGGACGGCAAGACTCGCCGTTACTCCAAGAGTGCGGCGGCCTTGTTCATCGAGCGCGGCGAGCACATCGTGGTGCGCCGGTGTGTACTGACCGATTCGGCCCACGGCCTGTTCGTGGCTTCAGGCGATTCCGAGGAGACGGTGTCGCGCGAGATCCTGGTTGAAGCGAACCACATTTATGGGAACGGTATTGCCGACTCCTTCTACGAACACAACGCCTACACCGAGGCCCTCGGCATGGTGTACCAGTTCAATCGTTTCGGCGTTTTGCGGGCCAGGGCAGGGGGCAACGCCCTCAAGGATCGCTCGGCTGGTACCGTCATTCGGTACAACTGGATCGAGGGCGGCGCCCATCTTCTGGATCTGGTCGAGCCGGAGGAGAGCGCGAAGATCACCACGGCCGATCCGCGGTTTCGCCGAACCTACGTCTACGGCAATGTCCTGCTCAACGGTGCCGTGGATGGCGTGAAGGTGGTGCACTACGGGGGCGACAGCGGCAACACCGCCCTGTACCGAAAGGGGATGCTGTTCTTTTTCAACAACACCGTCGTGATCCGAGGTGACCAGAAGACCCGCTGGAACACCGCGGTCTTCCGTCTGGAGACCCGGGACGAGCAGGCCGACGTGCGTAACAACATCGTATTTCGTGAGGGCAGCACCCACCTGTTCCTGGCCGAAGGAGCCGGAGGATTGCGCCTGGGGATCAACTGGGTGAGTCAGGGGTTTGGCAAGCGCGTTCACCCGGCCAGGGAGGACGGGCCCATCCAAGGGTTGGAGCGCATAGTCGAAGGCCGGGACAGTCCGTTCCTCGACGTCGATGGCCTGGATCTGCGTGTGCGTGCCGATGGCCAAGCCGCGCGTCCCGGCGATGCCCTGGGGGCGTTCGTGCCCGAGGCCTATTGGCCCAGGCAAGTCTATGTCCCGCATCAGAAAGGCAAGGCAGCCGGTAGCCGGCGAACCGTGTTGGGCGCCATCGAGTAGCCGCGATAATTGTCGCCTCCGGCGGGAAGTCGGATAGCTTTCCCCGCGATGGATGCTCCCCCAAGCCAGACGCCGGTCGACGCTACGGTTCGCCGCGCGGTCGCCTTCGTGGTCAACCTGGGTGCGTTCGTGACCCCATTCATGGCGGCATCGCTGAACCTGGGGTTGCCGAGCATGGGACGCGACCTGCGCATGAGCGCGACCACCCTGGGCTGGGTGGCCAGCGCGTACCTGCTCAGCGCCGCGGTGTTCACCGTTCCCTTCGGCCGCCTGGCCGATATCTACGGTCGCCGGCGCATCCTTCTGTGGGGCAATACCCTGTTCGCCGTTTTCTCCCTGGTTTCGGCTTTGGCCCCCAATGCTGCGGTCATGCTGATCTCGCGCGTCCTGCAGGGCCTGGCGGGGGCCATGCTGTTCTCCACCGGTACGGCCCTGCTGACCTCGGTCTTTCCGCCCAGTGAGCGCGGGCGTGTCCTGGGCAACAGTGTGACTGCGGTGTACCTGGGTCTCGCGGTGGGGCCTTTTGCCGGAGGCTTTCTCACCCAGCATATCGGGTGGCGCGGCATCTTCGCGGTGAACTTCGTCTTGGGAGCCGTGCTGTCGGCGGTCACCCTGCGCCGGCTGCGTGGCGAATGGGCCGAGGCGCGCGGCGAAGCCTTCGACCTGTGGGGCGCGTTGCTGTACGGCGCGGCGCTGGTTCTGCTCATGTTCGGCTGCTCGCGCCTGCACCACCAGGCCGGTCTCGGCCTGATGGCGCTGGGTGTGCTGGGGTTGGTGGGCTTTGTTTTGTGGGAGACGCGCACCCGCAGCCCGGTTTTGGAGGTGTCGCTCTTCCACGCCAATCCGGTGTTTGCCTTCTCCAGTCTGGCTGCCTTGATCCACTACGCCGCTACCTTCGCCGTCACGTTCCTCCTCAGCTTGTACCTGCAAAACACCAGGGGCATGTCGCCGCAGCAGTCCGGGTTGGTGTTGATCGCCCAACCCGCGATGATGGCCTCGTTCTCTTCTTTGGCGGGACGGCTCTCGGATCGCATCGAGCCGCGCTTGCTGGCCTCGCTGGGTATGTGCGTGACCACCCTGGGTGTCTTTCTCTTGTCGTTCTTGCGCGCGGGAACGCCTACCGGGCTGATCGTCGCCAATCTGCTCATGCTGGGGATCGGGTTCGCTTTCTTCTCGTCGCCGAATGCCAACGCCGTGATGGGCTCGCTCGACAAACGCCGTCTGGGCGTGGGCTCGGGAATCCTGGGTACCATGCGCCTGCTGGGCCAGAACCTGAGCATGGGTGTGGTCATGATGATCCTGGCGCTCCACCTCGGCTCGCGTGCCGTGGGACCGGAGACCCAGGCCGATTTCTTGCGAAGCGTGCAGAGTAGCTTCCGCTTGTTCGCCGCTTTCGGTGTCCTGGGCGTGCTGGCCTCGCTGGTTCGCGGCCGCTTGCGTCCGCAAGAAGGGGCGTCCACCAAATGACAATGTGACACGCGCCACAGTGCCCTTGCCTGCATCAGGAACGCGAAATCGCTGCACTCAAGAGGGTGACCGGATGCTGGGCCAATCCCCATGCAAACACCGTCGGCCCGGAGTATGCTGGGCGCCATGAACAAACCGGGGAACCTGCGGGCCGCCTCCGTCCTGGCCGGTTTGCTCTTCGCGCTGTCGTCGAGCCGTGTTCTGGCAGGACCAGGTGACGCCATCGCTCCTCCCCCGCAGATTTGGTTGCCTCCATCGGCGCAGTCGCCGTCTCCTGCCCCCCACGTTCCGGTGCCGCCCGTGCCTTCCCCGTCAGGACCCAAACCCGCTCCTGCGGATCATCAACCTGCGCCCTGGACCCCTGCGCCTGCTCCTCCCAAGGTGCCCGCGCCGTCGGTGCCTGCGCCATCTCCTCCACCGGTCATTTGGCTGCCTGGGCCTGCGCCGTCTCAGCCCGCGCCTGCGCCCAGCCCTCCTTCAGCGCTTCCAGTTCCGGCGCCATCTCCGCCGGCTCCAATCCGAGCTCCGGCGCCGACGATTTGGTCGCCCTCTCCTCCGGCTTCGGCAGAGAAGATCTGGGCCCCCCCTTCTCCACCTCCACCTCCACCTCCGTCTCCGCCTCCGACTCTGTCTCCGATGCCGACTGTGGAGGTTGCAGTGCCTCCTGTCACGCCTGCGTGGCCCCCGACACCCGCAGTGGAGTCTGAGCAGACCGTCGCCGCGGCGGTCACTGAGACATCTCACCCCACAACCAAACGAACAGCGGGAAGCTACTTCGGCGTGGGCCTGGACGCGGGCCTCCCCGAGGGCCTGAGCCTTGCCTTGGTCATCCGTCCCTTGTCCCAAATCCGCCTGCACGCGGCGGGTGGTAGCAACTCTGCGAGCATGGGGTTTCGCGGGGGGCTCACCGTCATACCCTATTGGTTCTGGTGGGTGGCGCCGTCACTCAACATCGAGGCAGGCTATTGTCGCGTGGGCGACGTCAACGGCGTTATCACCACGTTCTTCCAGGTGCCGGGGTGGATGAAGGAATATGCGCAGCAGACGGGCTACCGCTACTACAACGCGCACCTGGGGCTGGAGATCGGCAAGAGCCGTTGGACCTGGTTTGTGCACATCGGTGCCAGCTACATCGACGGCATCGTGCGTATGCCCAGACCCGTGCCTCTGACCGGGGTCAACAACGTCGTGACCGCCACGACGCCGGATGTGGTCTTGGGGCAGGATGCCAACATTCAGGTCATCACTCTGTCCGGCAAGACAGGGCTGGTGTTCCACTTCGGAGGCCTTTGATGCGACCGACGCGCCTGATGCTCACGGGGTTGACGATGCTCGTCGTGGGGGGCTTGGCGTGCAAGCCCTCGTTGATCGTCGATGCTCCGGAGATCAACATCACCGAGAAGAACCTGACTTTCCCCAGTGTGGTGACCACCGCGCCGGGCAGCCAGTCGGTGACATCGTCGTTCAAGGTGGTGACCAGCAAGCTCGGGGCTGCTGCCAACCACGACTCATCGGCCCTGGATCGCATGCAGCGCATGGAGATCACGCGTGTGTTGGTGCAGGCGAAGAGTGGCATAAGCGACTTTTCCTTCCTGGATCATCTGAAGGTCAGCGCCGCGAACTGGGATGCCAGCCGAGGCACCAGCAGCACCAGACCGGTGGTCACCATTCTGGAGTGCGGACCGGGCACCCAGGATTGCCCGCTGCTGTACGAGGGCGGCGGGCCGACCCTGGAATTCCCGGTGAGTCCGCCCGTCGATCTGATGCCGCTGTGGGCGAACACCAATCTCTACATCATCGTCACCGCAGGTGGCACCGTGCCGAAGGTCGAGTGGTCGATCGACGTGACGTTCTCGCTCTCGGTCCGCTGGTCGAATTAGCAGTTGGACGTTGAAGCGAGCCCAGCCAGCGGTTACTCTGGGGGGCGTTCTTCCCGCGACGCGGGCGGACCAAGTCCTAGCCTAGGATACGGAGTCTTCACCACAGAGATCATAGAGGACACAGAGCGGGTGGGAGGTGGGGTTCAGAAGGTTCGGATTTCTGAGCATGTCTTCTTCTCACTTCCGTGTCCCGCTCCGTGGCTTCACCCGAATCGTCAGGGAATCATGCAATCGAGGTGATTATGGGTCGAGTCGCTCGCTTCTTGATCGTGTTCCTCGCAGGGATCGCCTTGCTGGCCTACCTGGCCTCCACGGCCATTCAGAAGGCGACGCATCGATGGTCGCAGGACGACATGAACCAGAGGGTGGCGGCCCTGATGAAGGATGCGCGACCACAGCTCACGGCGTCTTGGATGGCGGGCAACCCCGAGGCGCTGTCGGCGACCCTGACCACCGTGTTGCGCGAGGGGCGCATGACCGCGGCAGGGGCGTGCGACCAGAACAATCGTCTTGTGGCGCGCTCGTCCGCCTTTCCGCGCGAGCTGACCTGCGCCGAGATTCGACAGCGCATGGCCGCCGATGAGGAGAGTGCGACCGGTCTGTGGGGCACGGACTGGACATCGGCGGGCGGCCGCTTCTATCTCACCGTGGTGCCCATGATGCGCGACGAGGCTCCCCTGGGCCTGCTGATGGTGGCGCAGGATCTCTCGTTCAGCGATCGGCGCGAGGCTCGTCTGCGCCACGTTCTGCTCATCGTCTTCGCGGCGTTGGCCTTGGCCGCTTCATTGGTCACGGTGGCCGCCGCGCGTCTTTCGTGGCGAGGTTTTCGCAAGGAGCTGCGCCGCTTTGTCCTGGGCGAATCACACCGCAAGGAGTTCCTGCCCATCGTCGCCGACATCCGCGAGCTGGTGGCGCGCATCGCCGCGGAACGCGAGATCGATGGGCCATCGGGCGCGTGGAACCCGCAACGTCTGAAGCAGGTTCTGATCCATCACTTCCCTGGCGAAAAGGTCCTGGTGTTGGCCAACCGCGAGCCGTACATCCACGAGCGCGGGGCCGACGGCGCCGTGACGGTCCGCCATCCGGCCAGCGGATTGGTGACCGCGGTCGAGCCGGTGCTGCGTGCGTGCTCGGGCGTGTGGATCGCGCACGGGAGCGGCTCCGCGGATCGCCAAGTGGTGGATGCCAAGCATCGGGTCAAGGTGCCGCCGGGAGAGGAATCCTATCTGTTGCGCCGGGTGTGGCTGTCCGAAGACGAGGAGCGCGGCTACTACTACGGCCTGGCCAACGAGGGGCTGTGGCCCCTGTGCCACCTGGCCCATGCCCGTCCCATCTTTCGCGGCAGCGATTGGGCTGCCTACGAGGAGGTGAACCGACGCTTCGCCGAAGCCGTGTGCGACGAGGCCGAGGGCGAGGATCCGGTGGTGCTGGTGCAGGACTATCACTTCGCCTTGGTACCGCGCCTGGTGCGCGAGCGACGCCCACGCGCCACCATCATCACCTTTTGGCACATCCCCTGGCCCAACAGCGAGCACTTCGGCATCTGTCCCTGGCGTTCGGAGATCCTGCAGGGAATGCTCGGTAGCAGCATCCTGGGTTTCCACACGCGACAGCACTGCAACAACTTCCTCGACTCGGTGGACCGCTATCTCGAGGCGCGCATCGATCGCGAGCAGAACGCAGTGGTGCAACACGGCCGCGCCACCATGGTGCGTCCCTATCCCATTTCCATCGAGTGGCCCAGCCAGTGGATGGCCGGCGCGCCCTCGGTGGACGAGTGCCGGAGCAGCGTGCGCAAGGCCCTGGGTTTGCGCGAGGACGCCCTGCTCGGGGTGGGCGTGGACCGTCTGGACTACACCAAGGGCATCGAGGAGCGCCTGCTCGCGGTGGAGCGGCTGCTGGAGCGTTTCCCCGCCTACGCCGGACGTTTCACCTTCGTGCAGTTGGCGGCACCCAGCCGCACCCTGATCGAGCGCTACAAGCAACTCGACGAGACGGTGGAGCGCACCGCCGCGCGCATCAACCAGCGCTTTGGCGAGGGCGCGTACCAGCCCATCATTCTGTTGCGCGCCCACCACGAGCCGCCCGAGGTCTTTCGCTACTACCGGGCCGCGGACCTGTGCTACGTGAGCAGCCTGCACGATGGCATGAATCTGGTGGCCAAGGAATTCGTGGCGGCACGCGAGGACGAGCGCGGGGTGCTGCTGCTCAGCCAATTCACCGGGGCCTCGCGCGAGCTGTCCGAGGCCCTGATGGTCAACCCCTATGACCTGGAAGAGGCCAGCGCCGCCATGGCCCGGGGCTTGTCCATGCCCCTCGATGAACAACGCGAGCGTATGCACGCCATGCGCGTGTTCCTGGCCGAGTTCAACGTGTACCGCTGGGCGGGCCGCATGATGGTGGATGCGGCTCGCTTGCGCCGCAAGGAAAGCCTGCTGGACCGTCGAGGCGAGGAGGCCAGCCTGGCGGGGCTGGCCTTGTGAAGCTACTGACCGACAGTGAGCGTCGCCACCACGCCCAGGTGGTCTGAGGCCAACCGTCCGCTTTCGCTGCGCTGGCCCTCGATGCCCGTGCGGATCACGGATTCGGCGCGGACCTTTCCTCGTCCGAGGACGAGGTCGATGCGTTCGGTGGGGGCGAGAGTCGAGGCTCGCAGGTCAGTGCAACAGGTGAGGCCGGGATCCATCGGGTTGACCTCGGACCAGGCGTCGGCGAACACCCTGGTCAGGGTCTTGTAGCTGTCGGTGGTGGACCCATCGGCGGCACTGTTGAAGTCGCCTGCCAGCACGACCTGGCCTTCGAGGGGAGCCAGTCGTTCGACCAGCTCTGTGGCTTGTTCTTGTTGCAGGGCCGACAGCATGCCACCCACCTCGAGGTGGGTGTTCACGAAGGTGAACGTCACACCCTGGAGGGTGAGATCCACCGCGGAGAATCCGCGGGTCAGGCTGATGGAGATGCCGCTGCTCAATCCACCCACGGGCACGGTGAACAGGTGCGCAAAGTCTTCTTTGCGCTGGTTGAGGGCCAGAATGCCAGCGCGCACGAACACCGCATTCCTATCGGTCATGCGCAGGTCGAAGCTGGCGCCCTGAGCATCCACCCCCGGCAGCTCGGTGTCGCTATGCTCGGCCACCAGCACGGGATCGCCGTAATCCAGCCCCGCGGCGATCAGGGCATCCTTCATGATGGTGAGCATGTCGCCGTTGGGCGCGCTGATGGTGGCGTTGGGCGCGGCGCCGGGCTGGAAATCGCTGGGGCTCTGCATGCGGAACCACTCCAGCTCCTGGAAGGCCACGATGTCGGGCAGAGTGGCCGCGATCTCCTGGGCCAGCAGGGCGGCGCGACCGGGGAAGTCGCTGGCTTGCACCTGGTCCCAGATGGCCGCCACGGTCGCGGGGATCTGGTCCGGCGTGGATACGTTGAGGGCCGTGTTGAAGTCCGCGCCCAGGTACACATTGCGGGTCATGACCTTGAGCGGCTGACCAGGTCCGGTGTAGCGGCCGGGGCCCGAGTCGTCGTCCCCGCAACCGAGGGCCAAGAAAGACATGTACGCAAGCAGCAAGCCAGGACGCATGGCACGAATTTGCCAGATCGAGTGCAGGGACGCCAACTGACATGGAGGTCTCACGGCCAGGGCCGGGGGCTCCTCAGACGCCGTCTTGGAGACGGAGCCTCCACCTGGGGGCTACCAAGCGGCGGCGCGGCCCCCCTTGGCGGGGCGTCTGGATTATCGAGTCACCGCCAGCCGGCGTTGGCTGTCAATGGCCAGCTTGACCAAACGATCGTTGGTAGCCTGGTCGGCGCGCAGCTGGTCGAGATCCATGGCCATGCGGTACGTCCAATTGCCGTTGTTCACCGTGCCCGGCAGGTTCACGCGCTCGCGGCTGCCCAGCAGATCCTGGAAAGGCAACAAGCACAGCTCGGAGCGGGCGGCGTAGAGCGACTGCAACAGGCCGTCGCGCACGCGATCGCTCCAGCCGTGGTGAGGGTCGATGCCCTGCA
The DNA here is from genome assembly GCA_964535465.1 of uncultured Myxococcales bacterium. Taxonomy (GTDB): domain Bacteria; phylum Myxococcota_A; class Polyangia; order Fen-1088; family Fen-1088; genus Fen-1137. The sequence continues at coordinate 30,339 of CAZHUY010000002.1, forward strand.
TGGCCGGCATGCGGATGAAGGCGCGGCGCTCGTCGGGGGAGATGGCGTCCCACCAACCGGCCTGCGTGTCGGTGTCGTGTGTGCCGGAGGTGGCCACCGAGATCTCGGGCCAAGTGGTCGGCTCGTGCAGGCGGATGTTTCGCTGGCCGTCGCGCCAGGTGTCGAACTTCTCCCAACGCAGAACCCGGTAGCCGGGCAGCTTCAGGCGCGCCAGCGAGGGTCGCAGAAAATCGGGGACGACGCCCAGGTCCTCGGCGATGACCTCGCCGAAGCTGTTCATGATGGACAGCAGAGTCTCACCCAGTCGGATCTGCGCTTCTTCGTCGCTGGGGGAAAAGCCCATCTTGCGGTTGTCCTTGGACCGGAAATAGGTGCGGTACATCCCGATGACGTGGTCGACGCGAAACAGGCCGTACATGTCGCCGGAGCGGCGCGCCCGATCGCGCATCCAGCGAAAGTCGCTCTTCTCCAGGGCCCGCCAATCGTAGAGCGGTAGGCCCCAATCTTGGCCTGTGGGCGAGAACGGATCGGGAGGCGCGCCTACGCGCATATCCAGACGGAAGAGATGGCGGTGGGTCCACACATCCGACGAATCCCAAGAGACCACGAAGGGCAGATCGCCCATGAAGTCCACGCCCAAGCCGCGCGCGTGCTTGCGTGCCTTGTGCCATTGCAGGTCCAATTGCCACTGCAACCAGCACTGGTAGAGCACCTCGTCGAGGTTCTCGTTGGCCGCGCGGGACAGGGCCACCGTGTCCCGGTCGCGCAACTTGGCCGGCCATTGTTGCCAATCCTTGTGCTGGCGATCGTGCAGGACGCAGTACAAGGCGTGGTCGGTCAGCCAGGCGTGCTCGTCGCGGAAACGCTTCAGCGCCTGGGCGCGCTTGCTCGAACGGCTCCACTCGGTGGAGACGAAATGGGCGAAGGCCAGGCGCGATGCTCGCTCCTTGAGCGGGCGGACCCGTGGCCACTCGACGCTCGGCGAGGCGACCAGCTCGTCGAGAAGCTGGCGATCTTCGGCGCTCAGGGCTTGGCGACCGCCGGCGGCCACGAAGTCCTGGCACGCATCGAGACCGAGATAGACGGGATCGATGGCGAAGGCGGTGCTGGCGGAATAGGGGCTGGTCTCTCCCCCGCGCACCTCGTTGACGGGGAGCAATTGCACCACCGCCAAGTGCGCCTGGGCAGCCCAGGCCGCCAAGGGTTCGAGATCGGGGATTTCTCCCAACCCCCATCCATTCTTGGTACGAACGGAGAAGAGCGGGAGCAATACCCCCGCTCGCCTCGGTCGCGTGGCCTTGTTCGAATCTGTTGTCATTGGATTCTTCTGTATCGGCAAATGCGGACTATGATGGATGCCCGAAGCACCCATGAGTGACAACAGTTCTACACCACGAGTGTCTGGTCGCCGTCTTCTTCTTACGGGAGGCGCGGGTTTCATCGGCTCGCACCTGACGGAGCGCCTGGCGCCCGACAACGACATCGTCATCCTCGATACCCTGCGACGCAACGCTTTGTCCTCGGCCGGCTTGGATAAGCACCCGCGGGTGACCTTGATCCAAGGCGACGTGCTTGACGCGGCCCTGGTTCGCAAGGCCATGGAGGGCTGCGATTCGGTCATCCACCTGGCCTCCATCGCCGGTGTGGACACGGTGCTGCGCAACCCGGTGTTGACCATGCGCGTGTCGCTGATGGGAACCATGAACGTGCTGGAGGCCGCGGCCGAAAAGGGCGGCGTGAAGCGCGTACTCGATTTCTCTACCAGCGAGGTTTTCGGGCGCTACGCCTTCAACGTCACCGAGTGGGACGCCACCACCCTGGGCGCGGTGGGCGAGGCGCGCTGGACCTACGCGGTGGCCAAGTTGGCGACCGAGCACCTGGCCATGAACTACTGGAAGCAGTACCAACTCCCGGCGGTGTCCATCCGGCCCTTCAACATCTACGGTCCGCGCCAGGTGGGCGAGGGCGCCGTCCATCACTTCATCGTGCGCGCTCTCAAGGGCGAGCCGGTGCAGGTTCACAACGACGGCTCGCAGATCCGCGCCTGGTGCTACGTGGACGACATCATCGACGGGATCTTGCTGGCCTTGGATCGCGAGCAGGCGGTGGGACACGCCTTCAACATCGGCAACCCACGCTCGACCCTGACCATCCATGCCTTGGCCAAGGAGATCATCCGCCTGGCTTCCAGCTCGTCGCACATCGAGCACGTGCCCTGGAAGCACGCCGACGTCGAGCTGCGCATCCCCAACATCGACAAGGCCAAGGAGCTTCTCAACTATCACCCGCTCGTCGATCTGGAAGAAGGTCTCCTGCGCACGATCTACTGGTACCGGCGGCACATGGACTGAGACAGAGCATCCGTCAGCAGAGGGAGAACGGAGATGGCCGCCAGGGGTCGAAGAGCAGCTCGCGAGTTCCTTCATGGGATCGAGGTGCGCGACCCTTTTCGCTGGCTCGAGCGGGGCGGAAGGCCCGAGGTGCGCGCGTGGGTCGCCCGACAGAACCAGACGCTTCGCCGCAGCCTGGATGCCATCTCCTGCCGGCGGCCTTTGCTGGAGCGGTTGCGCTGT
>CAZHUY010000002.1:32921-60105 GCA_964535465.1 uncultured Myxococcales bacterium
TGTCTCTTCTCCATAGGGAGCCTCGAGGCCCCCGAGATCACGGGGCACGGCCCGGGAACACGCTATTTCTACACTCGGCGGACAGGGCAGCAGAATCAGACGGTGCTCTATTGGCGGCAGGGCCCGTGGGGCGCGGATCACACTTTGGTCGACGTGAACCAGCTTTCGGCCGAGGGCAGCCATGCGCTCGATTGGTGGTACCCGTCGCCGGATGGCCGTCTGGTGGCTTTCGGTGTGTCGCGTGACGGCGACGAGAAATCCACGCTGCACGTGCGGGAGGTGGACAGCGGGCGCGATCGAAGTGACGTCATTCCTTGGACGCGCGGTTGCTCGTTGGCCTGGCTGCCGTCGGGGCAGGGCTTCTACTACAGCCGCCATCAGGTGCCTGAATCTCGGTCGGGTTTGCGCTTCGATGTCTTCTTCCATCGCCTGGGATCGGAGGTGACTCGCGACCGCTTGGTGTTCGAGCTGGGCCCTTCCAGGTGGCCGGTTCTGCGCCTCTCGCCCAACGGAGAGCGCTTGGTGATCGAAGTGGGCGAGGGTTCGGTGCGCTCGGACCTGTTCCTGATCGAGACCCGGCGCCGAGTTCGAAGGTCGTACCGCTCATCACGGGGAGCCCAGCCCTCTTTCGTGTATCCGATGTGCTGAACGACAAGATACTCGTGGTCAGCAACGAGGGCGCGCCGCGCTTCCGGCTCTTTCAGGTCGACATGGACCGGCCCACCCGTCCTGACTGGAAAGAGATCATCCCCGAGGGCAAGGAAACCCTGGAATTGGTGCGGATCATCGGCGGCAAGCTGGTGGCGGTCTTTCTCAAGAAAGCCTGTTCGCGGGTGCGGGTGTTCTCGCCGAAAGGAAAACTGGAGCGAGACGTGCGCCTGCCGGGTCTGGGCTCGGTGATCGGGATCCACGGACATCATCGAACGCGCGAGTGCATCTTCGCCTTCACTTCGTTCCTGACGCCCACCACGGTGCTGCGCCACCACCTGGGCACGGGACGGACGGAGGTGTGGCAGAAGCTGGAGTCCTCTATCAGCCGCAAGGGCATGTCGGTCAAGCAGGTGCGCTATCCCTCGAAGGATGGAACTCTGGTCCCGATGTTCTTGATAGGGCGCATGAACGGCGTTGGTGGCAAGCGGCCCGTCCTGCTGTCCGGCTACGGCGGGTTCAACGTCAGCATCACGCCCGAGTATGCCGCCTGGGTGGGTCCCTTCATCGAGCACGGGGGGGTGTACGCGGTGGCGAACCTGCGCGGGGGCGGCGAGTTTGGCGAATCCTGGCATCGGGCCGGCATGCTGGAATCCAAGCAGAACGGGTTCGACGATTTCATAGCGGCGGCCGAGTATCTGCTGCGTACGGGGCTCACCTCGCGATCGCGGTTGGCGATTGCGGGGCGATCCAATGGGGGGCTGTTGGTTGCCGCCACCATCACGCAAAGACCTGATCTGTTTCGCGCAGCCCTGTGCGGCGTGCCCATCACCGACATGGTTCGCTACCACCGCTTCGGCGTCGCCGAGTTCTGGGTGCCGGAATATGGCAGCGCGGAGGATCCCGAGCAGTTCAAGTTCCTGTACGCCTACTCACCCTACCATCGGGTGAAGAGCGGCCAGGCCTACCCCGCGACCTTGATCTTCACGGCCGATGAAGACGCACGCGTCGATCCTCTGCACGCGCGCAAGTTCGCCGCGCGTCTGCAATCGGCCCAGCGTGGTCGCCATCCCATCTTGTTGCGCAGCGAGAGCCATGCGGGACACGGCGCAGGAAAGCCCGTCGCCAGGTTGATCAACCAACATGCCGACGAGCTGGCGTTTCTGTTCCGTGAGCTCGGCATGAAGTGCGGGTGAGGGGGATTTTTGGCCTCACCGGTTCCGGGGTAGTAGGTTGAGAGGGTGAAGAAAACACGCGTCATCATTCTCTTCGGCGGACGTTCCGCCGAGCACGAGGTTTCGCTGCTCTCGGCCCGCAATGTGTACCTGGCGCTCGACCGCGAGCGTTTCGAGCCCATGCTGATCGGCATCGACAAGCAGGGCCGCTGGCGTCCCGAGGCGGAGCAGACCCTGCTGGCGGCCACCGGCGATCCTCGAACCTTGAAGTTGAAGGCGCTGGGGCAGCCGCTACAGGTGCCGGTTTTTCCCGAGAGTCGCGAGCCTGTGCCGGCCTCGGGCCAGGAGCCGGGCGACGCGCGCGTGCTGCTGCGGAGCGAGGACGTGGTCTTCCCGGTGCTGCACGGTACCTACGGTGAGGACGGCACCGTGCAAGGCTTGCTGGAACTGGCGGACATCGCCTACGTCGGCCCGGGCCCGCTCGGTTCGGCCGTGGGCATGGACAAGGACGTGACCAAGCGCTTGCTGGCGCAGGCCGGGATCCCGGTCGTGCCCTGGCGGCTGGTGCGCGCCTCGGATTTCGCCCGCGATCGCGCCGGCACCTTGGCCCTGGCTGCGCAGCTCGGCTTCCCGGTGTTCGTCAAGCCTGCCAACGCGGGTTCGTCGGTCGGGGTCAGCAAGGTGAAGTCGGCCGAGGCTCTCGAGTCGGCGCTGCGCGAAGCCCTGCGCTTCGACACCAAGGTGCTGGTCGAGGCGGCGGTGAGCGCGCGCGAGGTCGAGTGCGCGGTGCTGGGCAACGATCAACCACAGGCCTCGGTCCCTGCCGAGATCATCGTGCACCACAAGGACGGGTTCTATTCCTATGACGCCAAGTACGTGGACGCCGATGGTGCCGAGGCCAAGATCCCGGCCGACCTCTCGCCCGAGCTGACCGCACGCGTGCGCCACCTGGCGGTCGAGACCTTCCGCTGCCTGGAGCTGTCGGGGCTGACGCGCGTCGACTTCTTCCTGGACAAGAACAGCGGGGAGCTCTACGTGAACGAGGTCAACACCATCCCCGGTTTCACCGCCATCAGCATGTACCCCAAGATGTGGGAGGCCACCGGGGTTTCGCAGCGAGAGTTGATCTCGCGGCTCATCGATTTCGCGATCGAAAGGCGGGCGACCCGACGTGAGCTGAAGACGGAGGTTGGAGGGGACTGACCGCGGAAACGGAACGGGGGCTATGCCCAGTCGCCTACAGTCTGAACGCCAGCCTCAGTCCGATCATGGCCGCGTGATCCAGGCGGCCCACCTCCAGGCCGCCGGCCAGGCTCCTTGATTCCAGGCCAAAGCCGAAGGCCACGTGGAAATGCAAGAGATCGTCTGAGTCGAACTGCATCCAGGGGCCCACCAGGCCCTCGAAATAGACCCGCTGGATGTGAAGCCCGAGTCTGAGGTCGAGGGGAACGCCAATCCTGTTGTCGTGCTCGAAGAAGGCAGCCCCCGCGCGGCCCCCTACCGAGAAGGTGGAAGCCAGGTACTTGTCGACGCTGAGGGTCAGGTTGAAGTCGCCGTGATTGCCCTCGATCCAATCGGCCCCCAGCCCCAGGGCCGTCGCTGCGGCGGCCGGGCGGGTCAGGGCCAGAAGAGCGAGCAGGGCCAGCGGTATCAGGCAACGCGCGCGCATGGCCCAAGTAGAGCACGCCCCGGAGGAATGGGAGAATTTTTGCAGAGGCGTGAATCGGTCACATGCGTTGGCGGCTAGTCAAACTGCTGCCTGGACCCCAGGAGTGTGCCCGCGCTGAGACCCTCTCCATCCGGTGAAAAAAGAGAAGGCCCGGACCTGAGTCCGAGCCTTCTTGCGCAAACCGAACGTCGGTCTACTTCTGGTCCAGCACCTCGATGGGCGGCATGGCCTTCCCCTCCAGGTACTGCAGGCTGGCGCCGCCGCCGGTCGACACGTGGGTCATCTTGTCGGCCAGACCCATCTTCTCGACGGCCGCCGCAGAGTCGCCACCGCCGATCACGGTCACCGCGCCGCGGCCCGTGGCCGCCGCGATGGCCTTGGCCACCGCCAAGGTGCCGGCCGCGTAATCCGACGCCTCGAACACGCCCATGGGGCCATTCCACACGATGGTGCCGGCCTTGTTGATGATGTCGCTGAACGCGGCCACCGTCTTGGGGCCGATGTCCATGCCCATCAGGCCGTCGGGGATTGCCTCGCCCGGGACCACGGTGGGCTTGTCACCGGTCATGGCCTTGAAGTCGAACGCGCCGGCCCCGCTGTGGTCGCAAGGCAACACGATCTTGCCGCCGGCCTGGCCCAGCAGCTTCTTCATCTCCTCGACCTGATCCTCTTCCACGCGGCTCTTGCCCACGGCCACGCCCTTGGCCTTGAGCAGGGTGTACGCCATGGCGCCGCCGATGAGGATGTGGTCGACCTTGCTCAGCAGGTTCGAGATCAGCTTGATCTTGTCGCTGACCTTGGCGCCGCCCAGGATGGCCACGAAGGGACGCTTGGGACTGGACACCGCCTCGTGCAGGTAGCGGATCTCCTTCTCAACCAGGTAGCCAGCCACGGCCGGGCCGCTCTTCTTTTGGATGGCCTTGGCCGCGCCGTACATGCTGCCGTGCTTGCGGTGGCAGGTGCCGAAGGCGTCGTTGACGTAGACGTCGCCCAACTTGCCCAAGCCGGCCACGAACTCGTCGTGGGTCTTCTGTTGCGCCTCGGTCAGTTTCTTGTCGGGGTTCTTCTTGGCCTTGTCGGGCATGGTCTCGCCCGCGTGGAAGCGCACGTTCTCCAGCAGGGCGGTCTCACCCGGCTTGAGCGAAGCCACCAGCGCCTCGGCCGCGGGGCCGATGACCTCGTTGGGGCCCAGCTTCACCGGCTTGCCCAGAAGCTCGCCCAGGCGCACGGCGCAGGGCTTGAGGCTGCCCTCGGGATCGTAGGCGCCGTCGGGACGGCCCAGGTGGCTCATCAGAACCAGTCTTCCGCCCTGGTCCAGCACCTGCTTGATGCTGGGGAGCGCGGCGCGAATGCGCCGATCGTCGGTGATCTGTCCGCCCTTCAGGGGGACGTTGAAATCCACGCGCATGAGCACGGTTTTGCCGCTGACATTGATGTCTGCAAGGGTCTTGGTCGCCATGGTATCTGCCTCTCGCAAAGTGGTTTCGGCGCAGCCAACGGCCGCGCGGGGCCAAGTGTAGCGAATTTCGCGGCAAAGCCTAGGGCGTAAGCGGTGTAGAACCAACCTGGCACGCGTGACGCTGGAGTCCACCGAGCCCTACCGCGTGTATCGTGATTTCTTCGCGGCCGCTAGAACGAGAGTTGCGTGGGACCGTCGCTCCCCGCCGTCTCCGCCCACGCGAAGTAGGCGCGCAAGCGCGTCAGCACGGCGTCCTCGCTCGCCGGACGCTCGCGCGTCTCGAGTGCGTCGCGGAATTTTTCCATGCGCTCGGCCACGGTTCCCGGATCGGTCAGGTCGAGCACATCGATGGAGTCCGGGGACTCTCCTGCGGTCAACGGGCGCGTGCTGCCGACCACGGCCACCCCTGGGACGGTCTTGCCCGCGCTTTTGAGCTGGGTCGAGATGGCACGTGCGCGTGTGTAGTCGTAGGCGGCCACCAGCGCCTGTGCGTCTTGTTCCTTGATCAAGGTCTCCGCGGCGGCGCCGTCGTTCACGGGAACGTAGAGCACGGCCATGTTCTCGCGTTGGATACCCGTGATGTTCTTGGCCGCGTTCATCCGGTCGAGCATCCCCAGGGCGAACTTGCTGGCCGTGCGCCGCGCGAAGGCGCTGGAGGGAGAGGTGTCGAGGAAGACCAGATAGCCGTAGTAGGCAAAGCCGGAGTGGGCCTTTGCCGACGAGGGAAGCAGGGCGCGTGCGAGCAGGCTGACCTGCCCGTCCTTGCCGTGCCGACCGGTGTGCAGGGCGGCGCTCGCCGCGCCTTTCTTGCCGGCCGAGGCAGTTTGGCTGGCCTTGCTGGAGGCGCATGCGATCCCGCCGGCCACCAAGGTGATGACCGCCGCGAACATCAGGAATTTGGCCTCGAGCATCCGCTTCATGATCTCTCTCCCCCCCTGGACGCTGCGCAATACTGCCCGAGCCAATCGGGACGGTCAACCCGCGTCAGTTTCGCCCCTGCGCGAACCGGCAAAAAGCGTTAAGCTGTGCCCCGTGATTGGCCAACGCTTTGGGAACTACCAGGCCGTCTCCCTCATCGGTGAGGGCGGAATGGGTGAGGTGTACCTGGCCGAACACCCCGGCATCGGCCGTCAGGTCGCCATCAAGGTCCTGCGGAGCGAGTTGGGGCACGATGCGAACGCGCTCGCTCGCTTCGTGAACGAGGCCCGCGCCGCCAACTCCATCCGCCACCCCAACATCATCGAGATCCTCGACTCGGGCGTGACCGAGAACGGCATCTCGTATCTGGTCATGGAGTTGCTGCAAGGCGAGTCCCTCACCGCGCGCATCCGTCGCCGCGGGCGGCTGACCGGCCAGGAGGCGGTCACCCTCATCAACCAGACGGCTTCGGCGCTGGGCGCCGCCCACGTCAAAGGGATCGTCCATCGCGATTTGAAACCCGACAACCTCTTCGTGGTGCCGGATCCAACCAATCCCGGGTTGGAGCACATCAAGATCCTGGATTTCGGGATCGCCAAGCTGCAGACCAACGTCAACCCGCAACAGGTGAAGACGCGAACCGGCGCGCTCATGGGCACGCCCGTTTACATGTCGCCCGAGCAGTGTCTGGGGACCAAAGAGGTGGACTGGCGCAGCGACATCTACTCGCTGGGCGCCATCCTGTACGAGATGCTGGTCGGGCGGCCGCCTTTCGTTTCGGAAGGGTTCGGGGCGTTGCTCAACATGCACCTCAATCAGGCGCCCGTGCCGCCGCGCCAGCTCGAGCCGACGGTGCCGCCGGGGGTCGACGAGGCGGTCTTGAAGATGCTGGCCAAGAAGCCCGAGGACCGCTTCCAGTCCATGGCCGAGGTGCAGGCGTGCTTGGCCGCGGCGGTGGGCATGACCCCGGCGCCCTTCGCCCTATCGAACTCGGTGCTCAACAGCGCCCAGGCCTTGCAGGCCACCATCAGTGCGCCGGTGGTGACGACCATACCGACGCCCACGGGCAAGACCCTGCCGGTGCCCCCCACGGTGCCTCCCACGGTGCCCCCCACACCCCAGACCGGCAACGGTCAATCCGGCAGCATGCATCCGGCGCGCTCGCGCTTCTGGTTGATCCCGGCGGGCGGGGGCGCGGCGGCCGTGATCGGGCTGGTCCTGATCGGGCTTGCCGGCCGGTCCAGTCCGCCCGCGCCGTCGTCGCCCACGCCAGCGGTCACTCAGGTCAAGCCGGTCTCGCAAGAGACGCCCAAGGCGGCCCCTGAGCCGGTTCCGGCCGCGCCCGCCGTGCCTGCCGCCGCGGCGCCCGCCGCCAAGCGCGTCCGCATTCACATCGCGACCTCACCGGCGGGGGCGCGCATCGTGCGCGAAAGCGATGGCGTAGTCCTGGGCACCACCCCGCAGGCCATGGAGCTGCCTCATTCCTCGCAGCCCCTCAAGGTGCGGCTGGTGCTGGACGGCTATGTGCCCTTGCCGCAGACCATCGCCCTGGATGCCGACTTGCGCGCCTCGTTTGCCCTGGAGGCCGAGAAGAAGCCCGAGCGAGGCGGCAAGAAGCGCACTGGCGCGCCCGCCGAGGCACGCGAAGACGAGGGCGAACCGGCCAAGATGTAACGGTTCGTGATGGTGGTCGCTGCAGGAGGCGCAGTGGCCGCAGCTCGATCGATGTCATGGGCGACGATTTGGCCAATGGTCGTGGCGGGCCCTCAGCGTGGCGTCCAACCGTTCAGCCTGACGTTGCGGGGTAGCTTGCTCATCTTCACGCACATGTCCGCGTGAACGAAGCGCGCAAGCAAAGCCGAGTGATCTCGTCGCAGGTAGTACTGGTTCAGCCCATCGGACATGGCGAACACATAGTCCGAACCGAGGATGAGCTTCTCCCAATGCGAGTAGGAAGGGATATCGGTATTCGGGAGCTTGGCCTCGACCATGATCACGATCGGTCGGTGCACTTTCAGATCGATACCCGAGAGGACTTGCTTCTCGAAACCCTCGACGTCGATGCTGAGGAAGGAGATCTCTGGCAGCGGGTGCTGCTTCAACACGCTGTCGAGGGTAAGAACCTCGACGTCGGAATCCTCGACGACGACACCCAGTTTCGCCAGCTTGGCGGCCTCGGCGTCGTCGAATGTGTTGACCAGGGAGGCATCGGTTCCGTCAGGCAGTGCGAAGCGGTGGAAGGTCAGTTTGGCGGTCACGTCGCCCACGCCGATGGGCAGGTGGCGGTCCTCGGGGCGCAGACGCTTGTAAAGTGGGATGAAATCGGGGTTCGGCTCGATGGTGATTCCTCGCCAACCTCGCCCGTAGAAATAGGCGCTCACGTTTCTGTGGATGGGATGGTTTGCCCCCACGTCGATGTAGGTTCCTTGTCGGGTTTCGGCAAACACCTGGGCCAGCACATAATCCTCGTAGTACTCCGCAAAGTAGGGCCCGCCCTCGAACTTCGTGGGGGCACAGGACGTGGCGTCCAGCCGTCCCATGAGCGAGCTGCAAATGACGGCCAAGACCACGCTGACGAGGGTCAGCCCGCCCAGAAGGGCGGCGAGCACGAGCCTCCACTTTGGACCATTCAAATCCATGGCCGGGCGATTGTATACGAACTCAAGCGTCTTCGAAGTCGAGCATCACGGCTTTGACCATCCAGGGCGCCTTTATATGATGGCCGCCCATGGCGAAGCCGGCCTCAGCGAATGATCCGTCCACCCCAGTGACCCCGGGACGGCAGATCGGGCTCGGCACGGCCACCTACATCGTGGTGGCCAACATGATCGGCACGGGCGTGTTCACCAGCCTGGGCTTTCAGGTGCTGGGCACGAAATCGGTCTTCGCCCTGCTCATGCTCTGGCTGCTGGGTGGCGTGTACGCCCTGTGTGGGGCGCTGTGCTACGGCGAGCTGGCTGCGGCCATGCCTCACTCGGGCGGCGAGTATCGTTTCCTCTCCAACCTGTATCACCCGGCCGCCGGGTTCGTCGCCGGGTGCATCTCTGCCACCGTGGGCTTCGCCGCGCCGGTGGCGGTGGCCAGCATGGCCTTGGGGCGCTACCTGTCGAAGGTCTTTCCCGCGCTGCCGCCCACGCTGGCGGCCTTGCTGGTCGCCGCGATCGTCACCGTCATCCATCTGGGCAGCGTCAAGGCGCGCACCCGTCTGCAGGGCGCGGCCACCGGTTTCAAGCTGCTGCTGATCGTCGGGCTGATCGTGTGCGGCCTGGTGCTGGTGTCGGGGCGCTCGCTGTCGCTCCTGCCTGGCGCCGCGGACTGGGCCGAGTGCTTTTCCCCGGCCTTCGCCACCTCGTTGGTCTACGTGACCTATTCCTACAGCGGGTGGAACGCCTCGGTCTATTTGGCCAGCGAGGTCAAGGATCCGGCGCGCATCATCCCGCGTTCGCTGTTGCTCGGCACCGGTCTGGTCACCGTGCTCTACGTGCTCATCAACTACGTGTTCCTGCTCTCGACCCCCATGTCCGAGCTGGCGGGGCAACTGGAGGTCGGCTACCTGGCGGGCACCCACATCTTCGGCAACCTGGGCGGCAGCATCATGGCCCTGCTCATCTCCATCGGATTGGTGTCGGCCATCAGTTCCATGACCTGGGCCGGTCCGCGCGTGCTGTGGGCCCTGTCCGGCGAGTTCCGCATCTTCGCGTCTTTTGCCCGGCTGAACCGGCACGGCGTCCCCATGCGCGCCGTGGGATTGCAGTTCGGCATCGTGGTGCTGCTCATCCTGACCGCGACTTTCGAGGCGGTCATCACCTACCTGGGCTTCACCCTGTCGTTGTGCACGTTCATGGCCGTGATGGGCGTGTACATCCTTCGGCGCAGGCGTCCGATCACCGGCGGTTTCCAGGCCTGGGGCTACCCCGTGACCCCGGCCCTGTTTCTGCTCATCACCGCCTGGATGCTCGGGTTTCTGCTTTGGAAGCAGCCCCAAGAGTCCCTGATCGGCCTGGGCACGGTCAGCGCGGGACTGGTGCTGTACGTCCTCAGTGCCCGCAAGACGGCGCCATCCACCAAGGTCGCCGGGTAGGCGCCCCGGGGTGAGGTATCACAAGACCTTGGCCGATAAGGGGGGACCCCGCGTGCTCGGGATGGATGGATGCACTTGCCCCGGCGCGCCCGGCGAGGCGCGCGAGGACGAGGGCGCAGACTCGACGTCTGCAACCGAGGAGCAACGCAGTCATGGCGGCTCGGGACAAGCCCCAACCCGTCAGAATCACTGAGACGGGGTACTACGGTGCTCTAGTGATGGTGGCCGCTGCAGGAGGAGCAGTGTCCGCAGCTCGGCTGAAGATCCTCGGGGGTGGCGGCGCGTACGTCGACCACCTGCACGTCGAAGTTCAGGGTGGCGCCGGCCAGGGGGTGATTGCCGTCGATGGTGATGCTCTCGGTGTCGGTGGCCATCACGGTCACGATTTGGGTGCCGTGGGCGCTGCGGGTCTGGAAGTGCATGCCCACCTCGACGTCATCGACCGGGAACTCCTTGCGCGGCACCTTCTGCACCAGATCCTCGTCGCGCTCGCCGTACCCGTCCGCCGGGGCTACCGAGACCTTGAAGGAATCGCCGGCCGACTTGCCTTGCAGCGCCTTCTCCAAACCAGGGACCATGCGGCCCTGACCGTGGACGTAGCTCAACGGCTCCTCGCCCACGGAGGAGTCCAGGATCGTCCCTTTGTCGTCGGTGAGCGTGTAATGAATGGTGACCACGGTCTCGTTGCCAATCTGCATCTCGGTACCTCGGTACGATGTTGAAAGCCTAGCTTACGGGGTCGAACCCCGGTTTTCGACAGAAGATGCATGCCGCGGATGGAGGGGGGCCCTGGTCACCAGCGGTTCCGGCGGACCAGGTCGCGCAGGGGCTTGCGTACGAAGGGGCTGGGTTCGGCGGCGGGTACACCCAACGGGGTCATCGCCACGATGCGCGCCTGGTCGGGCACGCCCAGGATCTGCTTGGCCTTGGCCTCGTCAAAGGAACAGATCCAGCAGGTGCCCAGGCCCTCCTCGGTGGCCGCCAGGACGATGTGATCCATCACGATGGCGGCATCCACGTCGGCCGAATTGAAGCCGTCGCGGCGCTTCCAGGCCTGGTCGGGCAGGACGCAGACCGCGACGATTACCGGCGCCTGGCAGAACCAATCCTTGCCGTAGGCTTCCTTCATCTGGGCGCGGACTTCGGCGTCGGTGATGACCACCAGCTGAAAGGGTTGCAGGTTGCACGCGGTCGGGGCCACGCGCGCGGCCATCAACACGCGTTGCAGGACGTCGTCGGCCAGCTCGTCCGGGCGGTAGGAGCGAATGCTGCGGCGGATGCGAATCAGCTCGTGGAAATCCATGGGGGTTATGTCCGTTCTGGGGTTTTCGTGCAGGTTACGAGAAAGCCCTGCTCCGCGTAGGTGGGACGCAGGGAAAAGGACGTCAAGTCGGGGCGCGAGAACAGTCGTGCCAGGCCTTGGGCTTGCCAGCGGCTGCGATCACGCCAGGTCTGATGCCGGGCCAGGACCTGTAGCACCAGAACCAGGTTCAGGATTCCCGTCAAGGCCAGCAAGGGCAGGGCGGCCAGGGCGCGCAGCAGGGCGAGGCCGCGCGCGCGCCGCAGGTGGCGAGCCACGATGCGATCGAAGCGGAAGCGCCAGCGCGGGGTGGTGTGCACCATCAAGCCGCCCGGGCGCAACCGCTCGGTCATCCGGGCGATGGTGGTCGCGGGATGGTGGAGGGCCCACAGCAGATTCACGCTGACGACGCGATCGAACTCCCCGGCGTGGGCGGCCAGGTGGTCGTCGATGTCGGCCAGATGAAAGGTGGCGCCCGACGGGACCCGACGTCGCGCCCGCTTGAGCATGGCCGAGGACGCGTCCACCGCGACCACTTCGACATCGGGGTGGCGTTCGACCAGCCGGACGGTCAACGCGCCCGTCCCGCAGCCCGCATCCAGGATCCGCATGCCCGGCCGCACATCCAAGGCCGCTACGATCTCGTCCAGCATGTCCTGATAGGGCGCCAGATTGGCGATCAGATCGTAGCCGGCGGCGTAGATATCCCAAAGCACGGCTCGCTATTACAGCAGAGCTAGCGAAACGCGCCACACATGAATTCCCGATGCGCGACGGGAAGATGGCGGAGCCGCCGGCCCGTCCCCGCAGCGACATTGGAGCCGGAGAGGTCAGGCCAGGACGTGACTCCGCGGACGAATCCTTTTCGCTCGCCGTGGCTCCAAGGGCCAGAGGTAAGCAATTGTCCAAATACGTCATCGTGGGCGGGGTCGCAGGAGGGGCGACCGCTGCTGCACGTCTGCGCCGTCTAGACGAAAAGGCCGAGATCATCCTGCTGGAACGCGGCGAACACATCAGCTATGCGAACTGCGGTTTGCCGTATTACGTAGGGGGGGCCATCAACGAACGTTCCAGGCTCTTCGTGATGACGCCGGCCCGCTTCAGGGCCACCCTGGCGGTCGACGTTCGCACGGGCCACGAAGCCAAATCTATCGACCGAAAGGCCAAGACCGTCACGGTTCTCGACAAGGCCAGCGGCCGCTCGTACGTCGAGTCGTACGACGCTCTGGTGTTGTCGCCAGGAGCCGAGCCCGTGCGCCCGTCCATCCCGGGCATCGACGATGCGCGGGTCTTCACTCTGCGGACCGTACCGGACATCGATGCCATCAAGGAGCATGTGGATGCCCGCCGTCCCGAACGCGCCATCATCGTGGGCGCCGGCTTCATCGGCCTGGAGATGGCGGAGAACCTGCGCGAGCGCGGTGTCTTCGTCACCATCGTCGAGGCGCTGGACCAAGTGATGAACGTCATCGACTTCGAGATGGCGGCCATCGTTCACCAGCACCTCAAGGCCAAGGGCGTCGAGCTGTACCTGGGCGATGTGGTGACGGCGTTTGCCGAGCAAGGGACGCGGTTGGTCGCCAAGCTGAAGTCCGGCAAAAACCTGCCGGCCGATCTGGCCATCCTGTCCATCGGCGTGAAACCGGAGAACCAGTTGGCCGCGGCGGCCGGGCTGCGCATCAACGAGCGGGGCTACATCGTCACCGACGCCCACATGCGCACCAGCGATCCCTCGATCTACGCCGTGGGCGATGCGGTGGCGGTGACCCATCGGATCACCGGCGTGCCGTGCGCGGTTCCCTTGGCCGGCCCCGCCAACAAGCAGGCGCGCATCGCCGCCGACAACATCGCGGGCACCGCACGCGAGTACCGCGGCGCCATCGGAACCTCGATCGCCAAGGTGTTCGACCTGACGGTGGCGGGCACCGGACTGGCCGAGAAGACCTGCGTGCGCGACGGCATCCCCCATCGCGCGGTCATCGTCCACCCCACGAGCCACGCCAGCTACTATCCCGGCGCCAAACCCATTTCACTGAAGGTTGTGTTCAATCCTGACAGCGGCAAGCTCTTGGGCGCCCAGGCGGTGGGCTACGAGGGTGTCGACAAACGCATCGACGTCATCGCCGCGTTCATGGCGTCCGGCGCGTCGATTGCCGCTCTCAAGGAGTTCGAGCACGCCTACGCGCCTCCGTTCGCCAGCGCCAAGGATCCCGTGAACTACGCGGGCTTCGTGGCCGAGAACATCATGGAAGGCCGCAGCCGTCAGGTGAGCTGGCGCGAGGTGGGCCCCTTGATGAAGAAGGGGGCTTTTGTGCTCGACGTGCGCACCCCTGAAGAGTTCAGCCTGGGGCACATCGAGGGTGCGGTGAACATTCCCAACACGGAGATCCGCATCCGGCTGGCCGAGGTACCCCAAGACAGACCCGTCTTGGTCTATTGCGGGGTGGGCATCCGCGGCTACCTGGCCGAGCGTGTGCTACGCGAGCATGGCCGGCGCGATGTCGTCAACCTGGCTGGTGGTTGGAAGACCTACGAGGCGGCCACCGACGTGCAGGGCAACGAGGGGTTGTACCGCGTGGGCGTGGGAGCCATGAGCAAGCGGGAGGTGGGTCCGGTGACCTACAGCGAGGGGTCCGGGGCACCGGAGAGCACCTCGGATGGCGAGACGGTTCGTGTGGACGCCTGCGGCCTGCAGTGTCCTGGCCCCATCATGCGGCTGAAGAGCGAAGTGGACCGCGCGGCCCCAGGCACGCGCATCGTGGTGCGCGCCAGCGACCCCGGTTTCGTGCGCGACGCCGGCGCTTGGTGCCGCATGACCGGCAACACCCTGGAGAGCATGGACGAGGACCAAGGCGCCTTCGTGGCCACCATCATCAAGCGCGCCCGAGAACAGGCGGCGAGCCCGCGCGGCGAAAGCGCGCCCACCGCCTCCGACGCTGGCAACGCCACGACGCTCATCGTCTTCTCGGATGATCTGGACAAGGCCCTGGCCAGCTTCGTCATCGCCAACGGTGCCGCGGCCTCGGGCAAGAAGGTCACCATGTTCTTCACCTTCTGGGGGCTGTCCGTCATCAAACGCGCCCAGCCCGCCAAGACGCGCAAGGATTTCATGGCCAAGATGTTCGGTTTCTTCCTGCCCAAGAGCTCGAAGAAGCTGTCCCTCTCCAAGATGAACTTCGGCGGCATGGGCCCGGTCATGATGCGCGGTCGGATGACCAGCAAGAAGATCGACTCGCTGGAAACCATGATGGAGACGGCCCTGCGCGCCGGGGTCAGGCTGACGGCCTGTCAGATGTCCATGGACATCATGGGCGTGGCCAAGGAAGACCTCATAGACGGCGTCGAGCTGGGTGGCGTCGCGTCCTACCTGGACGCCGCGAGCACGGCGGGGGTGAATCTGTTCATATAGATCAGTACACCGCCTGGCCTATGGAGTTTCCGGGGGGCGAGAAGCGGCAGCTTATGACGACGTTGCGCGAGCAGGTGGCGCTGCCGCAGCCGACCTGGGTGGACTTGCGCCAGGCCAGCTGGGTGTAGTGGCCCGAGCCGGCGTTGAAGTCGGCCATCGAGTAGGTGGGGCTCCAGGTGTAGAGGTTCTTCTCGCTGGCCCACATGTCGACCGCCTGCTTGGGGGTCAGGTTGGTGCCCATGGCCAGGTTCTCGCCGTAGGTGCTCTGGCTTTCGTGCACGAGCTTGCAGCTCTGCGTGGTGGCGAGATGGGTGGCCCAGGATTGCGCCGAAGCCGCCACGGTTTCGGACCACACCACGTCGGGCAAGGGCGCCCAGCTCCCGCTGTAGTTGGTGGGCTTGCTGACCGCCGCGCGCACGGCATTGATGGCGTCGATATATTGGTTGGCCGCGTCGCCCCCCGAGGCGCCGGTGCTGGTCGTGGTCTTGCCCCCGCTGGCTGAACCGCCCACCGGCCGGCTGGCCGTCGAGCCTCCGGCGCCCGCCCCGCCGGTCGGCGGGCTTGTCGTCGAACCCCCGGCGCCCGCCCCGCCGGTGCCGGCCTGTCCTGCCTCACGAGAGCTGCCGTCCGGGGTGCCTCCGCCGGCTTGTTCCGCATCGACCGAGCCGCTCGAGGTGTCGATTCCGGCCGCCGCGTCCATGCCCTGATCCGCACTCCCGCCCGAGTCGCAGCCGAGCACGCCCGCGATGATCAGGCCGAGTGCAAACCGTGCCACGCACTTGTCCATGGGTTCTCCTGAGGATGGTGACGGCCTCTCAGAGGTCCGTTCGCCTCTCAGAGTATCTTCCTCAGGCGAGCGGCCTTCAATGCTCCCGTCCCGAGGCGCCCCCGCCGGCCTCCGGACAGCTAGGCAGCCTGACTCGAGTTGTGCGCTCCGGCAATCGCCTGGAGGCTTCCCCGATTTGGCGCTTCCCAACCAAGCGAAACTGTTACTATCGCCGCCTCACGGCCAACCAGCAGCGAGGGGTCATGAAACGCGAAAAGAAATCGTCTGGCTCGCGCCGAGACGATGCAAGCAAGGCTAGCGAAAAATCCAGCAAGGCCAGCAAGGCGGCCGCTGAGAAATCGGCCAAGGCGAGCAATGAGGATTTGCAGGCGGCCATTGCCTTGGCTGTGGAAGATCCGGCCAGTGTGACGGCTTGGGACGAGGCGGAGAATCTGGTCGGCCAGCTGCAGCGACCCGACGAGCTTGCCGCCGCCTATCGCCAGGTCATCAAGCCTGGCCTGGACGTGGATCTGGTGACCACCCTGGGGCAGCGGGCGTTGCGCTTCTTCGAGGAGTGGTTCGCCGGCGAGACCGATCGCGTGGTGGAGTTCCTGCGCGAGGTCCTGGCCGTCGATCCGATGGCCGACTGGGCCCTGGAACGCGTGACCATCGTGTTGTCGGTGAATCAGCGCTGGGACGAGGTGCTGGCCACCTACGATCAGGCCCTGGGCAACGTGACCGAGCCGGCCCGCCGCCTGCGGCTTTTGCAGGAGGCGGCAGGGGTGGCGTCCGACGCCGGCATGGCCGACAAAGCCATCGGCTACCTGCAAGAGCTGTTCAACCAATCGCCCGCGGCGCCCGACACCGCGGCGTCGCTCGAGCGCCTGCTGGAGCACCACGGACGTTGGCAGGCCTTGGCCGAAGTATTGCGCACCCGTCTGCCGCTCCTGCCCGGGCCGGAATCGGACGAGACGCGCCTGCGCCTGGCCCTTCTGTGTGGCGAGAAGCTGGGCCAGCCCGAGCAGGCCCTGGATGAGGTCGAGCGCATCTTTGCCAGCAACCGCGCGGCCGACGATACCCAAGCCTGCGCCGTGGTCGAACGCGTGTTGACCAGCACCGAGGTCACCTCGGCCACGCGCGCCCGCGCCCTGGATATCCTGCGCAACCGCCACACGCAGAGGAATCGTCCCGAACGTCTGGTGGCGGCGTTGAAGTCGGCGCTGGGCTTTGCCGATTCCAGCGAACGTCGTGCCTTGGTGCGCGAGATCGCCGAGCACTTCTACCGGCACGGCGATCTGCCCGCGGCCCGCGAACAGATGGTCGAGATGTTCACGCTGGAGCCGAACGATGCGGCTCTGCGGGCGCGCCTGAAGTATCTGGCCGAGGTCACCGAGGCGCCCCAGGCCTACCGTCGCGGGCTGCTGGCCGCGGCCGAGGCGACCTTGGATGCCAAGCTGCGTGTGGCCTACTGGCTCGAGGCCGCTCAGATCGGCGACGAATCGGCCGGCGACGCCGTGGGCCTCTACCGCAAGGTCGCCGATGACGAGGCTGCACAACCGGCTCAGGTCCTGACCGCGCTGCGCCGCTTGACCCTGTTGTTGCAGGGCGAGTCCCTGGCCGCCGAGCGGCTGGCGGTGCTGGAGAAGCTGGCCGTGTTGGAGCCGCTGGACGGCGTGCGCCGGGGCCTCCTGGGCGAGGCCGGGCGCCTGGCCGCCGAGCGCGGCGAGATCGAGCGTGCCATCGCGCTGTGGGAGAAGCGGCTGAGCGTCGACCAGCGCGATCGCAAGGCGCTCGACACCCTGGCCGAGCTGCTGGTTTCGGCCGAGCGCTGGGCTGACTTCACCGGCCTGCTGCGCCGTCGCATCGCGATCGACTTCTCGCCGGCGCAGAAGCGGGCGGATCTGCTGCGCCTGGCCCAGGTGCAGAACGAGAAGCTGGGCGAGCCCCTGCAAGCGGTCGCGACCCTGCAGGAGTTGCTGCAGTCCTGGGTCGACGATCCCGAGGCCACCGATGGTCTGCTCGAGCTCTTTGCCCAGGTCGAGCGTTGGCCCGATCTGCTGGCCGCCGGCAGCCACTCGGCGGACAAGACGGCTGCGCACCTGGTGGCGCTGTCGGTGCGTCTGGGCGAGGTGTGCCGAGGCAAGCTGGGCGACGCGCCGGCGGCCGTCAAATGGTACAGCCGCGCCCTGTCTGTGCAGCCCGATGCCCTGCCGGCCCGCGATGGCCTGACCGGGCTGCTGCCCGACGCGGCCACCCGGCCGGCGGCGGTCGAGGCCCTGGTGTGCGCCTGCCAAGCCGCCGATGACTGGGCCGGCCTGCTGGGCCTCTTGCCCCACCGACTGGAGTTGGCCAGCGACGATCGCTCGCGCGTCCGCCTTTTGAGCGAGGCGGCCCATCTGGCCGAGCACAAGGCGGGACACGCAGACGAGGCCCTGGCGCATTGGTGCGCGGCCATGCGGCTCGCGCCCGATGACGGGCACATCGAAGCCGAGGTCTTGCGGTTGACCGGGGATCTGGCCACCTGGCCCTTGGTCACCGAGACGCTGAACGCGGCGGCGTCCACCCTCTCGCCTTCGCTCAACCGCACCGTGCACCTGCGCCTGCTGCAGGCGCGCCTGCTGGAACAGAAGATGTCCGACAAGAAGGCGGCGCTGGTCGCCTACCAGGCGGCTTTGAAGGGCGCGCCCGACAACCGGCAGGCGCGCGCGGCCGTGATCCGCTTGGCCGCGGCCGCGGATACGGGGGCGTGGGAGCTGGCCGCCGACACCGCCATGGCCGAGCCCCTGTCGCCCGATCGTCTGTTGTCCGAGCACCTGCCCATCGTCGAGAAGATCGCGGAGGCGTCGAGCAAGCCCTCCGCGGCGTTCGCGGCCCTGGGCACCGCCCTCTCCGCGGCCCTGGCTCGACGCCAGGGTATGCCCGGCGGGTTCGCCCGCGTGGTCGAGGAGCGCGTGGCGGGGTACAACGTGCCCGCCGAGGGGTGGACCGAGCACGCGCTGGTGCGCGCCTTGGGCTATGACCCCAATCACCTGCCGACCTTGCGGGCCTTGGCCAAGGCCCAACGGGCGCGTGGCGGGCGTCCTCTGTTCGAGACCTTACTGAAGGTGGCGGCCCTGACCCCGCGCGATCTGGACACGTTGGCCGATGCCGCGGACATGGCCGAGCGCAATCTGCGTGATGGCGAGGCGGCCCGGCGTTGCCTCGCGAGCCTCCATGACCGGGCGGTCCAGCTCTTGGGCGGCGAGGGTTCGGCCGAGGGGCAGCTGCAACCCGTGGACGGCGTGCTGAAGGCGGTGGAGGGTTTGGTGGCCGGCATGATGGCCGGCAAGGATGGCGCCGGGCCCCGTCGGGCCATGGATCTGTTGTTGGGCAGCGCGCGTCTGCCCCTGCCGCCCGACAAGCAGCGCGAGCTGCGCAAGCGGGCCGGCGAGATCGCCTTCGAGACCGACAAGGCCCTGGCCCGCGACATCTACCGGCGCATGCTCGACGAGCGGCCCGACGATCGCGAGATCATGGCGGCCTTGGCCAAGCTGTATGAAGAGGCCGAGCAACACTCGGAGCTGTTGGCCTTGCGGCGTCGTCAGCTCGAACTGCAGCCCGAGGGCGAGGCGCGCATGGCCCTGCGCCTGGAGATCTCTCAATTGGGCGAAGTGGTCGAGAACCGCAGCGGCCGGCTCGAGATCTTGCTGGCCAACCTGGAAGAGATTCCCGGTCATCGCGACACCCTGCTGGCCCTGGGCCAATTCCTGCGTGGTCGCGGCCGCCAGGCCGAGCTGGCCGATGTCCTCACCATGCAGGCGCGTCGCCTGGAGAGCCTGGGCGACAAGGCCAGCGCGGTTCGTCTGTGGGCCGAGGTCGCCGGCTTGGCGGAGACGCCGCTGGGCGACCTCAACCGCGCCATCGTCTCCTGGGAGCGCGTGGTGGCGCTGGACAATAGCCCCCTGGCCTTGGACAACCTGGCCCGCCTGTGCGCGGCCTCGGACGAGCCTCTGCTGGCGGCGCAATGGCTCGAGCAGCGCATGTCTCTGGGGGCGCCCAGCGAGCGGCGACCTGCGGCCGTGCGGCTGGCCCGTGCCTATGTGGCGGCCGGACAGCGCCAGCGCGCGGTGGCGTCGTTGGAGCGCGCCCTGGCCGAGGATGCGAACGCCGACGAGCTGTGGGTCATGCTGACCGAGCTGTACCGCGACGGCGAGCGCTGGGAGGCCCTGGTGCGTGCCCTGAGCGAGCGTTGCGCACAGCTCGAGGATCCCGACGTGGTGCTGGCCTGCGCGCAGGAGGCGCTGACCATTTCCCACGAGCGCCTGCGCAATCCGAGCAAGGCCGTGCCCATCCTGGTGCGCGCCCTGACCTTGGTTCCCGGCGAGCGTAACCTGCGACTGGCCTTGGCCGATGGCCTGCGCGCCTCGGGACACTTGGCCGAGGCGCGCGGTGTCCTCGAACGCGTGCTGGAAGAGTACGGCCGCCGTCAGTCGCGCGAGCGGGCCGGTCTGCACTACCAGGTGGCGCAGGTGGCGCGCGCCGAGAAGAACCCGGCCATGGCCCTGCAGAACCTGGAGCAGGCGGCGGCGGTCTTGCTCGACAACATGGAGGTGCAGCTCGCCCTGGCCGAGACCGCGGAAGAGCTGGGCGATATCGATCGCGCGGACAAGGCGTATCGCGCGCTGCTGGTGTTGGCCCGTCGTGGTCAAGGGGCGGATGCGACGCTGACCGCGGGAGAGGTTTCGCTGCGCTTGCGGCGCGTGGCCTTGGCCCAGGGGCGCCAAGAGGCCGCGGCCCAATTCCTGGATTCGGCCCTGATGCGCGCGCTCAGCGACGCCGCCGAAGCCCGACGGGTGCAGGCGGCCCTGCTGGCGGGTGGCGAGGGCGAGGTGCTGTTGGGGTTGTTGGAGAAACGGAGGGCCGGGGCCACGCTGCCCGCCGAAGAGGCCCTGGTGGTGTGCGAGCTGGCCGAGGCCCTGGACAAGCTGGGGCGACCGGCCGAGGCCTTGGAGGCTCTGCTGAAGATCGTCGCCAAGGTACCCGACAACGTGTCGGCCCACGCCCAGGCGCGCGCCTTGGCCCTCAAGCTGGGGCAAAGCATGCGCTACCTCGAGGCCGTTACCGCCGCGTCCGAACAACTGCGTCGGGCCAACGATGCGCCTCGCTTGGCGGATCTGCTGTTGCGTGCCGGCGAGGTGGCGGAGAAGGATCTGCGCGACAACACCCGGGCGACCGCGCTTTACCACCGGGTCGAGCAAACCGGCCAGCGGGTGGCCGAGGCCTTGACCGGCCTGGCCCACGTGGGTCTGCAAGGGCGCGACGAAACCGAGCCGCGCCGGGCTGCCGCGCTCTTGCGCAAGATGGCCCACCAGGCTGCAAGCGACCAGGAGAAGGCGGATCTGCTCTTCCGCGTGGCCGAGTGTCAGCTCGGGGTGCCCAGCCTGCGCAACGAAGGCTTGGAGATCCTGGCTCGTGCCGTGGATCTGTCGCCGGATCTGTCGCGCGCCATGGCCTTGGTCGAGGCCGCGCACGTGCCCGAATCCGATCTGGCGCGGGTCATGCCGGTCTACGAGAAGGTGGCGCGTGCGTCGTCGGACGAGCACGTGCTGCTCGACTTCTACGAGCGGCGGGCCGCCCTGCCGGGGGCGCGCAGCGAGGACGTGCGTGACGGGGTCGAGCTGGCGGTCTCGTTGGGCGAGAACGGCCGCGCGGAAAAGTTGCTCGAGCGCGCGGTCGAGTTGGCCGCACAGGTCGAGGGCGGGCTGCGCGAGGCCATCTGGGCCATTCTGGATCTGGTGCGCCGTCTGCGCGCGCGTGGGGATCTCGAGGGCGTGACCCGCGTGCTGGAGACGGCACGCGAGGTGTGGTCCAACCCGCGCCTGGCGCCCGTGGTGCGCGAGATGGCCAACGTAGCCGCCGAGCACAAGGAGAGCGCTTCGGCGGCGGTGAGGATCTTCGAACACCTGCGCACGTCGAGTCCGCTCGACCGCGAAGTGTGGGAGCCGCTTCTTCACTTGTATGCCAAGCTGGACAACGCCACGGCGCTGCAGAGCCTGGCACGCGAGCTGGGCGAGAAGTTGTTGACGCGATCCGATCGCAACGCTGCCCGCATGGTGTGGGCCAGCTATCTCATGACCGGGGCGCGGTCGGAGGAGCGCTCCATCGCGGTGCTGCGCGAGGTGCTGGCCGAAGAGCCGGCCCACTCGGAGGCGCTGATGTTGCTCGCCGATCTGCACGAGCGACGGGGCGAGGTGGACCGGGCTCTCGCCATCGTGTGCGACGCCCTGGCCAGCAGCGAGGGCGGCAGCACGAACGCGGGCAAGGCCGAGCAGGCACGGCGCCTGGAGGAGCTGCTGAGAAAGGTCAGTGGGCGCGAGGCCAAGAAGACCTACCGTCAGGTCTTGGCGGGGCCCCTGTCCGATGCACAGGTCAAGCGCACGCTCCAGCTTTCCTTCTTGGAGCTGTTGACCGGTCAGGACGAGCAGGTCGAACGCGCCAGCTTGAGCGAGGCCCTCTTGGCCGACGAGAGCGGAGAAGAGGCCGCGCTACGCGCCCACGCCCTGGCCGAGCTGCGCACGCAAATGCAGGACGAGGCCGGCCTGCGCCGGACCCTGGAGCTGGGACACGCGCGTTGCCCTGAGGACGCGGACCTGTTCCAGCAACTGGCTGGCTACTACAGCGGTCACGAGCTGTGGAGCGAGCTGGTGGCCCTGTGGGTCGCCCAGGCTGAACGCCTGGAAGACACCGAGAAGGCAGGCGAGTTGTTGCGACAGGCGGCGCGCGTGCAGCGCGATAGGTTGCACGACGAGCTGGGGGCCGCGCACAGCCTGCGCAAGGCCATGGAAGCTTCGCCAGGCGATCTGGATGCCCTGGGCGAATTGACCCGATCGCTGGTCTCCGCCGGAGACACGGCGGCGGCGCGCGGAGCGGTCAGCGATGCCTTGGCCGCCGATGCGCAAGGGGCCCGGCCGCAGCTCCTGCAGCTTCGCGCCGAGTTGGCCATGAGCGCGGGTGACGAGGCCGCGGCCGTGCGGGACATGGAAGAAGCCCTGACCTTGGGCTCCAACGAGGTCCTTCCCGCCCTGACCCAGGCCTTGACCCGCCAGGCGGAGCGCAGCGCCGCCACGGGTGACAGCGAGACCGCGCGCTCGGCCACCTTGCGTTTGGCCGAGCTGGCGCAAGCCTCGGGGGATCTGGCGCAGTCCGAGGAGATCCTCTTCGCCTGGGTCGACGCCAACCCGGGCGATCACGACGTGCTTCAGGTCATGCGCGAGCGTTTCGAGGCTCAAGAGCGATGGGAGGCATGTGGCAAGGTGTGGGCTCGTCTGGCGCAGATCGAACAAGGCGAGGCCAAGGCGCAAGCCGTTCTCTCCATGGCGTCGGCTTGGGAGAAGCTGGATCGTGGGTCCGAGGCGATTGCCCAACTGAAGGAGGTGCTGGCGCAAATGCCCAAGCACGTCGAGGTACGGGCCCGCCTGGCGCAGCTCCTGGCCGGCGCGGGCCAGGCCATCGAGGCGGCGCAACTGCACATCCAGATGGCCGAGGAAGAGGGCGACGAGGGCGAGCGCCATCGCCTGTTGGTGCAAGCGGCCGAGACTCTGCTGAGTGCCGGCGGATTCGCGGCAGCGGCGCAGGCCCTGGAGAAGGCCACCGCCTTGCGTCCGAGCGAACGACCGGCGCGCGGTCTTCTGGTCGATGCCTATATCGGTACGGGCGATCTGGATCTCGCGACTGAAGTTCTGAATGGGCTACTGGGTGAAGCCAAGTCTCTGCGCGCCGAGGAGCTGGCCGTCATGTACCAGCGGCAGGCGCGCTTGGCGGCCGCCAAGGGCGACAACGAGGGGCGCCTGCAAGCCCTGCGGAAGGCGCTGGATACGGATCGCAAGAGCGCCAGCATCGCCAACGAGGTGGCTGACCTGGCCGAGGCGGCGGGAGACGACGAGCTGGCCATGCGCGCGTTGCGGGTGGTGACCGCCAGCCCGGTCAAGGACGCCAAGGCTTCGGCCCTGGCCTACTACCGCCTGGGCAAGCTCGCCCACAAGGCCCATGACAAGGCGCGCGCCATCATCTTCGTGAAGCGCGCCTTGCAGGAGGATCCCGATCTGGCCGAGGCGCACCAACTCCTCGACGAGCTGAAATAGGCGTTTTCGCCCTATAGGCGCCGTGCTCTTACGCCGATGACATGGGGATAGATCCGTCATCAGGCCCCCATGCTCTCGCGCCGCGCTCATGTTCTGTTTTCGCTCTTGCTCGGGGGCGTGCTGGTGGCCGGCTGCAAGTTCGAGATGGGCGAGCTCAAACGACTGTCCGCGGACATTGACCTGTGGGATTCCACATTGTCGTCCGACGATGAACGCTGGCGGACCATCCCGCCCGAGGGTTGGCCGGTCATGACCTGCGTGGGGCCCGAAGCCGAGGTGAGCGACTGTTGTCGTTTGCCGGCCTCACGCCCCAAGGTCGACTGCCAAAAGGTCGCGTCCGAGTGCGACCAGGACCTGAACCAGTGCGTCCTGTACTTCGTCTATCAAGAGACGGCCACCATCGACCTGTCCAAGGAAATGCCTTCCTTGGGCGAACAGAAAGATCAGCTTCCCAAGCAGATCCTTCTGCAGAGTGTGACCAACTCGTTCGCCAGCGATTTCGAATGGCCCCTCCCCGCGGTGGCCGCGTATGTGGCTCCGGTCTCGGCCCAGGACATCACGGATGCGCAGGCTGTCTATCTGGCCACCATTCCGCCGCGAGGCGCGACCACGGTGCTGGACGATTCGGCCCAGCGCGCGTTCTCCGCTTTCGCGGTCGACTTCCGCACGCCCTTCAAACTGTTTTTCGCCAGCACCGTCGAGATCCTGAGCGGACCGGCCCCCGAGGGCCGCTTGGCCATCCATGTGACCGGTCGGATCGAGGCGGAATTCTAGCGAAGAGCCTGGCCTACGGCTTGTCGACGCCGGGCGTGCGCTTGGCGGCTTGCCAGAGCTCCTCCAGCTCGTCGGCTTTGGCGTCGTGAACGGTGCGCCCCTGGTTCTCCAGGGTCTGTTCCATGTGGGCGAAGCGCCGGGCGAAGCGGTCGGTGGCCTCGCGTAGGGCGTTCTCTGCGTCGAGGTCCAGCTTGCGTGCCAGGTTGGTCAACGCGAACAGTGTGTCGCCCAGCTCGTGCATCATGTGCTCGCGGTCGCCGCTCTTGCAGGCCTGATCGAACTCGGCCAGCTCCTCGTTGACCTTGTCGCGTGGGCCGGCGCTGTCAGGCCAATCGAAGCCGACGGCGCCCGCCTTCTCTCCGGCGCGCGTGGCGCGCACCAGGGCCGGGGCGCTGCGCGGGATGCCGTCGAGCGCACCCTTGCGTCCCTTCTTGGCCTTCTCCACCGCCTTGACCTTGGCCCAGTTGACCAGCACCGCGTCCGAGGTCTTGGCCTCGACATCACCGAACACATGGGGATGGCGGCGCACCAACTTGGTCACGATGCCCGCGATGACATCGTCGATGCCAAAGGCGCCCTCGCTGTGGCGCAGCTCGGCCTGGAACACGATCTGCAGCAGCAGATCCCCCAGCTCTTCCGCGTGGTCGCGCACGTCGCCCGTGTGCAGGGCATCCACCACCTCGTAGGTCTCCTCGACCAAATAGGGCAGCAGCGATTGCAGGGTTTGCTCTCGATCCCAGGGGCAACCGGTGGGCGCCAGCAGTCGCTGCATGAGTCCCACCAGGTCAGGCATGCTGCCGCCGGTCTGTTTGCCGGGGAGGGGAGAAAGATCCGGAAGTGTGTCCTTTGTCACACCGCCAGCATAGCCGGTGCGTGGCCAGAAACACTCGCTTTGCAGGGTTTCGCTTGGTCACCGAGCGCTGAATGAGAAGCGTGGTGTCCATTTTTCGCGGACTGGTCTATGATGAGTCGCGCCAATCTAGGAGCCTGAGCATGGAAAAGCATGGAACGGTGAATACGTCCTCGGTCGCCTCGTCCTTGACGATCCTCTTGTGCGCCGTCGCTCTGTCGGCATGCAATTCCTCGGACGCCGGTACGGGTGGGGGAGGCGACAGAGGCGGCGGCGTGACCGGTGGCGGCGGCTCGACCGAGCGTGAGAGCAGCACCGATACGGGCGGCGGGGGTGCGAGCGGCGGGGGCGCGAGCGGCGGCGTCTCCGGCGAGACACCATCCTCCATGCCACCGGCCTCGGGCGGCAAGGCTGGGGAGGTCAGCTCTGCGATCGCCGGCAGCACAGGCGGGGGCAATGCGAGCGGGGGCAAGGCGAGCGGGGGCGTCTCCTCGGTTGCCAGCGGCGGCAAATCGTCGAGCAGTTCGGCCACCACGGTCACCTCCAAGACCTGCGGTGGCCCGGGACAGATCTGCTGCCCAGGCAACTCCTGTGCTGGCAATGGCTGCTGCGCCGCCAACATCTGCGTCTCCAGCGGGGCGAGCTGTCTTCCTCTGCAAGGCACCTGCCGCGACGGGAGCTGCAATGCCGGAACGTGCGGCGGCCCAGGCCAACCCTGTTGCGGCACCTCCACGAGCACCTCCGTCACAGGGACCTACTGCACGACCTCTGGAACCCGATGCTCGGGCGGCGTCTGTGCTTCTTGTGGCGCCAGCCCCGGCGATGCCTGTTGTCTCACCACCCCAGCGACCAGCGGCGGCGGCACCTCCAACGTGTGTCTGGGCAGCGGACTGGTCTGCAACACCTCGTCGTATTCTTCGAGCTACATCTGCGCCCTCTGCGGCCAGCCAGGGGCGCCTTGCTGCCCCGGCAGCACCTGCGCCGGCAACGGCTGCTGCTACAACGGGCTATGCGTCGGGGAATCGCAGGTCTGTGCCAGTACCACCACGAGTACCGGTGGTGCCGGCGGCGGCGTGTGCTCGGGCGGCAGGTGCGCCAACTGTGGCGGTTCAGGCCAGCCCTGTTGCGGAACCACGTGCAGCAGCGGATTCACTTGTCGTAACAGCGTCTGTTCGGCCTGCGGCGCACCCGGCCAACCTTGCTGCACGGGATCCACCGACGGCGAGCGCTGCGCGGCCGGGACTATCTGCAGCAGCGCGACCTCCAGCCCCGGTCTGTGCGCCTCCTGTGGCGGCCCTGGCGAACTGTGCTGCGCGGGCAAGACCTGCTCCAGCGGCTGCTGTTTCAACGGGACCTGCATCGCCGACGGCTCGGCCTGCACGGTCAGCGGGTACAGCACATCCTACGGATCCTGCAAGTCGGGGCGCTGTGGCTGCGGCAACTCGGGCGAGCCTTGCTGTCCAACCTCCAGCTTCGCCACCAGCAATGGATGCTCGTCCTACGAGTTGGCGTGCGCGTCGTCGGCCTTGACCGGCCTGACCGGCTCGACCTGCCAGCCATGCGGCAAGATCGGAGGCCCCTGCTGTGTCAGCTCCACCTGCACCGAGGCCGGGGCCCAGTGCGTTTCGGGCGGCACCAGCAACTACTCGTGCAGACTCTGTGGTGGAACCAACCAGCCTTGCTGCAGCAGCGGCACCGCGTGCAAGGACGCCGGCACCGTGTGCGATAGCTCCTCGGGCATGTGCAAGGTGTGTGGCGCCGCCGGTGGTCCGTGTTGCGCCAACAGCACCTGCAAGGACGCGAGCATGATCTGCAAGAACTCGATCTGCACACTGTGTGGCACGGAGGGCGCGCCCTGCTGTGGAGGCAACAGCTGCTCCAGCGGCTGTTGTGTGAGCCGCTTCGGCTCCATCACCGCCCCGATCTGCGTGGGCTCCGGCAAGGCCTGCGACACCTACACCAGCTCCACCACCGCCACGAGCCCCACCTGCGACGGCGAGGAGGGCGCGTGCGGC
>CAZHUY010000003.1:0-25989 GCA_964535465.1 uncultured Myxococcales bacterium
TGAACTTCATGATGTTGCCCTTATGAACCATGGTCACGCTCTTGCGACCGTGGCGGAGGGCGTAGTCGAAGGCCGAGCGCAGCAGGCGCTCCGAGCCTTCCCGCGACACCGGTTTGATGCCGATGGCCGAGGTGGCCGGGAAACGAATCTTCTTCACGCCCATCTCGTTCTGCAGGAACGCGATGAGCTTCTGGGCCTCGGGAGTCTCCGCCGCCCACTCGATGCCGGCATAGATGTCCTCGGTGTTCTCGCGGAAGATCACCATGTCGACCTTCTCCGGGTGCTTGACCGGCGAAGGCACGCCCGCGAAGTAACGCACCGGCCGCAGGCACACGTAGAGGTCCAGCTCCTGGCGAATGGCCACGTTGAGCGAGCGCATGCCCCCGCCAATCGGGGTGGTGAGCGGCCCCTTGATGCCCACCAGGTACGTCTTGAACGCCTCCAGCGTCTCGTCGGGCAGCCAGGTGTCGAACAGCTTCTTGGCCTTCTCGCCTGCGTAGACCTCGGCCCAGGCGATCTTCTTCTTGCCGCCGAACTCCTTGTCGACCGCCGCATCCAGCACGCGCACCGAGGCGCGCCAGATGTCCGGCCCCGTGCCATCGCCTTCGATGAAGGGAATGATGGGCCGATCCGGAACCACCAGGGCCCCGCCCGCCATGGTGATGGGTTGTCCGCCGGAAGGAATCGTGGGTTTCGCCGATGTCATGGCCATGGCCTAACACGCGTCACCGCGCTCGTCGATAAAGGAGGGGGGCGCGCTCTGCGCGGGCGAGGCGCGCCAACCATGGGGCGAGACAAGTTGCGGCCACCGGCCGTTCAAAGGCAAGCTAGGCTATCCGCTCTGGCTGAATTGACGAGGGGGAACCATGTCCAGCGCAACCGACGCATTTCTCGCACAGAAGACCATTGCCGTGGTCGGGGTGTCACGCACGCGTGGCTTTGGCAACACCCTGTTCCGCCACCTGCAACGCAAGGGCTATAGGGTGTTCCCCGTCAATTCCCAAGCCGACACCGTGGAGGGGCAGCCCTGCTACCGACGGCTGGACGATTTGCCCGAGCCGGTGACCGGCGTGGTGGCCGTGGTGCCCGCGCCGCAGACCAAGCTCATCGTCGAGGACTGCGCCCGCCTGGGCATCCAACACCTTTGGATCGAGGAGGGGGCCGCCTCCGAGGAAGCGCTGGCCTTGTGCCGTGACAAAGGGATCGCCGCGGTGTCTGGCCATTGTCTGCTCATGTACAGCAACGCCGGCTTCCCCCACAGCCTCCACCGCTGGGTCTGGAAGATGGCAGGAAAGTACTAGCTGGAGCGTGTCGGGGAATTGCGGGCCGCCTGAAAGGCCGGCCCGCGGTTGGCGGCTAGCGCGGGCGAGAGCGTGAGCGAGTTCGGCTGGCGTACTAGCGAGAGATCCTGCCCGCGCGTCGCCGGCCGCGAAGCCAGGCCACCAGACCCAGTCCCAGCAGGCATGCGCCCAGTCCTTGCGCACGCCGCGTGCCCCCGAGCACGCAAGAGCACCCCGATGAACCACCGTCAGCGGTCGAGCCCGCGCCGGAGCCCGTGGTACCACCGGCTCCCGAGCTGCTGGTCGAGCCGCCCGAGCCCGAGCTGTTGGACAAAGCGCCTCCTCCACTGCTGGCCTGCGAGCCACCCTTGCCACCACTGCTGGACGAAGACGTGCCCCCTGCCCCACCTGACGAAGACGTGCTGGTGCCCCCCGTCCCCGCACCGCCCGACGTGCCACCCG
Organism: uncultured Myxococcales bacterium; assembly: GCA_964535465.1. Taxonomy (GTDB): domain Bacteria; phylum Myxococcota_A; class Polyangia; order Fen-1088; family Fen-1088; genus Fen-1137. Next base: position 1,743 of record CAZHUY010000003.1, read on the forward strand.
AGCCGCCCGTCCCCTCCATGCAGGGCGTACTCTCGGGGAAGGCTTTTATCTTTGCGATGAGTTCTTCCGAGGTCGGGATACCAACCGACTGGTAAACCCCGAAGATGGTGTCGACCAGCTCGTCGTTGAACTCCTTGGTGTAAGGCTTGAACGCCGAGCGCACGTCGCCGGCATCACCCCAGCTGAGGTCAAACACCTCGACTTGCGTCTGGCAGGAAAAATCGAAGTCCTTCAGGTCCAGGGTGCGTAGCTTGTCGTTGTCGTGGCTGTAGAACGACATGCGCTGGGCGCGCGGGTCGATAATGAACTGCCACAGCGTGCGCGTGGGAGGACTGAACGCGTTGATGCCTTCCTGCATGACCGAATAGACGAACGTGAACCCGTCTTGGTCCTTGGCCGGGTCGTAGGCGAGATACCGCTCGGCCATCTTGCTGTAGCGCCCGGTGGGATCGTCCCCCACGCCGGTACTCAGGTCGTATCGGTAGTTGACGAACACCGGGACCGTCATCTCGTCCCGCTTGATGACCACCATCTTGCCTTCGAGCCATTCCATCAGGGCCACCGCCCCTGTCTTGTCCCAGAGCAGGAAGTGTGATTGCCATTCTTCCTCGGGCGACTGACGAACCACCTTGTCCGAGGCGATGACGTCCTCGATGGTGGCGCTGGTGTCGAGCTGGTACTGCGCCCACTGCCCCACGCTCAGGCGCGGGATGTCGCTGTCCGTGGACTGTTGCGTGTCCCCCAACGCCATTTCGAGGATGACCAGCCCCGCCTCGTTCATGCCTCGCCCCGTGATCTCGCGCCCCTCCATGATGAGGGAGATGCTGCCGTACTTGGAGGTCCAGGTGAAGGGGGGCTCGTTGGGAAACACGAATCCCTGTTTCTTCACGTTGCGCTTGTTGGTCACCAGGGCCAGCCGGTCGGCGAACCAGTCCATGTTATGCCCGATGAGGGTCTGGCCGTTCTTCTCGAAAAAGACGGTGGAGCAAGCGTGGGCCGCTTCGGCGGCGGCGCACAGACAAAGGAGAGAGAAGCCGACGGCGAGGGTGCGCTTCATGGATCGAGAGTCTAGGGCGCCCAGACACAGCGAGCCAGATGCAACTTGGGTCTTGATGCGCGCGACGGATCGACAAACCTGGACGGATCGACCACCTCCACGACTGCACCCGCTCCGTCTGCTCGTGCGCGATGGCGTGGGCTACTTCACCGTCACACGCACCGATCCCGCGTAGTCCCGACTGGCGTCGCTGACGAAGACCTTGATGTGGTACGCCCCGGCCGGCAGGTCGGCGGGCACGGTCAACTTGGTCGTGAAGGGCGCGCCGGTAGGCGACGCGGTCGTGCGCGCCGAGGCCTTGTCGTTGGCCACCCGGTAATTCTCCATGATGACGGCATCGCGCTCGGGGGCACCGTCACTCGGCACGGGTGTCACCTTGCCCAGCACGATCTTGCGCGGCGATTCGAGCGTCACCGTGGCCTCGGCCCCCGCGCCCAACGAGGCCGGATGGGCCGTGATGGTCAGCTCGCTGCCCGCGCCGACCGAGGAGGGATCGACCGTCACCTGGAGGTCGGCGGGATAGGTCATGGCCATGCCCGGATCGCCGAACAGGGTGTACATGTGCAGGTGGCTGTGTCTGAGAGACTCCCTCGCGCTGGCACTGACCAGAAGCCCGCCCAGGCTCTCGATCTTCTGTCGCACGCTATCCGCGCCCGTCAGCATGGCCTGCTTGGCCTGGAGGAAGGCGTCCCCGACACGGGGCGCCCGTTTGCTCAGAAAGGCCTGCGACACCTCGTAGATGAAGATCGCGTTGGCATAGGGATCGGAGTCCACGGTCGACGACATGATGGCGGTGGGAGCGTTGGCGCCCACCAGGATGCGCTCGCTGATGCTCTCCTTCCCGACGAAGGCCCCGGTCGAGCAGGCCACGAAGAGCAGGATCGGTGACCTGTGGGTCACCGCCAGCTTGTCCAATTGGCTGGTGTCGAGGATGGGGAACGTCTGGCCATTCCAGTCCAACCGGGCGAAGCCGTTGCTCGCTCCGTGTCCCACGTAGGCCACCAGCAGCGCGCCCTCGTTGATACGTTGGTAGACTTGGTCGCTGAATTGCTCGGGGACGTAGACGTAGGGTGAGCTCTGCCGTGCGTAGGTCATGGTCACGTCGTAGGCGTAGGGGATGGCCTCGGTGATGTCGTACACGATGCTCTCGATGGCCGAGTCGGCCATGTCACCCATCCCCGAGGTGCTGGCGAAGATGCTGAGACGGCGATTCCACTGGCCGCTCTCGTGCGTCGACTCGTGCGCCGCGATCTTCTCGCGCACCAGATCCGCCTCGGCATCGCTGTCGGCGGTGATGCGACCGACCGCCAGCTCCGGGACGTCGTCGTCGTCGAAGTCGGCATAGACGTTGTCGGAGATCACGGGTTTCGAGCTTGACGGGGCCAGCCAGCTCCCGGCCGGCACGCCGGTGCCATCCCCCGGCCAGGTCGTCTGCGCGTCGCCCAACAAGAGCAGGTACAGACGCCGGCTGGTGTCGCGCGCCTGATAGCGGGTCATCACGTAGTCGCGGATGCGCGCGCTGGCCGTGGCGGCATCGGCGGCGTCGCCGACGATGTCGCTGACCATCACCAGGTCGACGCCAAAACCGCCGGCCTCGCGAAAGTCACGATAGCGGGCCGCGGACGCCGCCAGGTTGTCGGCCGCCACGATGACGTAGTCACCGCCCACCGGGTCTTCTTCCGCGCCCCCGGTGCCCACCGCACCGCCGGTCGCCAGCCCCCCCGCGCCGCCACGCGCGCCCACACCAGAGCCGCTGCTGCATCCCGCTTGCCACGATGCCCACAACAAGACCAGGACGATAGACGACAACTTTCGCATGCAGATTCCCCTTCCACGGCGCCGAACTCGGCGTGCGGTGCCATGGTATCGCCGATTATGGAGCGCGTCGAGCGAGCGCCCGTACTCTACCGCTACCGTACCTTGCTTCCGGGCGGCACCTCGCGGTCGAAGGTGCAAAGGGAGAGCACCTTGTCGGCGTTGGCGGCCAGGATCATGCCTTGGGACATGACACCGCGGATCTTGGCGGGCTTCAGGTTGGCGAAGTAGAGCACCGTGCGGCCCACCAGATCGGCGGGGGCGTAGGCGCCGGCGATGCCGGAGATCACGGTGCGGGTCTCGCCGCCCAGGTCCAGCTCGAGCTTGAGCAACTTCTCGGTCTTGGGCACCGCCTCGGCGGCCACCACCTTGGCGGCGCGCAGGTCCAGCTTCTGAAATTCCTCGATGGTCAGCTCGTTGGTGGTCGGCGCGGCCACCGGCTTGGCCGTGGCGGTAGTGGCGGTGGCCTCGGGGTTCACCTGCACCGGCGGGGTTTGGTCCAGCCAACAGGCCACCAGTTCCTTCTGTCGGTCGGGGTCCATGCGCGGGAACACGGGCTTGGGCTCCTCCAGCTTGCCGCCTGGCCAGCCCGCCCACTCGGGTGAGGGCCACTTGCCAAAGTCGTCCTCACGACCGATCTGGCGCAGGATCTCGCGACTGGCTGCGGGCATGGCCGGCATGACCATCATGGCGCCGCGCCGGATGATCTCGCAGGTGTTGGCCAGGATCTCGCGCAGCTCGGCGAGCTTGCCCGCCTTCTTCAACTTCCACGGGGCCGTGCGATCCAGGTACACGTTCCCGGCGCGAATCATGGTCCAGGTGGCTTCCAGGGCACGGGCGGGTTGGTAGTCCTCCCAGGCCTTGCTGGCCGCCAGCGTGGCTTCACGGGCGGTGTTGCGCAGGAGCAATTCTTCCTCGGACAGGGGATCGCCCGCCGAGTAGCCGGGCTTGTAGGGCGCACCCAGGCCATCCGCCAGTTGCTTGGCCATCGAGATGGTGCGGTTGACCAGGTTGCCCAGGTCATTGCCCAGGTCGGACTCGTGGCGCTGGAAGAGCGCCTCGTAGGTGAAGTCGCCATCGGCGCCCAGCGAATACTCGCGCAGCACGAAGTAGCGCAGGGTATCGGCGCCCAGGGCTTCGGCGATCTGGTTGGGGTCCACGCGCGTGGCGGGAATGGACTTCGAGATCTTCTGTCCCTTGACCGTGATGTAGCCGTGGCAGAAGACCCCCTTGGGCGGGGGCAGGCCCGCCGACATCAGGAAGGCCGGCCAGTACACGGCATGGAAGCGCAGGATGTCCTTGGCGATGAGGTGCGTGCACGCGCCCCACAGGGCCTGGCTGCGCGGGTCTTTCAGGATGCCCTCGGGGCCGCCCAGGGCCGAGATGTAATTGGTCAGGGCGTCCAGCCACACATAGATGACGTGCTTGCCGTCGCCGGGAACGGGCAGGCCCCACTTCACGGCGGTGCGGGAAATGGACAGATCGCGCAGGCCGCTCTTCACGAACTCGGTGACTTCGTTCTTGCGCGTCTCGGGGCGGATGAAACCGGGCTGCTCGTAGAGTGCCAACAGCTTGTCGGCATAGCGGGACAGGCGAAAGAAGTAGTTTTGCTCGCGCACGCGCTCGACCGGCTTGCGGTGAATCGGACACAACTTCTCGCCGCCCTCGACCACCACGTCCTCCTCGGTCTTCCAACCTTCGCAGCCCACGCAGTACATGCCGTCGTAGTCGGCCTGATAGATGTCGCCGTTGGCGGCGATGCGCTCCCACATGGACGTCACGGCGGCGAGATGGTCGTCGTCGGTGGTGCGGATGAAGCGGTCGTGGCTCATCTCCATGCGCTGCCAGGTCTCTTTGAACTTGGCCACGATGTCGTCGCAATAAGCCTTGGGGCTGACGCCTCGCTCTTGCGCCATCCGCTCGATCTTCTGCCCATGCTCGTCGGTGCCGGTGAGGAAGAAGGTCTGGTGACCCTGGGCGCGGTGGTATCGGGCCAGCGCATCCGCCACCGTGGTCGTATAGAAAGTGCCCAGGTGGGGCACGGCGTTCACATAGTAGATGGGCGTCGAGACGTAAAAGTTATCGGACATGGCGCCTAGCGTACCACTACGCCGGATCGGATGAACCACAGAGAAAACAAAGCGAGACCGGCAACCCGACCCGGAACGTCGTAGCCGTAGCCGAGGCCGCGGCCGTCAACGTGGTCGTGGTCATCCGGTTTCGCTGGAATCCTCGGGTGCGGTCGATTCGTGGGGCTCGGAGTCCTCGTGGGGCTCGGAGTCCTCCTCGTGGGGCTCGGAGTCCTCGTGGGGCTCGGAGTCCTCGTGGGGCTCGGAGTCCTCGTGGGCCCTCAACGCTTCGTGGGCCTGCAAATCCACGTGCGCCTCTGCCTCCTCGTGCGCCTCGGCCTCCTCGTGCGCTTCGGCCTGTGGGCGAGCCTGGGGCGCGGGCTGGCCTCCCCGGCCTGAACGGCCCTGGCCCTTGCCTTGCGTGGGTGGAGGCGGGCTGGGTTGCAGCAGTTGAATCTCGTCGGCGCTGTAGACCTCGGCGGGTCGGTCCAGGAAGGTCACGCGCACCCGGCGGCCCAGCACGTCGATGTCGTCGACCCGGCCGATGCCATCGGGGGTTTGCACCTGTTTGCCTTGTTTGGGCAGCCCCTTGCCCGCCTCGACATACTGCGCGTCCTCGTACATCAGGCAGCACTTGAGCCGACCGCACTGGCCCGCCACTTTCGTGGGGTTGAGCACCAAGCGCTGGTTCTTGGCCATCTTGATGGACACGGGCACGAAGTGAGGCAGGTAGGTCGAGCAGCACAGCTCGCGTCCACACGAGCCGATGCCACCCACGAACTTGGCCTCGTCGCGCACCCCCACCTGGCGCATGTCCACGCGGGCGTGCAGGCGCGCGGACAGATCGCGCACCAGATCGCGAAAATCGATGCGCTTCTCGGACGAGAAAGAGAAGACGATCCGCTCGCCGTGAAGATCCGCCTGGAAAACCTTGATGGGCAGGCGCATGGCCCGCGCCCGGCTGCGCGCGTAGGCCAGGGCGTCCACCTGACGTCGGGCATCCTCCTTGGCCCGCTGCACATCGCGCGCCTCCGCCCGCCGCAGAATGCGCCCCAGGCTTCCCGAGACCTTGCGGCTGCGCGTGGGCACGCTGACCACGGCCACGCCGCCGCCGCGGCGATCGTCGACCACCACCACCTCGCCCTGGCGAAAGACCGACGAGCCGGAGTCACAGTCGATGACCCGGCCGGTGGGGGAGAATTTCACGCCGACCACCTGGCGCTCTGGGAGCTCCTGGCGCGGGCCGGAGACTTCACGCGCCACGGGGGCGGGCACGCTGTTGGTTGGATCGCTCATGGGGTTTCCACTCCGCAGGCGCGGATGTCCATCATCATCTTTTCTAGGGCGGTGACGGTGTTGGCGTTGGCGGCCAAACCGGCCACCGCGTCCAACACCGCGTTCACCGCGCGCCGCAGGGGTTGCAGCGAGCGGCGCTGCTGGCAGACACGCGCGGGACCGGCCAGCTCGGTGGATCGGTTGCGCAGCAGGATCAAATCCTGCGCCCCGACCGCCTGGACCAGGGCATCGCGATAGAAGCGCGCTAGCAGGCTCAGGGCCTCGATCAAATCCTGGCGCTCTTCCTTGTCGGAGTAGGCCGCGGCGGAATCGAAGATGACGCCGATGTCCTTGGCGGCCGCGGCCTGGCGGAAGGTGCTGGCCACGGTCCACAGATTGCCTTCTTGTTCCGATTCGAGGAGCAGCAGCATGCGGCCCACCGAGCCCCCGGCCATGGCCGCCGCGACCTCGGCGCGCGCCCGCTCGGCGCCCCGGGCCACCGCAAGATCCACCAGCATGGCCGGCGCCAGCCCCACGAAACGCACGCGCTGGCTACGCGAACGCAGGGTGGGCAACAGGCGCGCCGGCGCCGCCGTGACCAGCACGATGGTGTTACCGGCCAAGGGCTCTTCCAGGGTCTTGAGCAGACAGTTGGCCGCGTTGGCGTTCAGGCAATCGGCTTGGTCGATGATGAGAACGCGCGCCGGGGCCTCGTGCGGCCGGGTGGAAGCCGCCTCCACCACCTCCTTGGCCTGATCCACCACGAACTGGGTGGTCTCGGGGGCCAGCACGCGCACGTCGGGATGAGCGCCGGCCAGGATGCGCCGGCACACGTCGCAGGTGCCGCAACCGATCTTGGGCTGCTTTGGACAGCACAACGCCAAGGCCAGGCCGATGGCGGCGCTGCGCTTGCCCACGCCCTCGGGCCCATCGAACAGGAGGGCGTGGGGCAGACGGTCGGCTGCCACCGCGCGCAGAAGCAGCGCGGCGGCTCGATCCTGACCTACGAGGTCGGCAAGGCGCATTTCGAGAACGCTAACAGAAAGTAAGCGGCGGATCGACACGGGCGCGCAGCGCAAGTAGACTTTGCCCCCATGGGAATTCTGGGACGCCTTTCAACCTTGGTGAAATCCAACGTCAACGATCTGCTCGATTCCATGCAGGATCCGGCCAAGGAGGTCGATCAGCTCATCCGCGACATGGAGGACTCGGTCCGCCAGGCGCGCACCGAGGTCGCCCAGTGCATGGCCGAGGAGAAGCGCCTGGGTAAGCGGGTGAACGATCTGGCCGAGGAGGCCAAATCCTGGGAGGGCCACGCCGCCAAGGCGGTGCAGGCGGGCGACGATGCCCTGGCGCGCGAGGCCCTGAAGCGCAAGGCCGAGAAAGAGGTCGAGCGCATCGAGAGCGAGAAGGCCCTGGCCGAGCAGAAGGCCTATACCCTGCAGCTCATGGCCGGGCTCAAGGCCTTGGAGGCACGGGTGCAGGACGTGAAGCTGCGGCAAGGCACCCTGCGCGAGAAGGCGCGGGCCGCCAAACGCGGCGAGAGCGGGGTCGCCGGCAAGACCTCGGCCTTCGACGAATTCGACCGCATGTCGGGAAAGATCGACGCCATCGAAGCCGAGGCAAGTCTCAACGACGAGCTGAAGGGACAGACCGCCGAGGCCGCCGAGGCCGAGCGCAAGCTGCGCGACATGAGCGAGCAGAAGACCCTGGACGACGCGCTGGCAGAGTTGAAGAAGAAGCTAGGCGGCTAAAAAGCCACAAGAGACCCAGAGATGGAGGGAGTTGGGATGGGTTCCGGATCCGTTCCTCACCCCGTCCATTCCTTCGTCTGTCTCTGCGCTCTCTGTGTCCTCCATGGTCAATCCGTCTTGCCGGCGCCGCGCTCCACTGCCAGCAAGCGCCTGGCCGCGATGATCAGCAGGACCGCCAGCACCACGATGATGGCCAGGCTGCCGAAGACGAGGCTCAGCACCAGGACGCGGCTGCCAGGGGCCACGCGCAGCGGGCCCACGCTGACGAGTTGGGGGCCTGCGCTGGGCGCCGTCGCGGCGCTGGTGGTCACCACGGCCACCGCGGCGGGGGCCAAGCCGGCCACGCTGCCCGCCACCAGCTTCTGAACCTCGGCCTCGCTGATGGGGGCCGGACCCGCGCGCAGCTTGAGCAAGACCGAGGCCTGCGACGGCGCCTGCGTCTTGCCATCCATGGCCAGAAGGTTGGGCTCGGCCAGCACCAGGTGAACCCGAGCGCTGACCACGCCTTCGACCGTCTCCAGGGTGCGCTCGATCTCGCCGGACAGGGCTTCGTGGAAACGGGCGCGCTCCTCGCTGGGCGTGGGCACCAGGCTGGCCTGCTTGTACACCTCGCCGAAGCCCGCGCGCCGGCCACGCGGCAGCCCCAGCGCCTGCAGGACCTCCAGGGCGCGCAGGGTCTGGTCCTGGGGCACAGCGACGGTGAAGGCCTCGCCCTTGGCTTCATCACGCGCTTTGCACGCCTCGATACCGGAGCGCTCGAGCGCGGTCACCACTTCGTTGGCCGCCGACTCGTCCAACCCATGCTGAATAGTGGTCGAGCATCCGGCCAAGACAGCCACCACGACAATTCCCAGGGCACGCATGGCGCCGACACTAGCAGAACTCGGGGTTCACGGGTCATCGGGCTCTCGACCGTCTTCGCTCGACTCCTCCTCGCCCGTCTCTTCCGCGTCCAGAATCTGGCGCAGGCGGCCCACCGCGCGCGTGTGCAGGCGCGAGCCCCAGGATTTGGACAGCCCCATCTCGCGGCTGACCTCGTCGATCTGCCGTCCCTCGAAGTAGTAGAGCTGGACCATGCGCCGCTCGCGCTCGGGCAGCTTCTGCATGGCTTTGCATACGCGAGCCTGCATCGCCATGGTCTGCAACTGCTGGTCGGGCGGGGGCAGACGTTCATCCGTGGCGTTGGCCGCCGCCTCGAGTGACGTGATGTGGACCGCGGCCACGCCCCCCAAGATCTGGGCGATCTCTTCCAGGGTCTCGCCCGCGTCGCCGCCCTCGCCCACCGGGCGCTCGGCCAGGTTCTGCAAGTACTCGTTGGCGCGCTCCTCGGCGCGGAAGTGGGCCAGATCGCCGCGCGAGTACCAGCTCATGGAGCGCACGCCGTCCAACATGGCCCCGCGAATGCGGTAGTAGGCAAAGGTCGTAAAGGAAACGCCCAGACGGGCATCAAAACGACCGGCGGCCTCCAGCAGGCCCTTGCAGCCGAACGCCACCAGGTCGTCCATATCCAGGTTGCGACACAAGCTGCGCTTCATCTTGCCGGCGATGGACCTCACGAGATCGAGGTTGTCCTCGACAAGTCGGTCGCGCTCATGCCCCATAGCGCATCGAATAGAGCAAGCGCCCCCGGCCGCCGTCAAGGGGAACGCATCGTCGAGGGTGGAATACGGCTTTCCCTGAACAAGCAGAGCGCGTCCTTCGCCATGGTCGACCTTCTCAGCTCTTTCGTCCTCATCGGCTTCGAGGCCAGCGTGGGAATCACCTTGGCGGTGGCCGCGCTGCTTGGCCGTCGAATGAAAAACGCCAGGTTGGAGGGACAAGGGGGCCTTCTGCTGGGACGCGCAGCCATGGAGGCCACCTACGTCCTCTTTCGTCCCACGGTGCGCGCGTTGTTGGCCCTCAAGGTCCCCCCCAACGCCATCACGGCGTTTTCCCTGTTGCCGGCGCTCGCCTCGGCGGTGGCGCTGGCCCTGGGATACTTCGGCGTGGGCGCGCTGCTGGCCGCCATGTCCGCATTTTGCGATATGCTCGATGGAATCGTGGCCCGACAGCTTCGCATCACCTCGGACGTGGGCGAGCTGTTCGACGCCACCGTGGATCGCTATGTCGAGTTCATGCTGCTGGCCGGGGTGGCCTACTACTTCCGCAACACGCCGGTCATGCTGGTCCTGACCCTGGCGGCCATGCTGGGTTCATACTTGGTCAGCTACGCCACCGCCAAGGCGGAGGCGCTGGGCGTGCCCCCGCCCAAGGGAGCCATGCGCCGGGCCGAGCGTGCCGTGTATATCATCCATGGCTGCACCTACACACCGGTGGCCGGCCTGTTCTGGCCGTCCATCACCGGCCCCCTGCAGTTGCGCCCGAGCCGTGAGCTCCCCATCGAAGCGGCCATCCTGGTGGTCGCCACCGTTACCAATGTGTCCTCGGTGCGGCGGTTTCTTCGTATCGCCGATGCGCTGCGGGCACGCAGGCAGGCTGGATGAACCCCTCACAACCCAAGAACCAAAAGCCGATCATCGTCACCGCCATACCCGGCCCCGCCAGCCAAGCCCTGCGCAGGCGCGAGGAGGCGCACCTCGCTCCCGGGCTGCAGGGTTATGCCCAAATGGCGGGCATCGCGGTGGCCGAGGCGCGTGGCAGCGCCATCACCGACGTGGACGGCAACACCTTCGTGGATTTCATCGGCGGCATCGCGGTCAACGCCCTGGGGCACAGCCACCCGCTGTACGTGAAGGCCTTGCAGGAACAGATGGCGCGCGTGTCGGTGGGCGCCCTGACCAGCGAGGCGCGCGTGGAGCTGTGCGAGCGACTGGCCCAGCTCTCGCCCTCGCCGCGTTTGCACCGACTGCAGCTCTATTCCAGCGGCGCCGAGGCGGTGGAGAGCGCGCTTCGCCTGGCCAAGTGCCACACCGGCAAGCACGAGTTCGTCAGCTTCTGGGGCGGCTTCCACGGCAAGACCATGGGCGTGCTCTCGCTCATGGGCTCGCGCTTCAAGGAGAAGCTGGGCCCCTTGCTGCCCGGCTCGCACCAGGTGCCCTTCGCCGACTGCTACCGCTGCCCTCTCGGGCAGCCCTACCCCGCGTGCTCGCTCGGCTGCGTGGAGCTGGCCCGCAAGCAGATCCGCATGAGCAGCACGGGAGCCATCGCCGCCGTCGTCGTCGAGCCCATGCAAGGCACCGCGGGCAACGTCATTCCGCCCAAGGAGTTTCTGCCGGCGCTGGCCGAGCTGGCCCGCGAGCTGGACGCCCTGCTCATCGCCGACGAGATGATCACCGGGCTGGGCCGTACCGGCCGCAACTTCGGGGTCGAGTGGAGCGGGGTCGTCCCCGACATCATGACGGTGGGCAAGGCCTTTGGCGGCGGCTTCCCGCTCTCCGGCATCGTCACCGCTGACGAGATCGCTTCGGCCAAACCGTGGAGCCACCCCTCGGGCAGCTCGTCGAGCTATGGTGGCAATCCCCTGGGCGCCATGGCCGGGGCCACCGCGCTCAAGATCATCGTCCAGGAGCGCCTGGTGGAAAACGCCGCCCAGGTGGGCGCGGTCATGCTCAAGGAACTGGAGAGCATGGTGGAGCGCTACCCCTTCGTGGGCCACGTGCAGGGCGCGGGCATGTTCATGCGCATGGAGCTGGTGCGCGACAAGACCAGCAAGGAGCCCCTGCCCCGCCCGGTCACCGAACGCATCTTCCACGAATGCGTGAAGCGCGGCCTGCTGACCATGGCCTACGCTGCGAATTTCCGCATCCAACCCGCCCTGACCATGGACGAGGCCACCGCCCGCAACGGTCTGGCGGTGCTGGCCGAGGTGTTCGACCTGGTGGAGCGCGAACGCTGGTGGCAGCAGTAAAAAAAGCCCGGTGCCCCTTTCGGAGCGCCGGGCTTTTCATCAGCTACGCTGAGGGCTGATTAGTTGGTGCGGTACGAAGCGAAGAGCATGAGGTGGCGGCCATCCATCGCCTCGTTGTTCGGCTTGCCGGTCACGACGCTGGTGAGCATGAACTCGGCGCCCACGGTCAGGCCCGGCTGCACGGCGTAGCCGGCACCGATGCCCACGGGAACGACGTAGTTGTCACCGAAGTCCTTGGTCGGGCTGATGATGCCGGAATCCAGGAAGACGTTGAGCTCGGGGGTGGCCTGGAAGGCAACCTGCACGGGCACGCTGATCATCTCCTTGTTGTTCTCGTCGCGCTTGTTGAGACCGATGCCGAAGATGGGGGTCACGGTCACGGTGAGCGGGGCCGCGACGTACCTGAGGGACACGCCCACGTCGGCCGCGAGGTACATCGGGTCGAGCGAGCGCAGATCGAGGGCAACCAGGCCGGCCAGCTCGAGACCGCTGCTGTTGAGCAGCGAGTACAGGCCGCCAATCGCCAAGCTGTTGTAGAACTTGGTGCAGTTACGGTCCGTGCCACCCAAGCACACGCCACCACCCGAAGCCAGCGACTGGCCCATCGCGGTGTGAGCCACGAACACCGTCAGCTCGTTGGTCACGCCGTAGCGCAGGTCGAGCGGAATCCAAACCGGCTTGAGCACCGCGTCCTTGGAGAGGTTGAGCACCACCGGAAGCGTCCCCTGGAAGGCGCCGGCAGGCAGCGTGAGACTGCCAGCCTCGCCAGCGGGAGCCGCGACGGGAGCCGGGACAGCCACTTCGGGAGCCGGGGCAGCAGCCTCGGGGGCCGGAGCAGCAGGCGGCGCGCCCTCGGGCGCCGGAGCGGCAGGCGGAGCGCCCTCGGGCTGCGCGAACGCACCAAAGGACATGAGGCTGGTAGCCAGGACGGACATGATTGCAATGGACTTTCTCATCTGGGTATTCCCTCCGAATTCATTGAAGCACTAAGTCAACGTTTGACCCCGCCAGGATAGCCACGCGCAGAATGCCGTCAAGTGCTACGAAACGGCGCAAGGCATGCGCAGGATGCGCCATGGCCTCATGGGGACCGGGTTCCGGACCGGGATTCCAGCGGCCGACAAGCGTGGCCGAGCGTGTTTTGAGCGCTATTTGCGACCGGTGACGGCGATGAGGCTGCCGTCGACCAGCGCCCCTGGTCAGGGTGCGAGGCGCCCGATGTTGTTGCCCGCCGCTTCGGTAAACCAGAGATTGCCATCCGCGCCCAAGGCGATTCGTTCGGGCTTGCTGTCGGGCGTGGGAATCGGGCAACGCGCGACCGTACCATCGGGACTGATGCGGCCAATCTCGTTCCGGCCGTTGTCGGTGAACCAGAGGTTGCCGTCCGGCCCGGTCACGATGTCCCAAACATTGCCGCCCGTATCCAGCAGGCGAAATTCGCTGACCACGCCCTCGGGCGTGATGCGACCGATGGCCACATCGCGGGGCTCGGTGCCCGTGTTTTCGGTGAACCACAGGTTGCCGTCCGGCCCGGGCGTGATGCCTCCCGGCCCCATCGACACCTGGAAGGTGGTGATTTGACCCTCGAGTGTGATTCGGCCAATGGTGTTGTTGCCGAAATCGGTGAACCACAGATTGCCGTCGGGACCGCTGGTGACGTCATAGGGTAGGCGGAGCTCCTCCTTGGGAAGAGCAAACTCGACATAGTCCTTCCCGGTGGGACTCATGTGGGCGATGCCCGCGGCGGCATGTTGCGTGAACCATAGATTGCCGTCCGGACCGGTCGTGATGCCGAAGGGCCACACCTGTCCCCCGCGATCAACGGAAAACTCGGTGATGACGCCCGCGGGGGTGACGCGCCCGATGTTGTTGTCCGAGTTGAGCCCGAAGCCCCACTCGGAGAACCAGACATTGCCATCGGGGCCGGCGGTGATGTCCTCGGCTCCACTCTGGGGCACGGGGATGCGAAATTCCTTGATGGTCCCCGAGGGGGTCACGCGACCGATCTGATTGCCGACCCACTCCGTGAACCAGATGTTGCCGTCAGGACCGCGGGTAATGGCGTGCGGTCTCGCCTCGCGGGTCGGGACTCTGAATTCCACCACCTGACAAGAAGGCGGCGTGGTCACCCATCCCCCCGTGCGGCCGACACCACCAACGCCCCCCGTGGCCACGCTGGCCGCGCCTTGTTTTTCACCCGCGAGAGTGTCCGGTGGACTCTGATCGCTGGTCGAGTCTTGCATCGCGGTCGACACGCAGCCCACCAGGGAAAAGGCGGCCACCAGGAAGCACCAAGAACACTGAGCAATCCAAGCTCGCATGTCTCTCATCATGGCTCCGAATAGGGGGCAGTTGTTTCTACGGCGCCATCGTAACGCAGACTCAGAGAAGTGGGGACACTCCTACTTGGGCGCTGCAGAGACAGGCCCAGAGTGGTGATTTGCGTCACCTTCCACCCCCCTGGCCGGGTGCGGACAACCGCCCCATCAGCTTGGATCACTGCCTCTGCCAAGACATCACCAGCCGGGGCGCGATGAACTACTATCGTCGTCATGCGCAGGAATCTCGTCGTCTCCCTCAGCCTCTCGGCCCTGCTCGGCGTGGCGCTCGCCACCACCTTGGCCTGGTCACGCCCCAAATCCAGCCCCGGCTGCCCTCGTGACCCCGTCAAGGACGGGTCGCCATGCAAGAGAAAGCACGCCACCTGCCACTGGCCGTGCGAGGCCGAGGGCGACAGCAATCTCACCTGTTCGTGCGAAAAGGACGAGAGCGGCGCCTGGCGTTGGCAGTGTGCCAGCATGGGCCCGACCTGCATCCTCTAGCCACGCCGCCAGGTTCGAACGTAAGCAAGACGCCCCGTTTGAGCAGCGATCGTCGACTACTGCCGGTAGAGGGTGTGGTCGAGGAAGTCCTCGCTCAGCGACCACATTTCGTCATTGGGAAAGGCGATGAAGTTGTGCGCGTACCCTTCGAAGATTCGGAGCTGAGAGGAGACCCCTTTGTTCCGAAGTGCAGCATCGAAGATCTCGCTCTGTCCAGGCGGGACCGTACAGTCATCAGCCCCGTGGAAGAGCAGCACGGGGGGATCGGCCGAGTCGATATAGGTGATTGGGTTGGCGGCTTTGACGGCATCCGGGCAGGTCTGGATGGCACAGCCGACGAGCTCCGATTCCGCAGAGTCGCTTGCGTCGTGATCGTCATCGCACTGGCTGTCCATCTGCAAGAAATCGGTTGGCCCATACCAATCGAGCACAGCCTGCACACGGCTCGACTCGGATGCGTTCCCCATCGAGAGATCCTCGAGCGAGGCCACGCCTGCCGACGTTCCCAGCACCGCAGCGAGATGGGCGCCAGCGGAGTCGCCCCATGCGGCGATGCGCGTCGGATCGATCTTGTACCGAGCGGCGTGCGCCCTCAGCCATCGGACTGCGGCCTTCACGTCATACATCGGCGTGGGCCAGCGGACTCCGGTTGGTGTCAGTCGATAGTTGATCGAGGCGACGACATAGCCACGGGTCGCTTCGCGATCGATGACGTTGCGCGGACCGTACTTGTCGCCCTGGAGCCATGCGCCGCCGTGGATATAGACAATGGCGGGGAAAGGGCCATCGCCACCAGGAACGTAGACGTCGATTCCATGGGATGTGGTGTCGGATCCGTCCACGTAGACCAGATCAAGATAGTTCTCGTAGGTGCCGTCACCCAACGGTCGCTTCGCGGTCCCGCCGTCTCTGCCGCCTATCCCGGCCGAAGCATCGGTGGGGGTGCTTGCATGCGTGGTTCCCCCGGTGCCTCCTCCGCCAGCTCCACCCACAGGGTCATGTGTGCCGCCAGAGCCGGAGCCGCCGCTGCAACCTAAGACGAGGAAGATGGCCACGCCGACGGAGCCGCAGCGAAATGGGGCCTTGAGCATGGGTCGCGATGATACCTTCGTCGTGACGAAGCAGACAACTCGCTGAGCTCGGGTTGTCGAAGGTCGAGCGACGCGCAAGGGCAAGCGGGTGGCGCCGCTCGCAGCCGACCTCTTCTGAATGGCATCCGCCGGCCGCACAACGGCATCTATCGTGGTATGCACTGTCCTAAGCGAGGCGCGCACAAATGAAACACGTGGTGTTCCTGATCGACGGTATGGCCGACGACCCCCTTCCCGAGTTGGGCGGCAAGACCCCGCTCGAGGCGGCGCGCACCCCGACCCTGGATGAGCTCGCGAAGAACGCACAGTTCGGAACGTTCCTGACGCTGCCGGCGCAATTCCCGACGTCGTCCGATGTGGCCAACATGTCGGTGCTGGGCTGGGATCTGGCCACCGCCTACACCGGCCGCGGCGCCATCGAGAGCTACGGACTGGGCGTGCCCCTCGACGACGACACCGTGGCGTTCCGCATGAACATCATCACGGTCAAGGACGACACGCTCGAAGACTACTCCGCCGGCCACATCTCCGAATCCGAGGCGGCCGAGATCGTCGACTTCTTGTCGAAGAAGCTGGGAACCGACAAGATCCGTCTGCAAAAGGGCGTCTCCTACCGCCACATTCTTTATCTCAAGGGCAAGGAATTCTCGCCCGCGGTCGACTATGACAAGCCGGATTCCTCGCACGGCCTGAAGTGGCGCGAGATCCTGCCCAGGGCCAGCCGCCCCGAGGCCGAGCCCACCGCCGAGCTTCTGCGCCAACTGGTGTTGAAGTCGCGCGATCTTCTGGAAGACCACCCGGTCAACCAGAAGCGCCGCGCGCAGGGCAAGAACCCCGCCAACTTGATTTGGCCGTGGTCAGGCGGACGCAAGCCGCAGATGCCGTCGTTCCAGAAGCTACACGGCAAGAAGGGCGGGATCATCTCGGCGGTGGACGTCATCCTGGGTCTGGGCCTGTTGGGCGAGATGGAATCGCTGCGCCCCGAGGGCGCCACCGGGTTCCTCGACACCAACTACGAAAACAAGGCGCGTGCCGGTGTCGACATCCTTCGCCGCAACGACTTCGTTTACATCCACGTCGAGGCGGTGGACGAGTGCGGCCACCTGGGCGATCTGCCCAACAAGATCAAGGGCATCGAGGACTGCGACGCCCGCCTCATCAAGGTGTTCCTGGAGGAGTACCGCAAGGTCCACACCGACAAGCTGCGCATCATGGTGCTGCCCGACCACCCGGTCCCCATCAAGCTGCGCAAGCACACCCGCGATGCCGTGCCCTTCATGGTGACCGGCGAGGGCGTGAGCGGAGACGCCAAGCTCAAGAGCTACTCCGAGAGCACCTGCGCCCAAGGCCGCTACACCGGGCTCAAGGGGCGCGGCCTCATGGACCTGCTCTTCACGCCGAAGATCCCGGCGTAGTCCATCCGTCTGCTACGCCACCGAGGCTCTGCGGCCGGGAAATGAATGGGGGCGTGGGCGATTCCCGCGCACGAAACGGTCGTCGAGCGTGCCCGGCAGCTCGACGATTCGGCTGCCCTCGGCCGCGGACCGGTAGCCTCGCTCGATGAGGTCGACGCACAGGCTGGCCTCCTTGGCGTCCTTGCCCACGAACTCATGGCGGGCGATGGCGCAACGAAACTGGTCGAAGAGCGAGCCGAACCAACCCACGTGGCTGGCGTCCATCCAGTCTGAGAGTGCGACCCGGCGCTCGAAGCGCCACTGTCCCGGCGAACCCGGGGCCACCACGCCCGGTCCTGCTTCCAGCACGGCCAACTCGACGTCCTCGTCCTCGACCCGAATGGCCCCCTTGCGGCCATGCAGGGTGTACATGACCTTGCGCACGCCCGCGGTCCACGACAGGTGGGCCGAGACCACACCCGTGGGAAAAGTCAGGGTGCAGCCGAACACGTCCTCGGTGTCGTAACCGTTGCTGGTCGAAGACTGTGCCGTGATGCGGGTCGGATAGGCGCCCATCCAATCGAACGCCAGATAGAAAGTGTGGCTGCCGTGATCCATGGCGATACCGCCGCCCGAGAGAACGCGCTCGCGCCGCCAGTCGGGCCGCCAGTCCGTCACACCCTTGGCGTGGGTGTTGCGAAAGGTCTGCATGGTCACCAGGTGAACCGGGCCGATCACGCCCTCGTCGAGGATGCCGCGCACGACCTTGATGACCGGAGCGTGCTTGTAGTTGTGGCAGGGGAAGATGACCCTGCGGGCTTCGGCCGCGTGCTGCAACATCGCGCTGGCATCGGCGCCGTTGGTCGCCATGGGTTTCTCGCACAGCACGTGCAGACCCCGGGCCAGCGCCGCGTGCGCAATCTCTGCGTGGTGGGCCGGCGGGGTCGTGATGTCGACGAAGTCCAGGCTACCCGCCTCGGCCGCCAGGAGAGAGACGTAGTCGTCATAGATACGAGCCGAGGGGAACTTGTCGTGGGCGGCTTGACGGCGCGATTCGCAGATATCCGCCACCGCCTTTATCTCGACCGCGCGGCCATTGCCCATGTGCCTCGCATAGGTCGGCGCGTGCCCTTGCCCGGCGATGAAGCCATAGCCGACGATCGCACCGCGAAGGGACTGTTGCATGCTACTGTCGTCCTAGGTATTGATGGTGCGAAGCTACCGGCGCGGGTTTCCGGTGAAGGACGCGGCTTGCCAAGAGCACCGAACGGCTTCGGAGTCGTCGCCGGATTCTTCATCTCCTCGCGCGAAGTGGCCTCGTTTTTGGAAAGTTGGATGATCTCGGCGCGCGCGTGTCCCAGACCAAAGGGCACGACCAGACGGATGGGCGTGCGGGCGCTGTCATTGCTGAGGAATAGGCTGAAATCGCGACCGGTGCGCTCTTTGTCCGGGCTTCCATCCCGGAAGATGGGCTCGACATGGCCGTTCAGCCGCAAGGTTGGCGGAGTCTCGTTGGTGAGTTGAATCGACGAGAAGCGAACCACCCACAGCGCCCGGCCGTCCAGGATCTCGAAGGAAGATGGCGCGCTCATGGGGCCGAAGCGAATGCGCAGGAGCAAGCCCAGCGGATCGAGCACGGCGGTGGGACGGGTGAAGGATTCGGTCTGGTCGGGACGGCCCGGCCGCTTGCGGACCAGGGAGATCTTGCCCCGCTCGCGTTGCTCGACGATGTCGGTGACCGTCCCTTTGTCGTTGTTTCGAGTGGCGGTCCAACGCGTGCTGATGAGGGTCTGAAGGTCGAATTCGCTTTCGATCCGCTTCTCCGTCTGGCCAAAGCCCAGCACGGCGCCGCTGCCTTGTCCGGTGGCGTGCAAGGTGCGCCGTTCGGGCTGTGGCCCGGTCTTTACGCTGATGGTCGCGGCGGCCACCTGACCCAGTAGGCCGTAGCGGACGCTATAGCGGGCCGTCTCGGGCCCGGGCAACGCAACGCTTGCGGATGATTCGGGACGCCTCGCGGCCGGATCGGGCGGAGGAGACGACTCCGCCTGCAACTGAGCCACGGGTTCGGGGTCGGCCGGGTAAAAGGCGCCCATCTCCTCCATGATGCAGGGAGGACGCGCCAGCCATAGGACAAGCAGCAGAGTTCCCACCTTGATGGGACGGTCACAGCGCCAGGACCATTCTCTTCCATCATGTTAGTCTTGGCCGATTTTGCCGCGGCCGCGATGGCGCGGCCCCTTGCCCCCCTTTCGATGAAGAAAAACACAACCCAGACCGTCCAAATGCACTGGCCGCGGCCGAGGGTCTGGTTGTTCACCACCATGGCCCCATCATGAAGATCGCCCACGTCTGCACCTACTGGCCCATTGGAACCGGGCTGTCCCTGTACGTCGATAACCTGATCCACGGGATGCACGCCCATCGGCCCGATCGCCAGATCGTCCTGGCCGAGGTGGGGTCGGCGCCGATGAGCCACGACGTGGTGGAGTGCATTCCCTGCTACAACAGCAAGCAGGACTACGTCACGGGCATCGCCGAGGCGGCCCAGCGGGCCCGGCCCGACGTGGCCATCATCCAGTACACGCCGGATCTGTTGGGCAACGACAACCGTATGCCCCGCCTGGTGGCCCGCCTGCGCGAGCTGGGTGTGCGACCGGTGGTCAACATGCACTCGGTGTTTCCCGAGACCTGGCGTTCGGGCTATCGCCCGGGGCGCGCGATAGGCGCCTTCGATCGCGCCCTGGCCGAACACGTCTCGCTCATCACCGTGCACACCCCGCGCATGATGCGCGATCTGCTGGCGCGCGGGATCGCGCCCGACAAGGTCGCGGTGGTGCCCCATGGCAGTCCTCCCATCGTCGAGCTCGACACGCCAAAGTGCCGAGCCAAGCTCGACATCGAGCAGGACGCCAAGGTGATCCTGTTCTTCGGGTTCATCTGGACCGGCAAGGGTCTGTCATTCCTGCTGGACGTGTTTCGCGACGTCTTGCGCGAGGTGCCCGAGGCCTATCTGCTGGTCGCCGGGCACACCAAACGTCGCCTGTGGTCCGGCTACGTCACCTATCTGCAGACGCGCGCGGCCCTGCTGGGCATCAGCCGACGCACCCGCTTCTGGGGCGGCTACGTTCCGCAGGATTTGTCCGAGACCGTGTACGGCACCGCCGATGTGGTGGCCATGCCCTACCTGCAGGACTACAGCTCGGTCAGCGGCGTGATGCATGAGACCGCGAGCATGGGCAGGTTGATGCTGTGCTCGCGTATCGCGAAATTCGACGAGGTCGAGGCCAGCATCGACCCCGAGCTGTGCGTCCCCGCGCGCGATCGTCAGGCCTGGGCCAAGACCATGGTGCGCCTGCTGCGTGACCAGGCTTGGGCTGGGCAAATGCGGGAAAAGCTCCTGAGCTTCGCCCGGCAGGTCAGTTGGGAGAACGTGGGACGGATGCACTGGGATCTGTACGACCGGCTTTTCCTTGCTAGCCCTACAGGGAAATGACCGCCATTCGACTGTCCACAACCGTGTTCCGTGCCGCTCTGCTGGGCGGAGCCGTGGCCGGATTGGCCGAGGGCGTGCGCGCCGGAGCGCTAGGACACCTGGGCGCGGGCTCGTTCCTGGCATGCGTGAGCTTGGTGGCCGGGTTCGACGTGTTGCTGGGCGCGCTCGGCGGCCTGGCGCTGGCTTTGCTGCTGGGCTTGGCGGCTTGGGGGCGGCAGGGCCAGACCCGTCGCTGGGCCGCCGTGGTGGGCTGGGGTTTGGCCGGGGCCGTGGCCGCCAGCGCGCCGGTCGTGGCCTTGCTGGCGACCGCGGGTCGCAACAACCGTTTTCTGGCGGCCGGCATCGTGGCCCTGGCATCGCTTTTGGCCTCGGGCGCGGCCGCGCTGTTGGGACCGGCCCTGGCACGTGCCCTGCCCTTCTCGCGCGCATCCTCCCCGGAGAAGGCTGGCAAGCCCGTCAGCCCCTTGGGTCTGCTGGTCCTGGCGCCCTTGACGATGGTGCTGCTGGAGGTGGCGGTGTTCTTCATCGTGTGGCGCACGCGCGCGCCCTTGCCGGGTGACGTGAAGGTGTCGCGGGCCTTGGCCAGCGGCGCGCTGACCGCGCTTTTGCCTTGGGCCGCCCATCGGGTCAGCCTGCTCGGGCCGCGCTGGTCCTGGTGGAAAGCGGGGGTACTGGCCCTGCTAGTGTTCGGCGCGCCCACCGGCGTGCTCGTGTATGTGCGCTGGGCCCAGGACTTCCAGTTCATGGCCTGGAACGACGTGCGCACGGTGGCCCTGCTGGCGCTGGCCACCCTGGCGACGACGCTGCTCCTCTTGCGACGGGCCGGAGCCGGATCAACCGGATCAACCACAGTGGTGAAAATCCGTAAGGGACGCCGCACCGCCGTCACGGTGGGCCTTCCCCTCTTGGCCGCGGCCTCGGTGCTGCTGGCCAGCGAGTCCGAGCCGGCACGCAAGGCGGCCTCGGCCCACACCGGGCTGACCGGAGATCTCTTGGCCCTGGGCCAGAAGGCCACCGACCTGGATCGCGACGACTACTCGCGTTTCTTCGGCGGGGGAGACTGCGACGATCACGATGCCGAGCGCAACCCCAGCGCCACCGACTGGCCTGACGACGGCATCGACCAGGACTGTGACGGCAAGGACGCCAGCTCCGCATCCTTGCGCTCGCCGCCCTTTCACACGGTGCCGGCGGGGGTGCCCGCGGATCTGAACTTCCTGTTCGTGACCATCGACACCCTGCGCGCCGATCACCTGGGCTGCTACGGCTACGGCCGCCCCACCTCGCCGGTGCTCGACAAACTGGCCAGCGAGAGCGTGCTCTTCGAGAACGGCTGGGCGCACGCGCCTTCCACCCGTTACTCGATGCCGGCCATCGCCACCGGACGCTGGCCCTCGGCCATCAAGTGGGACGAATCCATCTGGTGGCCGCGCATCGATCCCAGCGTGCGCACGATGGCCGTGGCCCTGAAGGATCTGGGCTACACCACCGGCGCCCAATACGCTTACCTGTACTTCAAGCTGGCGGACCGCCGCGGCTTCGAACGCGGCGTCGATTTCTATGACGACGAGTGCATGACCCTGCACATGAACGTCAATGGGCCCATGGAGTCGGTGGGCTCGTCCTCGCGCCAGATGGCCGACAAGGGCATCGATTTCCTGCGCGCGCACGGGCAGAAGAAGTTCTTCCTGTGGATGCACTTCTACGATCCGCACCTCAATTACCAGCGCCACCCCGAGGCGCCCGACTTCGGCTCGCGCCAGGCGGATCTGTATGACAACGAGATCTGGTTCACCGACTTCCACTTTGGCCGCGTGCTGGACGAAGTGAAGGCGCAGGGCTTGTGGGACAAGACCGCCATCATCGTGGTCGGCGATCACGGGGAGTCGCTGGGCGAGCACAACATCAACGCCCACGGGTATCACCTGTACTCGCCCCACACCAAGGTACCCTTCATCGTGCGCGTACCGGGTGTGCCGCCGCGCCGCTCGACGACCCCGGTGGGTCATGTGGATCTGGCGCCCACCATGGTGAATCTGGCGCGCGGCCCGCACCAGCCGGCGTTCCTGGGACGCTCGATGGTCGATCTGCTGACCGGCAGCAACCAAGGCACGCCGCCCCAGCCCGTCTTTCAAGAGGTCAGCTACGAGGGCGACGTCAAACGGCGCGCCTGGGTGACGGCCACCCATCATCTGATCTGGAACTGGACGCCCGCCAACACCACCGAGTGCTACGACCTGGCCCACGACCCGGGTGAGCTGCGCGATCTGTGGGGCTCGGCCGCGGGCGAGGCCGCGTGCGTGCCGCTCAAGACCGAGCTGCGCAACCGCCTGAGCCTGCTGTCCTTGCCCTCGGGCTACGCCGAGAAGATCGCGGACAGCGTGTTCCCCGCGGGCAAGGCCGCGCCCCGCCCCAGCCACCCGCTGGACGGCACCATCGGCGAGGACGTGCGCGTGCTGGGCTACGACCTGTCGAGCGACCGAGTCTCGCCGGGCAGCGAGGCCACGCTGCACGTATACTTCGAGTCGCTGCGCCCGGTGGCGCGCGGCTGGCGCCCCTTCTTCCACATGGATGGCCCCACCGGGTTCCGCAACCTGGACCACGTCCCGGTGGAGGGTGCCTACCCCATGGAGCGCTGGCGCCCCGGCCAGCATATTCGCGATAAGCAGACCATCCGCTTTCCCGCGACAGCGGCGCGCGGCGAGTACACCCTGTACTTCGGCCTGTGGAAGGGCTCCAACCGCATGCCCGTCACCCCGGCCGAGGCCCACGACGGCAAGAATCGCCTGCGCCTGGCCACCATCCGCGTGGAATAGCCAGACATACAAACATGACCCATCCCGCCCAAGAATCCCTGTCCCGCCAGTACCACGAGTTTCTCGACTGGCCCGAGCTGTGCGCGCGTCTGGCTGACAAGGCGCAGTCTGCCTCGGGTACGGCGGCCTGCCAGTCGCTGACGCTGTTCGATGCGGCCGAGGACGCGCGCCAGCGCATGGCCGATGTGACCGAGCTGGTGCGCCTGCTGCGTTTGGGCGAGTCGCTGCCCGCCCTGACCTTTCCCGAGATCGAGGTCCACCTGCAGGCCGTGGGACAAGGCATTCCGCTCGGGCCCGAGGAGCTGCGCCAGGTCGCCGACTTCTGTGAGACCGCGGCCCATGTGCGCCGCTACTACGGCCGTCTGGTCAACGACGACCCGCGCCTGCAGGCCCCGCTCATGTCCAAGCTGGCCGCAGGCCTGGGCTACCACGACGAGCTCATCCGCATGGCGCGCGAGACCTTCGACGCCGCCGGCGAGCTGCGTGACAGCGCCAGCCCCGATCTGGGCCGGCTGCGCCGCGAGCGCGACATGGTGGCGGCGCGTGTGCGCGACCAGGCCGAGCGCCTGCTGCAGTCCGAGGAGTACGCGCCCTATCTGCAAGATCAGTTCGTGACCCTGCGCGAGGATCGCTTCGTCCTGCCCCTGCGCGCGTCGTTCAAATCGATGGGGCTGGGCATCGTGCACGACACCTCGCGCACCGGCGAGACCGTGTTCATCGAGCCCACTGCCCTGGTCGAGCTGAACAACCGCCTGAAGGTGGCCGAGATTGAGATCCGGCGCGAGAGCCGGCGCATTCTCGAAGAGCTGGCCTC
>CAZHUY010000003.1:25999-55781 GCA_964535465.1 uncultured Myxococcales bacterium
GCGCCACGGCCTCGGAGGTCTCGCAGGCCGCCGCGGGCCTGCGCCAAGATCGCACCATCCTGACCAAGCTGGACGTGCTGACCGCGGCGGCGCGCCTGTCGGTGGCCTATGACGGCGAGCCGGTCGACATCGTGGACGAGCCCGTCATCGATTGCCGCGCCCTGCGCCACCCGTTGCTGGTGCTGCGCGCCCTGGAGAGCAAGGCCAAGATCACGGCCAACGATCTGTTCCTGGGCAACGTCCCGGGGAGCAGCCAGGCCAAGGTGCTGGTGGTCAGCGGTCCCAACGCCGGCGGCAAGACCGTCCTGCTCAAATCGGCGGGGCTGGCGGCCTTGCTGGTGCGCGCCGGCTTGCACGTGCCCGCGTCGAGCGGCAGCCGGGTGGGCTTCTTTCATCAGGTGCTGGCCGATATCGGCGATCAGCAGTCCATCATGGGCGATCTGTCCACCTTCTCCGCCCACCTGGCCAACCTGTCGGGCATCGTGCAGTTGGCGCAGGCCGCGGGCGACGAGAATCTGCTGGTCCTGTGCGACGAGCTGATGGTGGGCACCCACCCGGAGCAGGGCGCGGCCCTGGCGGCGGCCATGTTGGAGGTGCTGGCCGATGCGCCCGGCCTGGTGCTGGTCACCACCCACTACGACACCTTGAAGGCCTTGTCGGAGAGCGACCCGCGCTTCCGCAACGCCGGCATGGAATACGACGTGCAAAACCTGCGGCCCACCTTCCGCTTGAAGGACGGCGTGCCCGGGCGTTCCTACGCCTTCGACATCGCGGCCCGCATCGGTCTGCCCGCCGCCCTGCTGGATCGCGCGCGCGAGCTGATGGGCGACAGCCATCGCGGTCTAGAAGAGACCCTGCGCAACCTGCAAGAGCGCGAGCAGGCCCTGGAGCAATCCAACCTGGCCCTGGGGCAGGCCCGCCGCGAATTGGAGGAGGCCAAGGAGGATCTGGCTTCGCAGACCGATGCCTCGCAGGCCGCGGCCGAGGCCCTCACCAAACGCGAGCGCGAGCTGGCCATGCGGTCACGCGAGGCCATCGACAAGGCCGTGCGCGAGGCGCGCGAGGCCATCTCGGAGATCGTCCGCGAGGCCAAGCGCACGCGCACCGCCCAAGCCGTCGAGGCCGCGCGCGTGGCTCTCGATCGCAAGGCCAAGGAGGTCACCGCCAGCCTGCCCGAGGCGCCTGGCCTGGACGTGAACAAGCTGCGCGAGGCCCTCGCCAACCGCGCCCTGGGCGTGCAGTCCTCGGGCAAGAAGCCCAAGGCGGCGCCCCCCGTCCCGCCACAGCGCTCGGAACCCCTCGTCATGCAGACCGGTGCCAACACCCTGGACCTGCGCGGCCAGCGCGCCGACGAGGCCCTGAGCGAGCTGGAGGCCTTTCTCGATCGCACGGCCCTGGAAGGCGCGGACGTGGTCTTCATCATCCACGGCCACGGCACAGGTGCGCTTCGCAAGGTGGTGCGTGAATACCTGGCCACTTCACACTATGTCGAGCGCTTCCGCCCCGGCGGCCCGGGCGAAGGCGGCGACGGCGTCAGCGTCGTCCACCTGAAGGGCTGAGCGCATGGGTGAACGCAAGCGGACCGTAATAGCCGCCCTGCTGATCGTGGGGCTGCTGGCCGCCCTGTGGCCCGCCCTGGGCCAACTGGTGTGGCACGCGCGCGTGTTCGCCGGCCGCCTGCCCTTCGCCCTCGATCTCGAATGGATGGAAGGCGGCATGCTGACCCACGCGCAGCGGATCGCCTCCGGCCAGGGCATCTACGTCAAACCCTCGCTCGACTTCATCCCGTACCTGTACACACCGCTTTATCCCGCCACGCTCGCGCTGCTGTCGTTCGTGTTTCCCCTCGGCTATGGGCTGGGTCGATTGGTCTCGTTGCTGGCCTTCAGTTCGTCGTTGGTCGTCCTGGGCTTGTTGGTCCATGAAGAGGCGCGCTACCTGCCGCGCTGGAGCCGTTGGCCCGCGCTGCTGGTGGCGCTCGTGGGGGCCGCCGCAGTGGTGGCCTCGTTCGTCTTCACCGGCAGCTTCTACGATCTGGTGCGCGCCGACAGCCTGTTGCTGGCCCTGCAGGCCCTGGCGCTGTGGCTGATCTGGCGCGGCCACACCTGGAAGAGCGCGGCCTGGGCCGGCGTGGTGATCGCGCTGGCTTTCTTCAGCAAGCAGACCGCCAGCGTGGTGGGCGTGGGTCTGGGGCTGGGCCTGCTGGCGGTCAACTGGCGCCGCGCTCTGGTCTACGGCACCTTCGCGGCGGGGGTTCTGGCGGCGGGGCTGACCTTCCTCAACCTCACCTCGCGTGGCTGGTTCTGGACGTACATCTTCGAGCTGCACCAGAGCCACGCCCCCCGCTGGGCCGCGGGCTACAAGGGCGCCCTGCCCGAGATCGCCAAGCACGCCTGGCCGGTCTTCGCGGTCCTCATCGTCACCACCGTGGGCCTGGCCCTGGCACGCCAGCTCCGGCGCCGAGACATCATCCTGTGGGTGGTGGCCCTGGCCGGGGTGGGCAGCGCCTTCATCGGTTTCTCCACGCAGTGGGCGTTCCTCAACGCCTTCATCCCCGGCGTGTTCTTCCCCGTGCTGGCCGCCTCGGTGCTGAGCGCCCGTCTGCTCATGTACGCGCTGCAATCGGCGCGCTGGCTGGTCGCGCTTCCCGCGTGCGTGGCGCTGGCGGGCCTGGGTTGGCAGAACCACCACGTCACCCACCCCAACCTGCCCACGGTGGTCCCGCAGCCCAAGGATCGAGTGGCCGCACAACGCTTGCTCGATCACCTGCGTCAGGCGCCCGGCGATCTCTTCATCCCCTTTCACAGCTACTACGGCGCCCTGGTGGGCAAGCGCACCTTCGTGCATCGCATGGGCATTCGCGACGTGAGCCGCGCCTTGGGTCGCCCCGACGGGTTGGATGAGGCCCTGATGAATCAGGCCTTCTCGGCGGTGGTGCTGGACTGGAAAGCCCTGCCCGGCGAGTTCCCTTACGTGAATTCGAACTACCATCTGTGGTGGGAGCTCGCGCAAGGTGTAAATACGGTGCGCATGTTCGCGGGCGCCGAAACCTGGCCCACCAAGATCTTCGTGCCCACGCGCGCCGCGCCCGCCCTGCCGCCCGAGGGAAGGCGCCTGGCCGACTTCGAAACCGGCGGCTGGCAGATCTTCGCCGCCGAGGGCACGGCCTTTGGCCCGGGCCCCTCGCCCGCGCCACCCGGCACGTTCGGCCGCGGGGCCGCCGACTCCACCCGGCAAGGCGTGGCCGCCACAGGGGCGCTGCGTTCGTCGGCGTTCACGCTGGACAAGCAACACCTGCGTTTCACCTTCTCGGGCCCCAAGGATCCAAGTCTGCGCGTGCGCCTGATGATCGATGGAAGCCCCGTACGCGACGGCCATCCCTCGGGCGTCGCCACCACCGTGGACTGGAACGTCAACGATCTGATGGGCAAGTCAGCGACCTTGCTCATCGAGGATCGCTCGCCCACCGCCGGTATCGTGGTGGACGAGATCGTGATGGAGTAGCGGTCTTCGCGACAGCTCCTACTCGCACATGCCTACGCTACCCGTGCGCGCCTGGTGCCAATACTCGATCGCCGCCGCTCACGCCGCCTCCCGATGGTAGAAGTTCAGAAGTCCGCCCAGCCTCTCGCGCCAATAGTCAGCCCCTTCCCCCGCCGCAACCTGGAGATTGCCATCAATCTTCTGATGATCCTCGGCGCTCTGAAGCTCTTTCTGGCTTGGGTACGTTTCGAGTATGTTGGCCGGAGCGCCAGCTCCCACGCACCGAGCAAGGAGACACGATGAGGCAGGCAAAAGACACCCACAACCTTCACGCAACTCTTGCCCTTCTCATGGTTCCGCTGCTTGCGTGGTGCTCCTGCTCCCTGAAGCCGCCGGGCAGGTCCTCGGGTGGGGGCGGCGGAGCCAGCGCCAGCGCGTCCGGTGGCAGTGGTGGGTCCAGCAGCGGGCGGACGGGCGGAGCCACCGCCAGCGGCGGCGAGGTCAGCGATCCTGGCAGCGCTGCCGGTAGCGGTGGCAGCTCACGTTCAGGTGGAGGCACCGATACTTCCAATGGGGGGAGCGCGGGTGGTAGCTCAGTCCGGGTTTCGACCGGCGGTACCACGAGCACCAGCAACACCAGCACCGGGTCCACTGATGATCCCTCTTGTTCCTCCTACGCCATCCCTCGTGTCGCCATCCTGACCCCGATGGATCCACAGGCCGCGAGCAAGGCGGCGGCCATGAACACCAATGAGAAGATCGCCATGCTATCTGGCGATCAGGTCACCGACTGGAGCACCCCTGGGCCCTTCCGTTCCTTGGGCGTCCCCAGCCAGGGCATCACCGAGTTCCCCATGCGCGATGGCACGCGCGGAGTCCGCGACATTACCGGTGAGGTGGGCACGACTTGGGCCGTGGCCACGGCCCGCGCGGCGTCTTTCGATCTCGATCTGGAGTATCAGGTCGGCAAGTATCAGGGGCTGGACATGCGTGCGGCCAAGGACGATCTGGCCCTCGCGCCGGTCCTCAATACCCTTCGGCATCCGCGCTGGGCGCGTTCTCAGGAGACCTATGGAGAGGATCCGGTGCTCGTGGGCGAGATGGGCGCCGCCTATGTGCTCGGCATGCAGAAAGAGGGCAACACGGCCGCTTGCCCCAAGCAGTACGTGGGCAACGACACCGACGACAACCGCGGGATCGCTGACCCCGTCTACGACGAGCAGACCCTGCGTGAGAACTACACGCGTCCTTTCGAGATCACGGTCAAGAAGGGTGATCCCGCGTGCATCATGTCCGGCTACAACAAGGTCAACGATACCTACTGCAGCGAGAACGCCCACATCCTCAACGACATCCTGCGCACCGATTGGAACTGGAAAGGATTCGTCATCTCCGACTGGACCGCCAGTGTCTCGGACCACGGGGCGCTCTCCATGAACGCGGGGCTCGATCTCGAAATGCCCTCGCCCAAGGCCTTCACAACTCTGTCCAGCGACCTGTCCTCGGGAAGCCTCAAGAGCGAAACGCTCGATCAAAGCGTCATCCGCATCCTCAACGCTCGCATGAAGATGAAGAACTTCGACTCTTCCTACCTTTCCGCGGCCAAGAGCTCGGGGTTTGCCACGCGCAGCGAGAACGTGAGCCTGGCCGAGAGGACCGAGCTCGAGGGGGCGGTTCTGCTCAAGAACGACGGAATCTTGCCCCTCGGGGCCAAGGCCAAGGACACGGGCACCGGTTCACCCAACGTCAAGACCATCGCCATCGTGGGCCCGGACAACAACCTGCCCACGATGCCCGACAACTTCAGGGCGGGCTCCGTGTCGGGGCTGGGCGACCGGGGCAGCAGTCAGACCAGCCCGCCCCACGTCATCTCGTACTTCAAGGGCCTCTCCGACCACGGCGGGGTGACGGTCAAGCAAAGCGCGGACGCCTCGGCCGCCGCGGGCGCCGACGTGGTCATCATCCCGGTGTCCATGGCCCACGAGGACGAAGGCGAAGCCTACGCGGGTGGCGCCGACCGCAAGGACTTGACCCTGAGCGGTGCCCATCCCATCCACTGGACCACCAAACCCGCTGCCTTCATCAAGAGCGTGGCGGCCACCAATCCCAACATCATCGTCCTGCTCAACGTGGGCGCCGCGATCATCGTGGAGGACTGGATCGACAGCGTCAAGGCCGTGGTGCAAACCTTCTACCCAGGCCAGGAAGGTGGCACCGCCTTGGCCAAGCTGCTCTTCGGCGACGTGAACTTCTCGGGCAAGCTGCCCTTCACGGTCGCCAAGTCCGAGGCTGACTACCCACCTTTTGGCAACAGCGGTGGTAGTCCCTTCACCATCGACTACCTGCACGGCTACCGCCACTTCGAGAAGAACGCCAAGCCCGTGCGCTACTGGTTCGGGTACGGGCAGAGCTACACGACCTACAAGTACAGCAATCTGAAAGTCTTGTGCTCCTCGGTTTCGACCACGGGCCGGCTCACCGTTCAGGTCACCGTCCAGAATACCGGCAAGCTCGCCGGAACCGAGATCGTGCAGCTCTACATCGCCTACCCCAACAGCAAGGCGCCCAAGCGGCCCATCAAGGAGCTCAAGGCTTTCTCGCGCGTGACCCTTGCCGCTGGCGAAAGCAAGGACGTGCTGCTGTCCGTTCCCGCGCAAGACACGGCCTACTGGAGCACCGCGGATACCACGCCGACCAGCCCCAGCGGCTCATGGAAAGTGGAGCCGGTGATTCATAAGGTCTTGGTCGGCCCCAGCGCCGACCCCGAAACCCTCTTGTCCGCAGACTTCACGATCCGATAGGACGTGCCTTGACCGCTTCCGCCCAGCGTTCCGAGCTGGCCCAACCGGGTTGCCCGCCAAGCGTGTTACTTGCACATACTCACGGTGCCGCCCGTGACATCGCTGGCGGTGCAGCCGTTGGCACCATACTCCGCGCACCAGTCCTGACGGACGGACGCGCCCCCGCTCAGCACCAGGTTCTTGATGGCCACGTTCTGCGACGGCGGGTAGGTGCCGTTTTCCGTGTTCTTGGTGTCGTTGCTGATCTGGACCACGCCGCCCACCACGGTGCCCGACTCGGCGGCGATGGTGGTGTTGTACGTGTTCTGCAGCAGGATCGAGGTGTTGCCAGTGTTGGCGATGTCGATGTTGTCGATGGTCAGGCCACCACAGCCCGAAACCGAGAAGATCCCCCGGCCGCCGCCCCGGGCGTACACCTTCTTCACGTGGATATTGCCCGCCGGGAATTCGCCGTTGACCTTGCCCACGCTGTTGGCGACGCGGAAGGCGGCGTATCCCGTGCCCTTGGCGCAGTCGGTGCAGCTCACCGTGCCCACTTCAGCGTTGATGCTGCGGTTGAGCAGCAGTCCACATTCCCCGGCGGCGTTGGCCTCGACCAGACCTATCTTGATCTGGTCCACCCCGTAGGTCTCGACCAGGTGGCTGCCCATGCCGCCGCCCGAGATGTGGTCGATGGTCAGGTTCTTCACGAAGGTGGTGTCCGTCCCCGCCGAGCCGCTGGTGTCCACCCGAACCCCGATGCCCGCCGACAAGGTGAGCTGCATGTCGATGCGCCCCAGCTTTATGTTGCTGGTGCCCCGGAAGAAGATCCCGTACTGGGGCGATCCGGTCATTTTCAAGTTGGGGATCTCGATGTCGGTCTTGTTGCGGGCGTAGAGCGGCGATCGATCCGAACCCGACGGCGTGTCACTGACGTTCAAGGTGCCGCACCAATTGAGCACGGTGTAGCTGGGGATGACGACCTGCGCGCTGGCAGGGATGTCGCCGTCGCCTTGGACCAAGATGCTCTGCTTGCTCGTCCGCCCCGCGGTCAGGCTGTTGTAGGCGGCGGTCAGCGCGGCGGTGGTGTCGTCGCCGCTGTACTTCTCGGTCCCGCCGGCGGAGACCGTCCAGGTGGTGCCGCTCTTGACCATCACGGCGTTGTATCCTGTGGCCGTGCCAGGGCAAGCGTACGTCCCGCTGGTGGCTCCACCCATCGCGGTACTTCCCCCGGTGAAGACCGTGCCACCGGTCCTGGTGGTGCCGCCGGTGGTGAGAACGCCTCCCGTGGACGCGACGCCACCCGCTGATGAGGTGCCCCCCGCGCCGACGCCACCGGTCCGCGCGGTTCCCCCAGTGGAAGATGCGCCGGCGGTGGAAGCCTTGGCCCCGGCTGAGGCCTTGCCCCCGGTGGTCGCGATGTCGCCGCCCCCCGAAGTGTCGCTGGAAGACACCGCCCCCCCAAAGGTCGAGAGCCCGCCGCTGGAAACTTGGCCGCCCACGGCAGCATCACCGCCCGCAGAGACGAGCAGGCCGCCGGTGGAGACGATCCCCCCCGAGCCGGCCACACCCGCGTCCAACGAAGACCGCGTGCCCGACCCCTCGCACCCCGCGAGAAGGCCCGCCAAGGCCAACATCCACAGGCCATTGTCTCGTGTACGCATGCCCGTACTCCAACGTCGCGCAGTCATGTGTCCCTCACTGGTGTGACGGGTATTCTGTGGTCCCGCTGCCGGCAAACCAAGTATTCTCGCTGGCCGCCTCTGTTCATGGATGGCCCCACAATTTGCCACCCGTTTGCTTCTGGGGCCTACTGGTCGGCATGTGGCGCCCAGCGCGGCCAGAGGATCATGAGCAGATCGTCGAGATGGGGCTCGCGCTCAACCGCGAGGACCCCAGCGAGCCGGTAAACGCACACCAGATTCGCCAGACGCTTGCGGCATTCCAGGCCGAGCCCTCGCGGGGAAGGGCCGTCGTGGCTGAAGTCGATTCGCAGGTCGTGGGCTACGCGCTGCTCGTGCCCTTTTGGTCGAACGAGTACGGCGGGGAGGTGTGCGTTATCGATGAGCTCTACATGCTGCCTTCACATCGATGCCGAGGTATGGCAACGGCCCTCTTTTGTTCAATAGGCGTCGATCGATCGCTGTGGAGCCAGCCACCCGTGGCGCTGGCGCTTGAGGTCACACCGCACAACACGCGAGCGCGCGCTCTCTACGAACGCCTTGGCTTCCGTTCGCACAATCACCTCCTGCACCGTCGCCTGGTAGCCAGCGATCCGTCGTCTCCTTCTTCTGGCTGAGCACCGATCCGTCCAAGCCACGACTGTCGACCTTCGTACGCCTCACGTTATCGGCAGCCCGGCCGCGCGGGAAGGCCATGGATTCTTGATGGTTCCATCGGGTAAAAAGCGCCATGGCCGATCAACCCCTGGACTCGGAGCTCGATCAGCTTCGTAGCGAGAATCGCCAACTTCGCGAACGACTCGACGCCATCGAGCAGCGCGCGCAGCGGGCCGACGCAGCCCGCAAGGGCCTCATGCGCGGCGGGTTTCGCGTGCTGCTTCCCTTGCTCGATCGCCAGAAAGTGGTGCGTTCGTTCGGAAAGCTGGCCGAGACCGTGAGCGGCTTCTCGGGGGCGCGGGATGCATGGCCCTCGCGCGAGGAGGTGCTGCTGCAGACGCGTGGTTTCATGGAGTCGGTGGTCCGCTTCCTGATTCGCCGGCGGGCCATGGTGTTGATCTTCTCGCTGATCGCGACGGTGATTCCGGCCCTGCAGATCTGGCTGGTGGCACGGCAGAACGAGGTCATCGAGAACCAAGCTCGCTTCCAGAAGGTGCAGCTCTTCGACGTGGTGGCTCGCTCGATGACCGAAGGCGACCGCAACGCGCGCACCATCACGGGCGCGCTGCTGGCCAACGCCGATCTCGATTTCCTGCAGAACGTGATGAGCGAGGCCTTTGACCCGGGAGCCTTCTCCCTTTATCGCCGGGAGGGTCTGCAGGCCACCACCCGCCGAGCGCAAGACACCGGCTTTCGCGGCAATCTGATTCGCGCGGCGGTTCGCGCGGTGGACAAGCGACTCGAGGCCGGGGATGACGCGGGCACGGTCTTGGGCCAGCTCCGCCCCATCTTCATCCCGATCCTGAAGGACACCGAGTATCGCCTCCCCGAGGTCGTGCGCACCGGTCGCGAGGAAGGGGAGATGGAGGGCGAGCTGATGGAAGAGGTGGACGCCTACATCGGCCAGGTCGGCGCCTTGTTGAAGAAGCACGGCCGGCTGGCGCGCTCGGCGGGCCAATCGGCTCGCTACTACCAGGACATACTCCCCCTGCTGTCGCGCATGTCGAAGATCAGCTCGGTGAAGAACAGCGCCTTCGCCGACACCTACCGCCTGGTCATGGAGGACTTCTTGCTCGAGGTGGCTGACCAATCAGGCCTGCGCGACGGCGCCGTCCAGTTGGGCAAACGGGATCCCAAGGCGGTCCTGAAGGCGGGCCTCGACAAGCTGGAGGCCACCTACGGCCAGTCGGCCCTGGATTGGCCACGCTTCCGGCAGCAGGTTAGCGATAAACTGTGACCTCGGATTTCCGATGCTCGCGCGCGAAACCCCATCCA
This sequence comes from uncultured Myxococcales bacterium, assembly GCA_964535465.1. Classification (GTDB taxonomy): domain Bacteria; phylum Myxococcota_A; class Polyangia; order Fen-1088; family Fen-1088; genus Fen-1137. The sequence continues at coordinate 35,877 of CAZHUY010000003.1, forward strand.
TGAAGCACTCGCTCCTTCCCGGGCTCTTGCCCCTGCTCTTGCTCGCGGCCTGCGGCACCTCTGGTGCCTCCACGGGGTCGCCGGCCAATCCCGGGACCATCGCGGGTCAGGAGAGCGTGGCGCTCTCCGCCGGCGCCACCGCCCCCACCGAGGCGCAGGCTTCCGCGCTGGCGAGACGACGACTTCTCGCGGCCCTGCTGGCCGATGAGTCCTTGACGGCGGCCAACCCACTCCACGAGCGGCTGGCGGCGGCCGTTCACGTGGAACGCGTCCGCCTCACGCAGGTCGACGGCGGCATCCAGGCACAGGTCGGACTCACCCGCGATTCTCTGCGGCAGGCATTCGACCGTCTCGATAGCATCTTGGACACGGCCCCGGAGCCGCAAGGCCCCAACGCCCTATCTCCGGCGCTCCATGCCCTGCGCATGGCCAACCTGCGCCGTGCCTCCTGTCTGCGAAAACGGCAGCTCGCCCACGACGGCGCCTGTCAGCCCGTCGACACGAGCGCGCAGAGCCGACAGTTGGAGCAAATCCTGGCCAACGTCCGCCTGCGGCCTGTTCACACCGGCGGCATCCCCATGAAAGACCAATCCTGGCTCCGGCCCCTGATGGTCAAAGCCACCCTGGCCAATGGCGAGGTCGAGCAACCACTGCCCGAGCTGGCCCTGCGTATCCTGGCCAGCGATCGATCGCCGGCGGTCGTGGTTCACACCGATGCCCGCGGCGTCGCCACACGAACCATTGCCAAGGACACGCCCGCCGCGACGACCTGGACAGTGAGCCTCGATCTCGACGGGCCGCTGTCGGGCGCACAGGTGAAGCTCCCCCTGTCGATAACGCTGCAGGGACGCCCCACCGGGCACACCCGCTCGGCCCTGGTCCACGCGCATGGCAAGACACCCGCGGCCGAAACGGGACGAGCGCTCATGGGAGCACTGGAGGACCACTTCGCTCGACCGGTGGAATTGGCCAAGGCCGAGGCCCAGCAGCTCGCGGAAGCCGGAATGGAAAAGATGAAGGACTTGGCGCCACAGGTGGCGGAGCACCTGCACGGAGCCTTGGATACGATCCTCCTGCTCGACGCCGAGAGCGAGTTCGCCAGCCGCATGGGAACCCAGCGGGTCTGGTACGAAGCGCGCGGAACTCTGCGTGTCTACCACGCGTGGACGGGAGAGCTGATGACCGAGGTTTCGGCCACGGTGACTGAGGCCGGGCTAGGTGAAGAGCGGGCCGAGAGCGCGGCGCAGGCCTCGCTCGGACGCGAGCTGGCCACGAAGCTACGACACAAGCTGGGGCTCAAGCTGGCGATCCCTTAGGCACATCACCCCGCCCGGATGGTGAGAAAGCGAACGGCTCACTCACGGGCGCGGCTTGTAGTACTTCATGGCCTCGGGCAGCCACTCCTGGATCTGCTGGATGCGCTTCTCGTCGGCGGGGTGATCCGAGAGGATCTCGGGCGGGGCGTTGCCTCCCTTGGCCTCGTCCATGCGCTTCCAGAACGCCAGGGCGGCGTGGGGATCGTAGCCGGCTTTGGCCATGTAGATGAGCCCCAGTCGGTCGGCCTCCGATTCCTGGCTGCGCGAAAAGGGCAGCACCACGCCCACCGCCGCGCCCGCGCCCAGCAGGCCGGTGACCGCCTTGACGGTGTTCGGGTCGCGATTGCCCATGCCCACTTGCACAGCGGCCAATCCCGCGTTGACCAGCAACCCCTGGCTCACACGCTCACCGCCGTGGCGAGCCACCGCGTGGGCGATCTCGTGGCCGAGCACCGTGGCCAGCCCCGCGTCGTCCTGGGTCAGCGGCAAGATTCCGGTGAAGACCACGACCTTTCCTCCCGGCAGGCAGAACGCGTTGGCCTGATTCTTCTCGATGACCTTGAACTCCCATTGGTAGTCGGTCTCGCCGGTGGCCGCGGCGATGCGCTCGCCCACGCGTGTCACCTGGGCGTTGACACCCGGATCGCTGGCCAGCTTCTCGCTGGCCATGATCTCCTGGAAGGCCTGCGTCCCCATCTGATTCTCTTCGTCCTCCGACAAGAGCAGCAACTGCTTGCGCCCGGTGATGGGCACGCTGGCACAACCGAGCATCACCAAGGCCATCAACCCCACCGCACACCGTCTCATCGCCACCTCCCATCCTGATGAGCGTAGCAGCAGCCCCCCTGCCCACCACGCGCAATGATCGAGAGCAGCAGAGCAGACTCGCGACCGGCTTGCGCGAAAAGCCCAGCCGATCAAGCCGTCCTGTGGCTAATCCCTTCCGTTCATCGCGTCCTTGCCTGCGGCCGCCAGGCGGCGATGTGTCCGCTGTGGTTCTTTGCGATTCCGGTACAATCGGCTGCATGAGGAACGCCACCCTCCGCCTCTTGACCTTCGGGTTGCTGGTCTCCGCGGCTTGTTCCAGCTCGGACGGCCAGGGAACGACGAGCGCGAAGCCCGATGCCTCCGCCCTCGGCGGCTCTGCAGGCTCGACGAGCGCCTCGGGCAACATGAGCGCCTCGGGCGGCGACTCATCGAGCAGCAGCAGGCCCCGTGCAGGCGGAGCATCCTCGGTGGCAGCCGGCTCGCAAGCCGGTGGCGAAACGGGCGCGGGCGGCAAGACGACCAGCACGGGCGGCCGATCCACAGCGGACGCGGGCGTGGACCAGCGCGCGGACGGTGCCACCGGGGGCGCCACGGGCACGGCGGGGACGTCGGCGCTGGGCACGTCATCGGGTGGTGCTCGCCGCGACGCAGGCGCCGACCTGCGCGCCGGATCCGGAGGCGCGGGCGACGCCTCGACGAGCAGCGGGAGCGCCAGCGGGGGAAGCAGGACCGACGGTGGTACACCGACCTGCACCCTTCCGGCGGCCAGCACCTTTCAGGTCAATACCTCGGTGGGCGGCGGCGGAACCTCGTACAAGGAATCGGACCACTTCGTGGTGTTCAACTCCAGCGCGGGCGACACCGTGCTGAATCTCCTGGAATCCGCGCACCAATGCTTCGTCGAGGAGTGGTGCTGGCGCTCCACCGGGCTGTCCATCACCTCGTCGAGCGGCACCACCTACAAGACCAACGCCTACTCCGTGGCCAGTCTGGCCAACAACGCCGCGGGGGTCATGCAGTACGATTCCCGGGCCGGTCTTGCCTACCTGGAGGTGGTCAACCAACACATGACCTCGCCCTCGGTCACCGTGCACGAGTACGGGCATGCCCTGACCCTGGCCGCCAAGAGCTGGGTGGAGCAGACCCGCACCGGCTTCTGGTGGGAGTCCGTCGCCAACTTCGTGGCCGACACGTTCATGACGTCGGAAATCTGCGCCGAGGCACGCGCCCGTCACAACATCGCGACGGGAAACACCCTCATCGATCTGAACACCGTGATCGGCAATTCGTTCTGGACCATCTGCATGAACCAGAACTACTACCAGGCCTGGCCCTTCTTCACCTACCTGACCTCCAACCCGGATGGCTTCGCGGGCCTTGGCAAGCAAGCGCTCCCCGATCTATGGCGCACCTACAAGGGCAACAACGAAACCCCGCTGCACACGCTGGAACGCCTGATCGCCCCGCTGACGGTGCAGGATCTGGTGGGACGCTACTGGGCCCGCATGGCCTACGTGGACATCGGTCACCCGCAGGGGCAGAAGGCCTTCAACAGCGCCAAGAGCCGCCTCAACTTCGCCAACCTCACGGCTTCGGGCACCACCGGCACGTACAAGGTCATCACCGCGCGCCAACCGCGCTACTTCGGCGCCAACATCGTTCCGCTCAAGGTCTCCGCGACCGAGGTGTCCGCCCAGGTCGACCTCGTCAGCAGCGCCGCCAGCAGCGGCCTCACCGCCACTTTCTCCATCCGCAACGGCTCGGGCGCGGTTCGCTACGTCGATCTGCCTGACGGCAAAGGCTCGGCCACCCTGACCAGCGGCGAGGAGATCACGCTGGTGGTGGCCAACACGCCCAAGGCGCTCATCCTCTTCGATCCCGCGACCATCGGCGCCACCGCATCCTCAGACCCGGCGAATGTGGGACTGGACTATCAGGTCCGACTGACCGGCGCCACGCCGGCGTTCTGACGTGGCCTATCGGCGCAAGAAGGGCCGTACCTGCTTCACGATGAGCTGTCCATCGGCCAGGATCTTCCATTCCGTGTCGAGCAAGAGGCTGGCACCCGATGGAACGACCCCATCGATGGGGAAGGCCTGGACGATCTTCCACAGCAGGCCGCCGATCTCTTGCAGTTGTGCGTCCTGCAGCACCTTGCCGCTCGCCGGGAGCACGCTGGATGCGCGGACGCGATGGATGGCGGTCACCACGCCGTTGGCCAGGTCGAGCAGGCTCTCTTCCGGGAACACGCCGGGCTCGGGCAGCACGACGTCGAGCTCTAGGTGTGAAACGAACGGCCCTGGCCCAGGTCGACGTTGAAGCCGCGGGTCTCGATGAAATGGAAGTAGGCCGACACCGGCACCATGAACCCCGGATACTGGTAGCGTCCCTCGACAATCCGGTAGAGGGTCGCCAGGTTCGCCCCCTTCAACGTGACCTACGGGGCCTCCTGGTTCAGCAGCTCCGGGGGCACCGGCACAGGAGGCATCACCACCACCGCTCCCGTCTCCTCCGGTGGTGCTCCCGATGGCGGGGCCGCTCCTGACGCCCGTCCCGACGCCGTCAACTTCGATGCGCGCACCGGCGGCACCACCACGCCCGTCAGCCGCTACGGTGGAGCCTTCCCTACCAGTTCTCCCTAAGAGCTCTTCGTTCTCAGGAGCGGGTTCGACCAGCGCGTCGGCCAACCAAAAGAATTCGACTACTTAGATCACTACTTTGGCGAAGCCCGAAAAGCCGTGAGATGCTCCGCCGCGATGAAGACGTCGCCCCGAATCGCCGAGAGTCTCCTGCCCACCCCCCGCGAGATCGTCGAACACCTGGACCGCCACGTCATCGGTCAGGCGCGCGCCAAGCGCAGCATCGCCATCGCCGCCTACAACCATCTCAAGCGCTGCGAGCAGAAGACGACGGCGGCCAAGCGTCTCATCAAGAAATCCAACCTGCTGCTCATCGGTCCCACCGGTTGCGGCAAGACCCACCTGGCCCGCACCCTGGCGGAATTCCTCGACGTGCCCTTTGCCGTGGCCGACGCCACCGAATACACCGAGGCCGGCTATTACGGCAAGGACGTCGAGGTCATGATCGCCGAGCTGCTGCACAAGTGCGGTCAGAATGTCGAGGAGGCCCAGCGCGGAATCGTGTTCATCGACGAGGTGGACAAGATCGCCCGCCGCACCCACAGCGCGCGCACGGGCGCCGGCGCTCGCGACATCGGCGGCGAGGGCGTGCAGCAAGGGCTGCTCAAGCTGCTGGAGGGCCGCGAGGTCTTCGTGCCCCAAAACGTGACCCAGCACTGGAACAAGCACGACTTCACCGTGGTGGACACGCAGAACATCCTGTTCATCGCCGCGGGGACCTTCACCGATCTGCGCCTGTACCAGGAGAGCCGCACCGCGGGCTTCGGCTCGACCAGCAGCAGCGGCCACCGCGCCCTGCCCATCACCGAGAAGGAACTGCTCGACTACGGCCTGCTCGCCGAGTTCCTGGGCCGCCTGCCGGTGCGCGTGGAGCTGGATCACCTGGGCGAAGAGGATCTCTTCCAGATCCTCACGGCACCCCCGGATTGCGTGGTGAAGGAGTACCAGGCCTTGTTGAAGCTCGATGGCGTGGATCTGCGGTTCGAGGAGCAGGCCCTGCGCGAGGTGGTGCGCTTCTCCATGCGCCGCAAGACCGGCGCCCGCACCCTGCGCGCCCTGGTCGAGGAGATCTGTCACGACGTCATGTTCGAAGCCCCCGAGCGCCGCGGAGAGACCATCACCATCGATGCCCAGACCGCCCTCGCCCGTCTGGAGAAGCTGGGCGAAGGCGCCGGCGCCCGCGAATAGCTACTTGGCCGGCGTCGTCTTCAAGGCCAGCGCCGCGATCTGAGCCTTGCGTGACATATCGATGGATTCGCCCAGAATGCGCGCCAGCTCTTGCGAGGCGTGAAAGCCCATGGAGTTCTCGGCCGCCACGAAATCCAGGCGCCACTGTGCCTGACGCTGAAGCTCGAACATGGGTGAGAGCTGCGTCTCGCTCGCCCCAGCGTCCTTGGCCGCCTTGAGGGCGTCGATCATATCGACCAGGGCCTGGCCCGCCCGGCTCATCAGGGCAAAGTGGCGATCCTGGATGGTCTCGACGCGCTTGCGGATGTCCTCCTCGGGGTAGCGGTGGCACGTCTGGCAGGCGCGGTTGATGTTGAGCAGGGGGGAGCGCACGTAGTGATCGGACACCTTGATGGCGCCCTCACGCATGTAGGGCATGTGGCAGTCGGCGCACGCCACCCCGGCCTTGCCATGCGCGCCCTGCGTCCACACCTCGAATTCCGGGTGCTGCGCCTTCAGCACCTCGGCACCGGTCTCGGCGTGCTTCCAGTCGTAGAAGCGTTTGCCGTCCTCGAACTTGAAGGCGTCGTAGGTGGCCTCAATCTCCTCGACCTTGAGCCCGTTGGCCCAAGGATAGAACAGCGTGGTCTTGGGCCCGCAGTAGTATTCCACGTGGCACTGGCCACACACGAACGAGCGCATCTCCTGCCGGGTGGCATCACGGTTCACGTCGTAGTTGTCCACGCCCTCGTGCGCCTTGAGTGCCTTCACGCCATTGATGAAGCCCGGGCGGGTCACGCGCAACTGCATGTTCTTCGGATCGTGGCAGTCCACACACGACACGGGATGGTTGTGGCCCGCCTGCTTCAGCTTGGCGTTGGCCTCCCAATAGTCGAGCTTGCCGATGGCCTCGAAGCCCTTCTGAATCTGCTCGGCGGGCGGCGCGGAAGGCGCCAGCTCGGCGCCGGTCTTCCGGTAAAGGGGAATCACCGAGGTATGGCAGTGCAGGCACGAGCCTGGCTGCTTGCTCTCCTTGGTGCGCTTGGTGAGCTCCTGATCCACCAGCATGTGGGCGTGGCCGCGTCGGTCGCGATAATCGATGGCGAAGGCATAGCCGGCGAACATGCGGGTCAACCAGGGACTCACCTCGGCCTTTTGCAGCGGCAGAACGCCCTCGGACCCCGCCCCTCCGCCGTACTTCGTGCGCGAGGGCTGCGCGGTTCGCAGATAGCCGTCGTACTGCCGCGGCCAGTTCTTGCCCCACTCGGCCGGGTCGGTGGTGTCGGCGGTCACGTCGACGAAGCGCAGGTAGGGGTTCTTCGCCTCTTGCTTGCGCTGGAAGATGTTCACCAGCAAGCTGGCGATCACCACGGTGGCGACCGCGATGACCGCGATGAGGGCTATCAGCAGCGTCCATTGGCTGCGTCGGGATTCTCTGGTGGTTTCGTTGCTCATGGTTCTCTCTCGATGACAGAAACGATCAGCGCAAAGGTCCGTGCCCAACCGAGCTGTGACAGTGCACGCAAGAGACCGCGTTGGCTTCCGTGGTGCTGCCCGCCACCAACTCGTGCACCAGCTCGCCGTGGCATCCCAGGCAGGCCTCCTGCAGAATGCGTGAGTTGTGCGGCTTGATCATGATGGGCTCGTGGAAGTCCTGCAGGGTGAAGCCCTTGGAGTGGTGATACCCGTTCAAGGCCTTGGCGTAGAACTTGGGCACGAGCGACTTGGGCAGGTGGCAGTCGGCGCAGGTCGCCACGATGTGGTGGCTCGACTTCACCCACGAGTCGTATTCGGTGTTCATGATGTGGCAATTGGCGCAGGCCTTGGGATCCGTCCCGAAATACGAGAAGCCTTCGGCATAGATGAAGGTGAACACCCCCAGCCCGAGCACCACGCCCAACAGGACAGCGACGGAGATCATGGCCCGACGCGAAACTGACCTGACGGAGAACATCGACCCGACCGATCTAAGGGGCACAAGTCGGACCGGTCAAGTCCCGAATTGCCCCCGCGTCGAAAGCTGGCGCATGTCGACCAACGCATGACCGGAGGGCGCGCCCTTGTGCTACAGATAGGCAACGTCATGAAAATTCGTGAGCGCTTCGGCCGCGGCCCTCCGCTTTTCTCGTTCGAGTTCTCTCCGCCCAAGACCGACCTGGGAATGGAGAATCTGCAACGCGCACTTCCCGAATTGGTGGACCTGGCGCCCGACTTCGTCTCCATCACCTACGGCGCCGGCGGATCCACGCGAGGTCGCACCGTGGACCTCGCCATTCGCATGCAGCGCGAGCACGGCCTGCTCGCCATGGCCCACCTGACCTGCATCGCCTCGACCCGCGCCGAGGTGACGGCCTTGGTGGACCGGCTGGTGGACGAAGGCATCGAGAATCTCATCCCCTTGCGCGGCGATCCGCCGGCCGGTGTCGACGGGTTCGTGTCGCCGCCCGACGCTTTCGCCCACGCCTCGGATCTGGTGAGCTTCATCCGGGAACGTCATGGCCAGCGCCTGTGCCTGGCCGGCGCCGGCTACCCCGAGGGTCACCCGCAGTGTCGCGACAACGCGAACGACATCCGCAACCTGGTGACCAAGGTGAACGCCGGGGTGGACTTCATCATCACCCAGCTGTTCTTCGACAACCGCACCTACTTCGATTTCGTGGCGCGCGCCCGGGCCGCCGGCATCACCGTGCCCATCATCCCCGGGATCATGCCCATCACCGACGTCGCGCAAATCCAACGCATGACCCAGATGTGCGGCGCCACCGTGCCCGCGGTGCTACGGGCCGAGATGGAGCGTCGCCGTTCCGACCCCGCCGCCGTGGCCCAGCTCGGCGTGGCCCAGGCCACCGCCCAATGCGTCGACCTGCTCTTGGGAGGCGCGCCCGGCATCCACTTCTACACGCTCAACCAGTCGCCCGCGACGCGCATGATCATGACGGCGCTCAAGGTGCGCCTGGGATAGCGCCGGAACAACACGCGCTTACTGAACGTTCGTCTGACACCAGGTGCGGTTGTCGCACCAAGGAATGGCGCCATCGGAACCTTGGCAGGTGGTGGAGCCACCCGCGTTCGCGATGTGGAAGATCAATTGAGCGTCGCGCATTTTGTCGATGCCGTTGAAGCTCTTGTCGGCGCTGTTGAGGGACATGTCGAAGCGGATGGCACTGCCTTGGCTCGGGGTCCCGCCCGGCCAAGGTATCAGCGCCTCGACGGCGTAACCGGTGTTGGTGATGGTCTGCGCGAACTGAGCGGTGGGCAGGGCGGTGGAGGTGCCCGCGTTGCCGGTGTCCTTCACGGACACGGCGGGCCCGCTGGCGGGAATGATGAGGTGGATGGTGTGGCTGTCGTTCGAGGTCAGCCCGGTGACGTTGGCGTTCGATGAGAAGAACAGCTCGACCGAGTCGCCTTGGTAGCACTTGGCGGTGGCTTGCGCGGGATCCACCATGGTGGCGGTCTGCACGCTGGCATCCTGGACGTCGACGTAGACGTGCATGCCCGCGGCGTCCCAGCCCACACGCGCGGTCGCGGTTTCGAGCTGAGCGGAGGGAATGTTGGCGCTATTGATGACCTTGGCCGCGTTCTGGGCGTTGAGCACGAAATACGGCAGGCTGCACAGCTCGCTGCCGTTTCCATCCACGGTCTGCGAACCGGTGAACTTGGGGATGCCCGACTTGCAGGGATCCGCCATGGTGCCACCGCTGCACGAGCCCGCACCGGCATCAGGGGAGGCGGGCCCGTCCGAGACGCCACCATCTCTGACGGGCGTCCCGCCGCAGGTCGCCACCGCGCCTCGGGCCATGCAGGGCTTGCTGGCGCTGCACGAGGTGAAGTTGTTGAAGGTATCGCCGTCCGCGCTACAGCCAGCCACGCTGGTGCCGTTGCACGCCGCCTGGGTCGCATCGCACACGTCGGGCACGCAAACCGAGACCAGGCAATACCAAGACGCCGGGCAGTCCTTGTTGGTGACACACTGTTTGCACGCCTTGACCGAGGTATCGCAAACCATGCCGAGGGCGCTGCAATCGGCATGTGAGGTGCATAGGGTCCGGCAAACGTTGAGCAAGCAACGTTGGTTCGCGCTGCCGCAGTTGTCGTCCGAGGCGCAATCGATGCAACGATTGTTGGCGCTGTCGCAGACGTTGGTCGCGCAATCGGAGTTACGCTGGCAGGTCTCCACGGCGATGCACTTGCTGCCGTGACAGGCTTGTCCGCTCGCGCAGTCCGTGTCGACGCTGCACTCGACGCACACCCCCCGGCTAGTGTCGCACATCAGACCGCCCGTGCAGTCTGCCTTGCTGGCGCAGGGGGTGAAGATGACACAGCGGTTGCCGAGGCAGTGACCGCCCGACGAACAGTCGCTGGTCTGCAGGCAGGGGACGCAGAGCTTGGTGACCGGCTCGCATACCTGTCCAGTCGCGACACACTGGGCATTCCCGCTGCAAGGAATGTCCGCCGGTGGGATGCCACCCGATGCGATGACTCCTCCTGCGCCTGCGCCGCCGCTGTCTTGGCCCCCCTCCCCTGCCGGGCCGCCTCCGCCCGCTCCCGCCTCGCCGCCACCTTCCGCCCCCGCGCTGCCGCCTCCCAATCTCCCGCCCGAGGCGCCCCCACCGGTACCCGAAGCTCCAGCGCGTGCGCCACCGCTAGAGTCAGACCCGTCGGCGCTCCGATCGGGCCGACACGCAACCGCCAGCGCCACCATCACCGAGAGAGTCCCGAGCAAAACCGCCCGGCCGGGCAAACGGGTACGTCCATGTGTCATACGCATCTCCGATACAACGTGGGGCGGATGGGGGTGGTGCTATGGGCTGGGTGGAACCGATCTGATTTGGGCCTCCGCCGGCGCGACCGGGGACCAAGGCGGTGTCACGGACCCGCCGGAGACGACGAGCTTCATCCCGTCGCTCACGCTCATCTCCAACTCGATGATCTCTTCTTTCGGCAGGAGCAAGATGTATCCGCTGGTGGGGTTGGGCGTGGTGGGTACGAACACCGTCCACAACTCCAGGCGGGTACGGGCCTGGATCTCGCCCTGGCTCCTGCTGGTCAGGAAACCAACCGTGTACGCGCCCTTGCGCGGGAACTCGACCAGCACGACCCTGCTGAAAAGCGTGCGATTCTGCGTTCCGAAGGTCGTGATGATCTGCTTGACCGTGTTGTAGATGCCGTTGACCACGGGGATGGTCTGGACCAAACGCTCGGCCATCTTGGCGAAGTATCGCCCGAGCATGTTGCGCGAGACGTAGCCGAAGACCGTGACCAGCAGAAAGACGATCAGGGTGGCCAGGATGTTCCAGACGACGACCAGGCTCGAGTTGGCGCGCATCGACTCGGGCAAGAAGAAGAGCAGGTAATCGCGGACCCCACCTCCGATGAACTCGAGCAGCGAGAACAACACCCAGCCGGTCACCAGGAACGGGGCCAGGAGCACCGAACCGGAGATGAAGGCGTTGCGGACCTTGGTGAAGCGGGAGGGCTGCTGCATGGTCTTGTCGTCGCGGTCGCGCTACTTCATTTCTTCCTCGACGATGCGCTTGACCGCCGCGGGATCGAACTTGCCCTTGTAGGCTTTCATGATCTCGCCCATCACCCTGCCGGTCAGCTTGGGATCCTTGCCGCCCATTTTGGCGATGGTCTCGCGCACCACGGCGCGCACCTCGTCGTCGCTGGCCATCTTGGGCAGGAGCTTGGCGCAGAACTCCACCTCGAAATCGATCTGCGGCAGGAAGGCCTGGCCTCGTTCACCCAGGCCCGCGTATTCCTCGCGCGCCTTGCGAAGCTGTTTCTGATACGCACTGATGACGTCCAGCCACAGGTTGTCGTCCAGCGGCCCCTTGAATCCGGCCGCGGTCCGGCGCTCCATGTGCTTGGTCTTGATCATGCGGATGCAGTCGGCCGTGCGGCTGTCCTTGGCGCGCATGGCTTCCTTCAGCAAATCCATGAGTTGGGCTTCGATGGCCATGTCCATTGCTTTGGCGCAACCGCCGGAAAAGGTCAAGGTATTAGCTGGCCAGAAGCGCCACGCCGGAAACCGCCAGGATCGCGCCCAGCACCTCCATCCAGGTCACCTGTTCACGGAAGGCCAGGACGGAGACAGGGATCAGCAGCACCGGTACGAGCGACATCAGGGTCGCGGCGATCCCCGCGGGCAAGAGCTGAACGGACAGCAAACCCAACGAGACCCCGAGGAATGGGCCGAGACACGCGCCGGCGGACAGGACGAGCAGACCCATGCGTAAAGAGCGGCGTAGGGCCTGGTCCGCCTCGGCCTCGGATGAAAACGCGGCCCGCAACACCCGCCCGATGAGGCCGACCTGTCGAACCACCACCAGGACAATCAGAAACCCCAGCAGACCGGCTAAGGCGCGGATCTGGGTCGCGGCGAAGCTGTCCAACCCCATCGCGCCGCGTTTGCCGAGGAGCAGCCCCGCGGCCTGCCCCGCCGATCCCCCGAAGGCCATGAGGATTCCCGTCGTGCGCTTGCCCCGAGAGCGATCCGTACCCTGGTCGGTCTGTGGCTTGCCTCCGACCGCGGCCGCGATGCCCGCCACGGTCAGCCCCATGCCCACGAGCGCGCGCCCGCTCATGCGCTCGTCCAGGAAGACGAATCCCCACAGGGCGGTGAGCAATGGCACCGAGGCGTAGATGAGCATGGAAAGGCGCGCGCCGATGAGCACGAAGGCTTGAAAGAGAAAGATGTCGCCCACCACGAACCCGACCACGCCCGAGAGGCCGAGGTACAACCACGCGTCCGCGCTCAGCGCCGGCGGCACGAGCTGCCCGAAGCGGAGCAGGGATAGCCCCGTGAAGAGCATCACCGCCAACAACAGGCGGAGCACATTCACGACCAGACTCCCCAGTCGGCGGCTGGAAGCCTCGAAGCACAGGGCCGAACCCGTCCACAGCAAAGAGGTGGACAGCCCGGCGACCACACCCAAGGCCGCCGATGAATGCCAGGGAGAGCTCATGCCGTAGGGCACGCCTACGGGGCCGGTTTCACGTTGACCAACGTGAACACGTAGTCCTGGAAATCGCCGTCGCCGTCTTCGTCGACCAGCACCAGCAGGGCGTCAGGCACCTGGGCGCCACCCCGGCTGCGCAGCGGGAAGACGCGCATGACCGCGTGGGTACCTTGGGCGTTGCGTTCGGCCTGCGAGTAGAGCGTGCGCTTGGGCAGCTTGATGAAGATGCCAAAGGGATTGGCCCCTGGATCGAAGCTGGTCTGGCCCTCGCCGTCCAACTCGGGATTCAAGGTCTGGTTGTGTCCCTTGGCGATGCTTCCCATGGGTCGCGTGAAAAGCTTGCCCTTGTCCAGCGCATAGCTGCCGTAGGACGAAACCTCGTCCTGCGAATAGCGCGCGACCACGTAGAGGCCCACGCTGCCCGGCTTGGCGCCGCTGAACAGGCCCGTCTTGATCTCGTCAGCGGACTTGTCGCTCAGGTCGACGTTGGCGGCATATCCCAGAGTATCCAGGATCTGCGCCACCTTGGGTTCGTGGGCCAGATCGGTGCCCGCCGTGACCAAGGCCGACATGTCGCATGGTGGGCCGTCGTCATCGCCGGTGCGCACGATGCGCAGGCGCGCGTGGTGCACGCCTGGCACCGCCTCGGCGGGAGGAGCGAAGCCGATGGACACGGTCAGCGCCTGGGTGGGTCGCAACAAAATGGGGAAGGACAGCCGCTCGGTCAACGTGAAGGTGCTGGCCTGACTGCCCACGATCAACAGATCGTTCAGCGCCACCGACTGGTCGCCGGTGTTGCGAATGGTGACCGACTCGGTGCTCTTGGCCACGCCGCGCACGCCCGAGAAGAACAGCTCGAGCGGCAGGACCTCGAGAGGCTCACGCATCTTCTCCAACTTGGGGGGCGGAGGCGGCGGCAACGGCTCCGCAACCGTGGGCTTGACCGGGGGTTTGGAGGCGCAGGCAAGAGCCAACCCAACGAGCAACAAGAAGGGACGACGCGTGCTGACCATAGAGACGAATCTACGGCGTCCCGAGGATTTCAGCCAGAAGCCATTGCGGTCAGTTGTTCCCGTGAGGAAAGAACGAATCCTCGTAGCTGAACTGGTTGAAGTGGTCGAAGGTGATGGCGCCGAACAGATTCACACCCACCGACCACAGCAACATCGCCTTCCACAGCCAGGTGATGCGGCGGCCGCCCACGGCCAGCAGCATGATGAAGAAGACCATGTAGTCCAGGCTGAAACGGTAACCGAACTGCACGTAACCCGAGTTCTGATAGAGGAGAGACGGCAGCGCCGTGAGCAGGATGGTGATCCACAGGCCCAGCGCCAGCGGGCTGCGTTGCTTGGGTGCCACGACGTAGCCCAGGTAGGGCGAGGTCACCAGCAAGGACAGGCCGTGCGCGCCCACCTTAACGTAGGGGGCGTGCGCCAGGATGCGTGGCAACAGCACCAGGGCGCAGGCCAGGTTGCGCGAGAGGAAGTGGTAGTTGAACAGGCCCCACTTCTGGATGCGGTCCTGCCACGAGATGTTCAGGTACTCGTGGCCGAAGACCACCGGGTTGCCGAAGCGCATGACATTGTGGACCAGCAGCACCGCCAGCACCGCTCCCGCAGGCAAAGCAAAGCGCACCAGCTTGCCCACCGTTCCGGGAGGCAAGCCCTCCTTGCGCAGGTTGCGCCAACGCGCCCACCCGCCCGTGGCGCGCCAGAGCTCGAATAAGAAGAGCGGGAACATGAACCCGGCGGGCGTGCGCGTGGCAAAGCCCAACCCCAGGCACAGCCCGGCCATCGCGGGATGGGCGGCATCAAGGCAAGCCCAGGCATAGCCGATCACGCAGGTCACGCCCACGACGTGTGCCGTGTACCAGACCTGGCCCAGCACCGAGCAGAAGAAGTACACCGAGCCCGCGCCCAACATGACCGTCAACAAAAGATCGTCGGTCACGCTGCGCGTGCTGTAGCCGCGGCGGCGCAGGCTGCCGAGCAACATGAAGAGCAACACGGGGTTGATGGCCGCCAGCGCCACCGAGAAGATCACGTCGTTGAAATCCAGGTGCCAGATGGCCACGAAGGGCAACATCAACACCGCCGGAAAAGGCGGGAAGCTCACGTAGCGAATCCAGGACTTCGATTGAATCTGGTCCTGCTCGATGGTCAGCGAAGGCCCACGCAAGGGATAGAAGCGATCGGTGGGGCCGGTCTTCTTGAACTGGCCCTTGAGGGTGCGGCCGTCCTTCAGCTTGATGACCTCGACCCGCGCCCAGTCGTTCTCGTTGGGCGGGTTGGTGGTCAGGTCCAGGCGGCCGTGCAGCCAGCTCTCGGCCAGGTAGACGAAGTGGTTGTACTGGGAGTGCTTGAGCAGGCGATTGCCCGAAGCCCCGGCGAAAAGGCCCAGGAAGACGACGTAGATGATGGCCAGCCCCCAGCGGCTGGCGAATAGGCGCTCGAACCAGTTCATGGCGGCGGCGGCTCCTGCCGGGGCGGTGGCGCCCCTCGCTGATAAAGGGTCACGAAGGGCACGCCCTCATGCGTGTACACCTGCGCCGGCCGGACCGACTGATAGGCCGTCCAGTGCAGGTATTCGTAGACCGCGAAGTGCTTCTCCAAAATGACCAACCCGAGATCCGCCTGCGCCACCTTGTCCTCGCCCACGCCCACGTCGCCTATCCCCACCGGCAGCCGGCCCTCGCGAGCATACATGACAATCGCGTCGTGAAGCACGTCGTGCCAATAGACGCGGTTCGAAGCCGGCCGGTGTTCGACCATCCAGGGCAGAAGCGGCAACGCCGAAGTGCCCCAGAACTGCCGGTTCATGCCCAAGCTGGCCCCACCGGCGAACCCGCCGGCCAGCAGGTTGTAGTGGCCCAGGCCATCGGGGTGCGAGCGCTGGGTCTCGGCCAGCGCCGGCAGACAGAGCAAGCCCGCCAGCACCGGGGGCAACACGCGACGCACGCCCTCGGGCTTGATCAGGGCGCCCGCGCGCTGGAGCAACCAGGCCAGGCCCACGCCCGCCACCATGGCAAGAAAGGGCATGGCGGGCATGAAGTGCTTCACCCCGCCAAAGATGGGGACCGAAGGCAGCGCCACCACGGCCATGGGACCCAGGATGTGCAGAGCCAGAAACATCCCCGGCGCCTGATCCACGTCCGCGCCCGGCCGGATCCACGAGGCGCGCGCCTCGGGCTGCGGCGCCTCGGTGTCGAGCATGACCGTCTCGCCTTGCCCCCGGCGACGACGACGCGCGATCACCACGCTGCCCGCCGCCACCAGGGCCAGCGTGGTCACGGGCACGGTCAGGCCGGCGGACACCCAGGGGAAGGTGGTGCGCAGAAGCCAGCGGCCGGTCTCGCTGGGCTCGGGCGGCAGGTTCCAGTTGCGCCCCAGGTACTCGAAGTTGTAGTGCTCGTGCTGGGTGTGGCGATTGATCCATTCGCGCGTCCGCTCGACCGGGGCGCCCCACAGCCAGGGCCACAGGGCCAGCAGCACCAGCGGCCCCAGCGTGGCCATCGAGACGAAGGCCAGGGGCACGCGCGGCGGGCGCCACCGCCGCCAATCGCCCCGCCGCATCCATAAATAGTGGACCACCAGGAAGAAGGGGGCGAACCAGGCGTTGTGCTTGGTGGCGAGCGCCAGGCCGAAGAAGACACCGCACAGACTCCCCCACAGGGGCGAGCGCAGCGACTTCCAGTAGGCGTACGCCATCAGCAGGATCATCACCGTGATGGGCGTGTCGAAGCAGGCGATCTGGGCGTGGAAGAAGTAGTGAGGCTGCGCCACCGACAGCACGGCCGCGCCCACGGCGGGCAGCGGCCCGACCCAGCGCCGCGCGAACGCGAAGACCAGCGCGACACCCAAACCGGCCATCAGAATGGCGGGGAGACGGAAGGCGGTGGACTCGCGGCTGAACAACGGCAAGGTCACGTGCTTGCCGCGAATCGGGATGGGGTGCAGCCCCTGTTTGGCCCCCACGCACTGGCAGCGATGGAACGCGCGCCAGGACAGGCCGTACAGGACCTTCATCAGGGGCGGGTGCTCGTGGTTGTCGCCCCAGAAACGGTCAATGCCCGACTTGGTGAACGCCTGCTTGGGCTTGCCGGCGCGCACGTCGTCCCACGCCGATTCGAACCAGCCCCAGTAGCGCCCGCCCGCGCGAAAATACTGGGACTCGTCGCGGCCGATCCCCTGACGACCCTCGACGGCCAGCATCCAGCCGCTGGTGGCGATGACCAACAACAGAGGCAGGAACCACGAACGGCGCCAGAGCCTCATGAACGAGCCTCCGCCGCCAGGCCCAGGTGACGGGAATGGGGATTGTCCGCCGTGATCTCGAAGCGCACCGGGGCCGTGTGTCCGGCCAACCCCGAGGTGTCCAACGTGCGCAGGGTCCAGCCCGTCATGCTGCCCGCCTGCAGACGCCCCAGCTCGCGCCCCGCCACCAGCACGCGCACTGTGACCGTCCCCTTGGCCGCCTTGCGCAGCCACACGTTGTGCAGACCCACGCCCACCGCCAGCGTGCGGCCCAGGGGCACGCGCTCGTATTCGATCACGGTGGTGGCGCTGCCCACCATGGGAACACCCAGGGTCCAGCGCGGAGAGGTGTCGATCTCCAGCAAGTCGGGCTTGATGGGGCTGCCCGGCACGTCCGGGCACAGGAAACGATCACCCGCGGGATTGCAGAAGTTCACCTGCCCGCCGCCCAGGTCACGGCTCACGCCGGCGTGGCTCCACTCCGCCACGAAATCGAAGAGCACGGTGGCCGCCTCGCGCTGGTAGCGGCGCACGGTCAGGCCGCCGTGCCGGCCGGTCTCCTCGACCTTGGCCCCGGCGACCTCGGGGGCGTTCTGCCCACGCTGCGCGATCTCCCAGACACGGGCGTAGCGGGCGGCGTCCATGCGCCCGGCCACCGGCAGCGGAATCAGGTCGCCCAGGTGTTGGCGCAGTAGAGGATCGGCCCAGTCGGGCGCCGCCACGATCAGGTCGCCGGGCCGAAACCCGGCGCGCACCTGGGCCGCGGCCTTGCGCCAGTCGGCATCGCTGGGCGCGGCCAGGGGCGCCAACAGCGCGTTCGCGGTCTCGACCAGGGCCAAGGCCACGATACCCAGGGCGCACGCCACCGCCAGGCGGTGACGTTTGAGGGTCGGCACATCAATGAGATCGTTGAGCTTCACGGAACGGCCGGCAGCGTACCGCAGTCGCGGCAGCGGGGCGAGATCCCCCTTCAGGGTTTGAACACGACCAAATCCAGGTCCTTGATGGCCCGGAAGTGCTTTGCATTGGCCGTCATGAGAGGCATGGCGGCCTCCACCGCAGTGGCGGCGATGATGGCATCGGCGGCTCGCAACCCGGAAGCCAAGCCGTACTCCTCGATGTACACCAGCGCTCGGTGTCCAACATTCTCGCTCAAAGGCAATGCCGCGAATGCGAGCTCGACCATGAACCTCTTGATCGTTCTCAGGTCGGCTTTGTCGCGTGCTCCCTGAAGCAGCTCCATCAGTGACAGGACGGAAACGCACCTCTCTTCGGCAGAATCGATGGCCAGCGCTGCCTGGCGCAGGCCACGTTGAGCATGGATCAGAACGTCCGTGTCAAAGATCACGGTACCGTCCGCCTCTCAGCGCCCGCATGACCTCCGGCACGGGCGTGCGATCTTTGGCCCGCATGCCGAAAAAGGCCGTCTCTTGCACCTTCTTCCGCTCGGATTGCGTCGGCACCAACCGCCCTTTCACCTTGCCGTGATACAGGACGGAAACCGTCTCCCGGCGTTCCAGGGCTTCCAGGATCTGCTTGGTTCTATAGCGAAGGTCGACGATGGACGCGTTCACGTTAGCTCTCCGTTCTGTCTACCAAGCATAGACAGAATTGCGCCACTCAACAACCCAGGAGTTTAGGCACTTGCACCACGGGCTGCCAGCACGCCTGCTCCTCCATGAATTTCCGACATCGCCTGTCGAATTTTCATGGAGGATTGGAAATGGGCTCCTGGCGCTCCGAACGAACGACGCCCCGGCTCCGCCGGCCGTTCAAGTCGATTCGCGGGGTCCGTGACTCGTGTGCTATGAGCGTAGGTAGCCATGCGGACCATTGCAGCATCCAGCATCACCCAAACCGTGGCGCGCTTGTGCCAGCAGGCCAACACCAACCTGCCGCCGGACGTGCTGGCGGGCCTGACGGCGGCACACCAACGAGAGACCAACGCGCGCGCCCGCGGCGTGCTCTCGCAGATCCTGGACAACGCTCAGGTGGCGCGAGAACGCAGCATCGCGCTTTGCCAGGACACCGGGATCGGCGAGGTCTATGTGAAGCTCGGCCAAGACGCCCACGTCGAGGGAGACCTGCAGGAGGCCGTCAACCGCGGCGTGGCCCAGGGCTACACCACCGGCTACCTGCGCAGGTCCATCGTCGGGGATCCGCTGGACCGGACCAACACCAACGACAACACCCCGGCCGTGCTGTCGGTCAGCCTGGTGCCCGGGGACAAGGTCGAGATCACGGTGCTGCCCAAGGGCGGAGGCACCGAGAACGCCAGCACCTTGCGCATGTTCCCGCCCTCGGCCGGCTGGGCTGGGGTGATGGACTTCGTGCTCGAGACGGTGCGCGAGAAGGGCATCAACGCCTGCCCGCCCGTCGTCATCGGCGTGGGCATCGGCGGCAGCTTCGGCACGGTGTGCGCCCTGGCCAAGAAGGGGTTGTTTCGGGCCGTGGGCTCCCTCCCCGCCACGCCCGCCTATGCGGCCCGAGAGAAAGAGCTGCTGGACGCCGTCAACGCCCTCGCCATCGGGCCCATGGGCCTGGGTGGAGGCACCACCGCCCTGGCCGTGCACATCGAGCACGCCCCCTGCCACATCGCATGCCTGCCGGTGGCGGTGAGCATGATGTGCCATTCCCTGCGCAGGCTCACGGAGACGGTGTAGCCATGCGAAAATTGGCGATTTCCGAACTGGCCCAGCACATCCCCGCGCTCAAGGCTGGCGACGAGCTGTTGCTGACCGGCACGCTCTACACCGCGCGCGACGCCGCCCACAAGCGGCTGGCCCAGATGATCGCCGAG
>CAZHUY010000004.1:0-54677 GCA_964535465.1 uncultured Myxococcales bacterium
TACCCCGGCGGTGAAGTTGCTGACCCCCACGCTGCGCTTGCCGGGGTATTTCACCTCCTGATCATTGAAGCTGAACTGAGCCCACGACCCGTCCATGGCAAGCAGGGCCATCCAGCGCGAGGTGATGCTGAAGCCCAATTGAACGGAATACGACAAGGCTGGCTCGTGCTTGGACATGTCGCTGGCGCTGTAGGAGAGCGCGCCGATGCCCAGGCCGACGCCGAACATGAACGGGCGATAGGTCAACGGTCGCCTGGGCGCGATGGGGTAGGCGTACCTCGGCTGGCCGTAGTAGTAGGGATAGGGCACGCCAGGAGGTGGACCGTAGCCGGGATGGGGACGGCTTGGGGGTGGGGGCGGTATGGCCTGCGGCCCTTGCTGCGGGGGGGCAGCGGGTTCGGCTTGCGCTTCGCCGGTCGGCGCCGCGGCCGCTTCCGGCTTTGATTCTGGCGCCGCGGTCTCGGGCGCCGCTTCGGGAGCGGTGGGGGGGGCCGGCGTTTGCCCCCAAGCCGTGGCCGAGAGGGCCAGCACGCTCGTCGCGGCGATTGCCATGGTCGATATACGCCTCAGGTCGCGAGCCAATCGGGACGGTTTCATGACGCTCTCCTTAGACTGCTCGGTAGCATACTCGATTCGACACCGAATAAATGTGATGCCGCCCGCCAGAAATGCAATCTCTCTGGGGACTTACCCCCCACGTGAAGTACAATAGCGTCGAACATGGCAGGCCCTGGCTCCGCCGGACTCTTTGCTTCCTTACGTAGCGCCGCTCGCTTGACCCAGGAGCGATTTCTGGTCGGGATAGCGAACGCCGAGGAACGGGTTCGTGTGGTCTCGGCCCTCTCCGCCGAGGGCACGGTGATCGAGCTGCCCTCGGCCGAGAAAGCTCTGGATCGCCTGGCGGAAGAGCCCTTCGACATGGCGGTGCTGGACGAGAAGGCGGTGGACCTGACGCGCGATCCCTTTACCACCGCCCGCGAGCTCCGACCCTTCGCCGACGTGCTCATCCTGCTCGATGGCGATCCGAGGCGCTGTTCGGATTTCTATTCGCGCGAGGTCGCGGCCCTGCTCACCCGGCCCTTGCCGAGCAGCGACGCCCTGTTTCGCGCCCACCTGCGCTGGCTGGCCTCGTGCCGGCGGGCACGCACGCGTGAGTTGTTGCTGGGCAACGCCATCACCGGAAATCGCGAGGCTTTGGAGGCCAACGAGCCAGCGCTGGCCGGGGCGTTGGCGGGCGTGCTGGCCGATCGCAAGCGCCAACTCGCCATCGCGGTGATGGGCGACGCCGAGTTGGCCAAGCTGGCGGGTGGTGGTGTCATCACGACCGCGGCCGATGTGGCGGTGGTTGGCTTGGCCCCTGACGATCGCATCGACGCGCGTCTGCGCGAGGTACGCAACCGCGCCGCGGGCGCCGCCGTGGTCGTGGTGGATGCGGCGCCTTCGCCGGAGAGATTGTCAGCCGCAGTCTACGGCGGGGCGCGCGCCTATATGGGGCGCGATCGTCTCCTGGATCTCGGGCGCATCGTGGCCAGCACCGCGGGCCGCCGCCGCGCGGAGATCATTGGGCGCCAGCTTGTCGAAACCCTGGCGCGCTTCGGGGTCATGGACCACGACGAGCGCGAGGGTGGGGCACCGGCGGCTCCCCAGGACCTGGACGCTCGTTTGATCGCGGATGCCACCTCGGACAGCAACGGGGCCGTGGTGCCCTCGTCGCACGAGGTGCTGGTGGTCGACGACGAGGTCGTGGTCCTGACGGTGTTGCGTGAGATCCTGCGCCGGGGCGGCTACCGGGTGACCACCGCGGCTTCGGCCGAGGAAGCTATCGAGCTCATGCGCCAGCGCCGCTTCGATCTGGTGCTCACCGACAAGAACCTGCCGGGCGCCTCGGGTCTCGAGGTCTTGCGGGTCGCGCGCACCCTGGATCCGCCGCCCGCCGTGGTGATGATCACCGGGTATTCGTCCTACGACTCCGCGGTCGAGGCCCTGGACATCGGCGCCCAGGACTACATCGAAAAGCCCATCCGTGACGCCGAGGCCTTGCGCTTTCGCATACGGCGCGCGCTCTCCCGGCGCAACGAGCAGTTGGCGCGTGCGCAGGCCAGCGCGCAGAACAGTCCGCCTCGTCCCGAGGGCCAGAAGGGTCGTGTCTTGCTGGTGGAGACCGACGGGCCGCGCCGTCACGTGATCGCCGAGTTCCTGGGCCGCAGCTTCGATCTCACCACCGCGGCCACCGGCGACGATGCCCTGGCGTTGCTGCAAAAGGAGCGCTTCGACGTGGTCCTGGCCGACCGCAACCTCCCGGGCTTGTCCGGTCTGCGGGTCATCGAGCAAGCCAAGCGCCTGCTCCCCTACTGCGCCTCGGTCTTGTACACCGCCTATCCCTCCTACGAGACCATCAAAGAGGCTTTCGAGGCAGGCGTGGACGGCTACCTGGCCCGGCCCAACGAGGATCTGAAGGCGCTGGCCGAGAAGGTGGCCGGCGCGCTTCGCAGCCGCGGCGGGATCTTGCTCGGCTAGATCGGCGCTCCAGGTGCCCTGCCTCAGGGCGCGATGCTCGCGATCTTGTTGGCGTCGGCCAGGGTGAACCATAGCTGCCCATCGGGGCCGGCGACGATGAACATGGGGCCACCTGTCCTGGCGGTGATGGGGAATTCGCTGACTTTGCCTTCGGGGGTGATGCGGCCGATCCTGTTGGCTGCGTACTCCGTGAACCATATGTTGTGGTCTGGTCCGAGGGCGAGAAACCCGCGCGAGCCCGCGCTGTTGGGCGTGGGAATCGTGAAGTCGTCGAAGACGCCCTCGGTGGTCATGCGGCCAATCCGGTTCGTGGCGGTTTCGTAGAACCACAGATTCCCGTCGGCGCCGGTGGCGATGCCCGATGGGGCCGCGAACGCGGACGCCGTCAGCCAGGACGACGTGGGAGTCGGCGCGGACGGCACCAGACGGCCGATCTGTCCGGAGCCATACTGGGTGAACCATATGCTGCCATCGGCGGCCACGGCGGGACGAGCGGGCTGACTGTAGACCACGCTGACGGGGTATTCGGACAGAGTCCCGTCGACCGACAGCGAGCCAATCCGGTTGCCGTTCATCTCGGTGAACCACAGCTTGCTGTCGTGGCCCACCACGATTCCGACGGGGCCGCTGCCCCGGGTCACGGCGTGCTCGGAGACCTGACCCGAGGGCGTCATGCGGGCGATCTTGTCGGCGCTGTATTCCGTGAACCACAGATTGTCGTCCGGTCCCCACACGATGCCCTCGATGGTGGTTCCGTTGGGAAGGGCTTGGAACTCGGAGAAGGTGCCACCGGTGATCGAGTACTTCAGGATCTTTCCGGTGGTGTGTCCAGCGATCCACAGGCTGTCGTCCGGACCAGCGGTCAGACACCACGGCTGGGTGAATCCGATGGGGAGCTTGCGCTCCTTGATGACGTTGAGCGGTCCCGTGTCAGCGCGCAGGGTGTCCCTGGGTGCGTCGCCGACCGTCGATCCGCCGTCGGCGTAGTCCTCTCCAGTCTCCGCGTCCAGACCGCCGTCGAAGGGGGCTTCCTCAGCGTCGCGGGCGTCCGCCGTGGCCGTGTCGAGCTCGGGGCTTTCCGCATCCACGGCCGCATCGTCAGCTGCCGTTGTGTTCGCATCCTTTGTGTCGCCGCGCCCATCCACGGTTGTGATGTCAGGGGGCGAGTCTTCGCTCTGGGGCAGGTCGCGATTCGCATCGAGAGTATGGTTCGCGTCCATGAGCCCCAGGGCATCGGATGCCGGCGGATCCGTGGGCGCACTTGCTTCGGGCTTGCGGCCCATATCCAAGCCGCCGTCGTCCCATGCCGCCGCGCTGCCGTCCTGGTCAGCAGCCGGCGTCGAGGCGGCGTCGCGGGCGGCAGGACCACGCAGCCTGCTCGCATCGAACGAGCATCCCACCATCATCAAGAGGATGATCCATGGGCTTGTCAGTCTGGGTATCGATTCTCGGAACTCAGCAGTGATCATACTGACGACTAATAGAGATCGTCAGTCTGGACCATCGTCTTGAGCATCGCTGGCCTACGGCGCCCCCCTGGACGACGCGTGAGGCCGTGGTGGCTGTCCGCTTTTGGTGCTTTTTTTTGGACCAACCCGTGGGTCTTGTGGCTGCTGCTGAGAAACCGAGAGGCATCAATGAAAGCACACCTGGCGATTGGGATTCCTTTGCTGACCATTGCGACCGCGTGGGGCTGCGGCGGCTCCGACAACGCACGGGGCTTGGGAGGCGCAAGCGGCACCAGCCTCGCTGGCGGCTCGTCTGCCCAGGGCGGAAGGAATGACTCCGGCGGCGCATCAGGCACGGGAGGCCTGTCATCGCTGGGGGGGGGCCTGGGCAGCGCGGGCAGCTCGGCCAAGGGCGGGAGTACGGGCGCGAGCACCCATTCCAGTGCGGGCGGATCCTCCGCGGTGGTCTCCACCGGCGGTAGCGCGGGTCGAGGCGGTGGCGCGGGCGGTGGCGGCAAGACCGTGACCAGCACCAGCGCCTCGGGCGGTGCCGGCGGCGCTGCCGGCAGCAAGGGAGGCGACACGGGCGGTGGTGGAGGCAGCCCTCGGGACGACGGTGGAGTGTCCGGCGATGCCTTGGCGGTCGATGGCGCAAAGGCTGATGCGCCCGAGGCCGGCGGCAGCGCCCAGACATGTCCGACCGGCCTGCCTGCGCCGAGCGCGGGCAACCGCAAGGGAACCCTCCAGCACGGCGGCAAGTCGCGCACCTACACTCTGCACGTCCCCTCGGGGCTTTCGGCTGGCAAGCCGCTGGCCTTGGTCTTCGATCTGCACGGGGCCGGCGGCTCGGGCACGGGGCAGCAAAGAGACAGCGGCTGGGGCGCCGTGGCTGACAGGGAGAAGTTCCTGATGGCCTATCCCGACGGAATCGACGGCTATTGGAACGTGGACGACACGTGCTGCGGTACGGCTGGAAAGCAGAAGATCGACGACGTCGGCTTCCTCAAAGCTCTCATCCTGGCTCTGAGCAAGGACATCTGCATCGACGCCACACGCATCTATGTCACCGGCTTCTCCAACGGCGGGGGACTCACCCACCGCATGGGCTGCGACGCGGCCGATGTCATCGCCGCCATCGCGCCCATGGCCACCGACCTGCGCACGCAGCCCTGCAAGCCCGTGCGCCCCATCTCGATGATGGAATTCCGCGGCACCAAGGACTCGCTTGAACCCTACGAGGGCGGCCTGGTGGGCCCAGCCGGCGGGCAGTACGTGGCCGTCGGGGCCAAGGCCTCGTTGAAGCTGTGGGCCGACATCAACCAGTGCACGGGCACCACCACCCCCATCGATAAGTACTGCGAGAGCTACACCGCCTGCCAGGGCGGCGTGGAATCCGATCTCTGCTCGATGACGGGCGTGGATCACTCGCCCTACCAACACAACCTGGACTTCAACGCCGCCGAAGTCGCCTGGAAGATGTTCCAGCGGCAAGCCATGCGCTGACGGTGGGTCGACCGGCGTCCCTGGAACGTCCCTTGGACGGACGGGCGCTCTGCGAGCATGCTTGGACATCATGCGAGCGAAATGGTTGCTGGCCTTTCTCTTGGGCTTGGGCGCGGGGGGGTGTGGACGGGATGGTTTGGCGGTACCGGTTCCGGATGCCGGGCGACGTCATGGTGGGCTCCCTTGGATCGGCAATGTCGTGAGGATGTTGCCCGATGGCGGTCTGGCGTCGTGGCTGGGGGACGGAGGCTTGGGCGTTCTGGTTTGTGGGGCGCAGGTCAGGCTTGGGGGAGCCTGCTCGGCGGACACGCTTCCTTGTGTCCTCTCCAGTCTGGGAGGGGTGTGCGCCTGCGTTTCGGGAAGATACCTATGCCCGCTCAACACCACGAGCGGGCCCAAGACCTGCCCAGCCACGGCCGCGACCGGAGACGCTTGCCGCTCGCCCATGTCCATCTGCGTGTCGGACGACATGGCTTGTCTGTGCGGCATGGGCACCTACAGCTGCCTGTGATTCGACCGAGCGGGCAGGGGCCTTCAGCGACACGGGGCCGGCGATCAGCGAGGACCCGCATCCTTCGGCGCGGGAGTCGTCGCCGGCGTCTGGGATAGTCCGAGGTTGGCGGCCGTGGCAGCGGCCATCACGCCGCGGATTCCCATCGACACCGCCTGTTCGGGCAGGGTGCGAACGAAGGCCAGCGGAACGCGCAGCGAAAGCTCGGCCCGGTCGGCTTCGCCGGAAGGCGGGGTTGCGCTGCCGCGCAGGTTGAGGGTGGGGCCATCTTGGCGACAATCGAGGGCGAGATCCCAGGCGCCTTGAGGCGTCTGTTCCGCGCTGGCCAGCCATAGCGGCGCCCCGCGATCGACGCGCAAAATGGGTTGCCCGAGCCGGCCCAAGGCGGTGGTACCGTCGGCGGCGAAAAGTCTCTGGCCCTCGCTCTCTTTCCAGGCGTCGTCGATGGCGATGACGGTCGACGCATCCAGGATCCGGAAGGTGAGTGCGCGCGACAGGAAGCCACTGACCCGAAAGGTTTTGGCGCCCCCCGTTCCTTCGCTGCGGATCTGCAGGGTGTCGGCGCCCAGGACGCCCACCAGACAATAGAGATTCCTCTCGTCGGCGATGCCGGCGGCTCGCACCACGATCATCTGCGCACCCTCGGTGCGCCTGGCGATCAGGATGCGCGCGTTGGCGAAATCGATCTGGCAGGTCGCCAGGGCCGACAGTTCGGAGCGCGCGGTGATGCCCTGGACAGCCAGGAGCTGTTCGACCGCCGCGGAGCCCGCCAGGCCGACCACCATGGACGCATCCGCGGGGATGAACGATTCCAGTCCGTGTTGCGCGCCCGTGGTGGCCACCGGGAGAGGCGCGGGGGCCGCTTCCTTTTTCGACTTTGAGCCCATCAAGCCCGTGAGGTCACGCAGGTTGCTGACGACCTGCTGGGTCCCCAGATTGCCCAGCGACACGCCCAGCACCACCACGCCCACCGCCAGGAAGCGCAGCGCCAGGCGGCTTCGTCCCGAGAGAGAGGAAGGGGAGCGATCCTTGCCGCCGGTTCCGCCCAACAGATGCCAGAGCAAAGGCAGGAAGGGGAAGGTGGCCAGGCCCGCTCCGACCGCCAGCCAAGTCGGGCTCTTCTGGGCGAGCAAGCCGGCATACAAGGTGAGGGCGGCGACGATGGCCAGCAGAGAGCACAACACCAGAAGCCAAATGTCCGAGGTTCGCCTCTTCTCTTGGGTATTCGTCGTAGCAGGTTCCATCAGGACAGGGAGAATAGCCTGGATCGCGGCGAAGGCACGACTACTGGCCGCCCAATAGCCAGAATGGGTAGGTTGGTCAGGGGACTGTCGCTAGGTCGCTCGGCGAACCTTCGCCGTGCCGCCTCGAGCGGTCGCTAGATCATCCCCGATCCCAACAGCAGGGCAATGAGGAGCAGCAAGACTCCCGTGATCCGTTGGACCGTGGCCATGGTGATCTTGTGCAGAACCCGTTTCCCCAGAATCACCCCGGAAAAGGCGGCCAGTGCGCCGACCGCGATCAGCAGACCGTCGCGGCTGCCTGTCAGGTCGGTGAGACGCGAACCCAGCAAGATGGTCCCGTAGGCCGAGATGCGCACCACATCCACCATGAGCCCGATGAGGGCGTTGGTGCCGACGAAGGCTTGCGGCGCGATGCCGGCCTTGGCCAGAAAGGCAGAGCGCAAAGCCCCCTGGTGCCCCGAGAGGCCCCCGAAGAATCCCGACAGGAGTCCGCCGAGCGGCAGATAGCGGCGATCGATCTCCAGCTTTTCGAAGCGCGGGTGGAGCTCGATCACGGCGAACCCGCTCATGAGGATGGCCATGGCCAGCTTGAGCGGCGTGACGATCGCAAGTTTGCCGAAGAGCGAGTACGACCAGAGCTCGGGCATCGCCGCGAGGAGCTTGAGGGTGTATGCCCCGGCGAAGGCCGCGACGACGGCCGGCACCCCGAAGCGCAGCACCAGCCGCGGCTCCGCCAACTTACCGAGCAGCACCGCCTTCAGCAGGTTGTTGGCGCCGTGGACCAGCGCCGTGGCCGCGACCGCGAGCTCGACCGGGAGAAAGAAGGCGAACACCGGCAAGAGCAACGTGCCCAGCCCAAAACCCGAAAACATGGTCAGGCCAGAGGCCAGCAGAGCGACAAAGGCTACGACGATGTATTCCATGACTTGCAGCGCTCAGAGGTATGGATGTGCGCTCAAGCAAAGGTGATTCGAGGAATTTCGGGCGTGCGGCGTCTGCTTGACCGCGTCCCTGCCGGCGACCTCGCGTGCGTTTGCGACTTTCCGCGGCCAGTCGGCCCTTTGTGAACAAGCCAAGTGGCAGTTGACGGAAGCCGATCGGTTTTGTTCTACTGCTTCCCTAAAGACATCCGATCAAACGCGGGTGTGGCGACGACGTGAAGATTGCATTTACTCACAACCTTCGCTTAACAGACAGCGAAGACGAAGCTGAATTCGACACAGCGGAAACTGTCGATGCCATAGCAGACGGCTTACGAGCCGGCGGCCACGAGGTCGAGAAGATCGAGGTCACGGGACCAGCTTCTCACCTGGCGGCACGTCTGGAATCCTACGGGCCGGACCTGATCTTCAACACGGCCGAGGGACGGCGCGGGCGCACGCGCGAGGCCTTCTACCCGGCCTTGTTCGAGGAGTTGGGCTTCCCGTACACCGGCTCGGACGCGTACGTGCTGACGGTCACCCTCGACAAGTGGATGACCAAGCTGGTGCTGGGAGCGCAGGGCATTGATACGCCGCGCTCGCGTCTGGTGGTTCAGGACGATGTGCAGCGCGCGCGCGACATCGGCCTGTGGGGGTTGGCCTTCCCGGTTCTGGTCAAACCCAACTTCGAAGGGTCGTCCAAGGGCATCGGCGACGAGGCCGTGGCCCGCGACGCACGTGCCCTGCTGGACATGTTGCCCAAGGCCCTGCGCCGCTATCCGGCCGGCGTGTTGGTCGAGGAGTTCGTCCCTGGCGATGACGTCACCGTCCCGTTCCTGGAGGGCGCGGGAGAGGATGGCGTGCTGATGCCCGTGGACTACGTCATCGATCCGGCGGCCCGCAGCCGCTTCAACATCTATGACTATCGTTTGAAATCAGCCGAGGCCAACCGGGTGGCCGTGCGATGCCCGCCCGACCTGCAGCGCGACGTGGTGGCTCGGCTGCGTTCGGTAACCAAGCTGGCTGTCCGCACCCTGGGCGTGCACGACCTGGGGCGCGTCGATTTTCGCCTGGGTGACGACGGTCGCATCTATCTGCTCGAGGTCAACGCGCTCCCGTCGTTGGAGCGTGGTTCCAGCACCTTCGCCGCGGCCGCGCGCGAGGGCCTGGACTACCGGGCGGCCCTGGGCGCCATCGTGGCCAGCGCGGCTCGGCGTCAAGGACTCAGCGCGCCGCAGGTGGGGGGGAAGAAGCGCCGCAGCCCCGATGCCTTGCGCATCGGCTTCACCCACAACATGAAGCGCGTCGACTCCAAGCGTGGGGACGACGCCGAGGCCGAGTACGATGCGCCCGAGACCATCGAGGCCATCCGCAGCGCCCTGGAGAGCTACGGACATGTGGTGCTGCCTATCGAAGCCACGGCCGAGTTGCCGCGCCAGTTGATGGATTCGCCGGTGGATCTGGTCTTCAACATCGCGGAGGGCGTGGAGGGCCGCAACCGCGAGGCCGCTGTCCCGGCCCTGTGCGAGCTGATGGGCATTCCTTACACCGGCTCAGACGCGGCCACGCTCTCCATCGCGCTCGACAAGGCGCTGTCCAAGAAGGTGCTGCGCCAGCACGGCATCCTCACGCCGGAGTTTCAGGTCATGGAGACCGGGCGCGAGCGCCTGTCGCCCAAGATGGTCTTCCCCCTGATCGTCAAACCCAACCAAGAGGGTTCGTCCAAGGGTGTGAGCGCTCATGCCTCGGTGGTCGACGACGAAGAATCCTTGCGCTTGGTGGTGCGCGAGCTGCTGGACAAGTACCGGCAGCCGGCGCTCATCGAACACTACATCGCCGGTCGGGAATTCACCGTGGGCCTGCTGGGCGACAAACGCCCGCGCGTCCTGCCGCCCATGGAGATCATGTTCCTGGACAAGGACAACCCGCGGCCGGTGTACGACTACCAGATCAAGCAAGAGTGGGAGAAGCACGTGTACTACCAGTGCCCCGCTCAACTGACGCCGTCGGAGATCAAGGCCATCGAGAAGGTGGCACGCGAGACCTTCGTGGCGCTCGACTGCCGGGATGTGGCGCGTGTGGACCTGCGCATGGATGCAGGCGGGCAGTTCTACGTGCTCGAGGTCAACCCCCTGCCGGGCTTGACCCCCGAGTACTCCGACCTGTGTCTCATCGCCAAGGCGGCCAACATCGACTATCGCTCGCTCATCGGCGAGATCCTGGCGGGCGGACTCAAGCGCCTGCGCGAAAAGCGTCGGGCCGGTGCGCGCGAGGCGGAAGCGGCCCGCGGCGAGGGCAACGGCAAGTCCGAGAGCAGGGCCGAGAACGGCAATGGCAAGCACGAGGGCAACGGCAAGGGCGAAGCCAATGGCAAGGCCGAGCGTGCGTCCGCCGAGAAGACCCCGTCCGCGGTGCCCGAGACCCCCTGAGTTTTTCCTCACAGAGAACACAGAGTCCAAACAAGAAGAATTCGACACCCCCTCGTCTCCCCTCCGTCTCTGCGTCCTCTGTGTCCTTTGTGGTTAACTCCCTCTGGCAATCATGAGACAGCGGCTACGCGATCTGGGTTTCTCCATCGGGCAAATTCCCCCCGGCCCCCTCAACGCCATCACCGATGTACCAGGGGTCAGGGTAGGGCACACCACCCTGATCGAGGGTGAAGGGCCGCTGGTGGTGGGCAAGGGGCCGGTGCGCACCGGCGTGACCGCCATTCTGCCGCCCGACCCGATCTTCGCCGAGCGTGTCCTGGCCGGATCCTTCGTGCTCAATGGGGCGGGCGAGGTCTCGGGGTTGACTCAGGTGGTGGAGTGGGGACTGCTCGAAACCCCCATCCTGCTCACCAGCACCATGTCGGTGGGCAAGGTTTCCGACGCGACCGTCAAGTGGATGACCCGCCGTTTTCCCGGCATCGGCACCGAATACGACGTGATCATCCCCATCGTCGCGGAGTGCGACGACTCGTGGTTGAACGACGCCGTGGGTCGGCACGTTCGCTCCGAGCACGTCTACCGCGCCATCGAGCAGGCCGCGAGCGGCCCCGTGGGCGAGGGCTGCGTGGGCGCGGGTACCGGGATGGTCACCTGCGACTTCAAGGCGGGCATCGGCACCAGCTCGCGCCGGGTCACGATCCACGGGTTGCACGGCGACGCCGCGCCCCTGACCTACAACCTGGGCGTGTTGGTGCAGAGCAACTTCGGGGTCATGCCCTCTCTGTGCATCGCCGGTGCGCCCGTCGGTCAGATGCTGGAGCCGCGCTTCGTCGAGGCTGCCAAGCGGACCTTCAACGCCGGCTCGATCATTTGTGTGGTGGCCACCGACGCGCCCTTGTTGTCATCGCAGATCGACCGGCTGTGCAAGCGCGCCGCCCTGGGCATTGGCCGCGTGGGATCGTTCGCCGCCCACGCCTCCGGCGAGATCATCATCGGCTTCTCCACCGCCAACAAAGTGCCGCGCGTGACCTCGGGCATGACCCACCGGATCGAGGTGCTGCTCGACGACGTGTGCGATGGGCTTTACCAGGCGGTGATGGAATGCACCGAGGAGGCCATCGTCAACGCCTTGTGCATGGCCGAGGACATGACCGGCGCGTCCGGGCACTTCGCCCCAGCCTTGCCGCTCGGTCGGCTGTCCGAGATCCTGTCGCGCCATCGAGACGCCCAAAAGATCGATCCGCCGTGACATAGTGTTCGTCAGGCATGCGCATCGCTTTTCTGGTCCCTGAGGCCAAAGTCCAGCAGCCCAGCTTCGGGGGGATCCATCTGGCCTGGGCCGCCCAACGCCGAGGTCACGAGGTGTGCTTCGTGTCTTCGCACGATCTGTCGTTTCTCGACGACAACACCGTCCTGGCCAGCACCGTGCGGGTGCGCGCCGGCGAGTACCGCCGGCCGGCGGACTTCCATGCCGCCCTGGTCTCCGGCGAGGCGGTGCGCGAGGAGGACGCGTTGAGTTCTTTCGACGTGATCTTCTTGCGCTACAACCCTCTGCGCGAGCCGCCCGGCCAGCCGGCCTCGCCCGTCATCGACTTTTGCTGGCGCCTGCGGGTGGGCGGTGCCTTGGTGGTCAACGATCCCGAGGGCGTGCGTCGCGCCTGGGGGCGCCTGTACCTGGCCGATCTGCCGGCCGAGGTGCGCGCGCGCACCATGGTTTCGCGATCGCCCGAGGCCATCAAAGCCTTCCTGCGCGAACTGGACAAGCCGGCGGTGCTCAAGCCCCTGGCCCATGCCGGGGGAGAGAAGGTCTTCTTCCTGCCGCGACGCCAGTCGAAGAATCTCAATTCCATCATCAGCGCCATCACGCGAGAGGGCTACGCGGTGGCGCAAGAGTACCTGCCCGAGGCCAAGGGCGGCGAGAAGCGTATCCTGCTCCTGGGCGGCGCCCCCATTCGCGTCGGGGAGCAGGTGGCCATCTACCGGCGTCGGCCCTCGCCGCAGGTGGGACACGCGGCGCCGTCTCGCGGAAAGGCCCTCTCACGCGCGGGGCGTTGTCACTTCGGCGCCAGCGAACAGAAGGTTTGCGACCTGCTTCGCCCCAAGCTGTTGGCCGACGGCCTCTACTTCGTCAGCGTGGATGTGGTGGGGGACAAGATACTGGAGTTGAACGTGTTTTCGCCTGGGGGCATTCACTCGCTGCGCGAGATCTATCGCATCGATGTCGCCACCGTGATCATCCGCGATCTCGAGCGACGCGCCCGCCTGCGCGCCGCCTATCGCGGCACGGCAGATCCCGAAGCTGCGGATATCGCCTAGCAGGTTTCTGACACCCTCTTAGTTGGTGAGTTGCCCGGGATCTTGTACGCTGAGGTCCACGAGGTTAGGCGTGGAACTGCGCAACAGTCCCATCAGCAGCGAAACCGAGGCTCTGCCCGAGGGGGACACGTCTCTGCGCGAGGCGGCCCCTCAACTTGAGGTCGAGGAAGAGCCCTCCATCCCCAATCCGCCCACCGCGCCCGGCCCGATCTTCACCCTCTCGCCCGAGGAGATCACCCGCTTTTTCCAGCGCGCGCGAAGGGATCAGGACACCGAGCGCTGGGACGTGCGTTTGGACGCGGCCCTGCGCGAGATCCTTGAACGCGCCAACGATTTCGTTCCCTCGGAGTCGGGCGGCATCTTGCTTGACGATCCGCGCGCCAAGCTGGCGGGGGTTCGCACGCCCCGGCTGACCTTCATCGCCACCTACGGTCCGGGGACGTCGCATCTGTTGGGCAAGCGCATCCCCAGCGATCGGGGCTTCGTGGGGCAGATCTACCGTTCGGGGGTGGCCTGCCGGACCGACCAGCTCTCCGACGAGGATCCCTTGACCATCGCCATGCCCGCGCGACCCGAGGGACGGCCGGTGGTCTCGGTCATCGGCATGCCGGTGGTGGTCGGCGAGTCCATCTGCGGCGTCCTGCAGCTCGTGAACCGGCGTTCGGGCGGTCCCTACAGCGCCCGCGACAGCGAGCTGTTGCGCATCTTCGCCGCCTACATGTCGTCCTCGATCCAGAACGCGCTGGATGCCATTCACGCCCGCGCCTTGGCGCGGCTGGATCACCTGACCGGACTGTTCAACAGTCGCTATTTTCACATTCGGCTGGAGGACGAGATCGCCCACGCCGATCACAACGCCACGGATCTGTCACTGCTCTTCATCGATCTCGACCACTTCAAGGCCGTCAATGATCGCTTCGGCCACCTGGCGGGTAGCTGGACCCTGCGCGAGGTGGCCCGTTTGCTTTCGGAGAACGCGCCGCCCGCGGCGGTGCTGGCTCGCTACGGCGGGGACGAGTTCGTGGCCATCCTGCCGGGCAGCGACATCCATCGCGCGACCCAGACCGCCGAGGAGCTTCGTCGTGTCATCGCGGACGCGACCATGTTCGACAGCGAGACCGAGGGCGAACACAACGCTCAGCCTTTGCCGGGGGTGCGCGCTTCGATCGGGGTAGCCTCCTATCGCGAGCATCTGGCGCCGGGAGGCAACCAGCGGCGCCGCGAGAACTTGCTGTTACGACTGGCCGACGCCGCTATGTACCGGGCCAAGGCCAACGGCCGCGACCGGGTCGAGGTCGCCGACGCCGAAGAGTAGGGGCTCCCCCCTACTGTCGCTTCAAGGCCCGGACCAGGATCCTGAGGGCCAGCCTTTGCGGCTCAACCTGATACTGCCCTGCCGCTACCATCTGCCGGAGTTCTTCGACCCGTGCCGTGCGGTCGACATCGCCTTGAGAAGCAGAAGCAATGAGATTCGCGGTGCGAGGGCCGCGTCGAGTACCGATTGTGAGTGCCATACCCACACACATCGGTCACTCCCTGGGGATCTTAAGGAGTTTTTTTTCTGCTCCTATTTTTATCGTTTGAATTCAAGGGTTTAGGCTGCCGCCGTTTCTTCTAGATCGCCAAGGGTTTCGCGCAGTCGGCGTGTGGCTTCGCCATGAATCTGGCAAACGCGAGACTCGGTCACACCGAGCACATGGCCGATCTCCTTCAGGTTCAGGTTTTCGCAGTAGTACAGCGACAGAACCTGCTGCATCTTCTCCGGCAGATCATCGATCCCCGCCACCAAGCGCGCCAGGGTCTCACGATGAGCCGTCACTTCGAACGGATCGGGCTGGCTGTCGTCACGCGTGCGCTCGAGGAAGTCCGGGCCGGCATCGTCGATGCCCACGACGGACGAGCCGCTCAGTTTCTGTTGGCGCGAATACAGCTCCTGCACGTTGAGACCCAGAGTCTCGGCCAACTCCGCGTTGTCCGGGGTGCGGCCAAGCTGCGATTCCAGCTTGCGGGTCGCCTCGCGCAGTTCATTGGACAGCCGACGCATGTCGCGCGAGAGCGTGTCGCGCGAACGCAGATCGTCCAGCATGGCACCGCGGATGCGGAACTCTGCGAAGGCCTCGAAGCGATCGACGCGCTTGGGATCGAAGCGCTCCGCCGCCTCCATCAGACCGATGACCCCCGACGAGATCAGATCGTCGATCTCCACATGGGCGGGCAGGCGACGAGCGAGTCGACGCGCCACCTTCTCGATGTAGGGAAAAAACTTAGCTGCGTATTCGCGACGTCGAGCTGCCAGCATCTTGGCAGACGGTTTCCGCGCCTTGCTACCCTTGCTCTTCTTGCTCCTGGCCTTTCGCATGTGCGTCCCCCAATGCAGGTCACGTGCCACCGGGGACAGATCGCTAAGCCTTTGAGATCACATGCCCAGCGAACGCGCGTGGTCATGTGATCGTCATGGGGATGACGATTTGACGGCGGTCGCACCGTCAACGGGGTGACAGTGGACCGTCAGCCAGCCCGACGGTCACTCCGGCGCGCGTTCGCGGAGCACGCTCAGCCAGTCCGCCGGCGGAGTTTTTCCACCAGCGTGGTCCTGTTCATGCCGAGCAATTCGGCCGCGCGATTCTTGTTGCCCCCGGTTCGTTGCAGGGCTTGCTCGATCAGCCGATCCTCGAGTTGGGTGAGCAGCAGGCGCAGATCGACGCCGTCTTGAGGCAGATCCACCAGCGTGGGGCCGAGCCTCACCACGTCGGTGCGTAGCCCAGGGGGGAGATCATTGACGGTGACCTCCCGGTCCTTGACCGTGGCGACCAGTCGGTCGACTGTCTCCGCGACCTGGCGTACGTTTCCTGGCCACGAAGATGCCCCGAGCTTGACCAGGACCTCGGGAGAGAACGGCGGAACACTGCGATTCCGCCGGGCGTTGGCGGCCCGGCGAAAGTGATCGATCAGGGTCGGAATGTCCTCGGGGCGTTCGCGTAGGGGCGGGATGGAGAGGGGGAGGACGTTCAGACGGTGGAAGCGCTCGGTGAGGAACTCGCCCTCCCGAACCACCTGCTCCATGTTCTGGGTGGTGGCCACGACGATTCGCAGGTCCTTGCCGGACGCTCCGCCCAGATCCTTGGGATTCTTCAGGATTCCGAGCAATCCGATCTGCGCCTCGGTCGTCAGGGTGGCCACGTCATCGATGAACAGCGTGCCTCCCAACGAGGACATGACCTCATCAGGCGCCTCGTTGGCACCGAAGAAGTCGTTGTCGCTCTCTTGGCTCGACTCGCGTCGGACCGCCACGAAGGGTCCGGCGCGACGGCTGCTGCACGAGTGGATCAGGCGGGCGACGATCTCTTGCCCGGTGCCCTCCTCGCCGCGTATGAAGACGCTGGCTCCGGAATCGGCGGCCTGTTCAATGCGATCCAGGACCACCCGAATGGCGGGATGGTCGCCCATCAGGCATGCCCCGCTGGTTTCGCTGCCAACGCCGCCGCTGACACTCTCGTGTATGACCCGGCGGATGATGGCAACCGCCAGATCGGGGTGAAACGGTCGCGGCAGGAAATCGGCTGCGCCGGCGCGAAAGGCCGTCACCACCTCGCCCGTGGTGCGTTGACCGGCCAAGGCAATCACCGGAGTCCACGGCTGGCAGGCTTGCGCCGTCTGGATGATCTGCTCGCCGCCCTCGGGGAGATTCATGTCGACGACGCACAGGTCGAACGATTCGGAGCGGAGCTGCTCGCGCGCTACCTCAGCCGTGGCTGCCATCACGCAACCTCGTTCGAGCCGCGCGGCCACTTGCTGAAGCGCCGTCTGTCCGACGGCATCGGCGTCCACAAAAAGGAAACGGTTTGGCATTGCCTTCCGCAGGGTATCGGCGGGAGGAAATTGCTGCTAAAGAGCCCTGGCGCCGAGACCGGCATGCACGAAAACACGATCTCGGCAGAGAAAGCAATATTGTTGGAGGGACCGCGATTTATGTGGCGCGCTGTGAGGGTGCGCGAATCCCCGCAGGCGACTTGACGAAGGGCTGATGACGACGGAGATTTGCCCAAACGCGAGACCGAGAATCAGACCCGGAAGTCCTTCATGCCCCTTGAGTTCTCCGAGAAAGCGCGCCAGGAAATCGAAAGACTGGCTGCACGCTATCCCACCCGGCAGGCCAGCCTCTTGCCTGTCTTGTACGTGGCCCAGGACGAGTTCGGCCACCTTTCCGACGAGGCCGTGGCCCTCGTGGGCCGCACCTTGGATCTGCCGCTCTCTCTCATCCATGGCGTGGTGACCTTCTACTCGTTGTTCACGCGTCAGCCGCCAGCGCGTTACCCCTTGCGGGTGTGCAGCCATCTGGGCAGCAGTCTGGGCGAGGGCTCGGACATCATGCACCACCTGGAGAAGCGCCTGGGGATTCATCCCGGCCAGACCACGCCCGATGGTCTCTTCAGCTTGAGCGAGGATGACGATCCGAGCGGATGCGTGTACGCCCCCGCCCTGGTCTGCGGTTCCCACCGTTACACCGACCTCACCGCCGAGCGCGTGGACGCCGTCATCGAGGGGCTGCGCCGCGAGGCCGGCCAGGGGGATCCGGCACAGCGCCCTTCCTCCTCGGCCAAGGTGGAAGGGCTGGCTTCCGCGCCCACCTCGGCCCCCGACATCGGGTACCGGCCGACGCCAGGCGAGAAGATCGTCTGCAAGAACTTCGGCGTCGACGACATCAAGAAGATCGAGGTGTATCAATCGCGCGGCGGCTGGAAGGCCTTCGAGAAGGCGCTGGGCATGGGCCGGCAGGCGGTGGTGGACGAGGTCAAAAAATCCAACTTGCGCGGGCGCGGCGGCGCGGGCTTCGCGGCCGGGGCCAAGTGGGGGTTTCTGCCCAAGAACGCCGAGCGCGTGTATCTGGTGTGCAACGGCGATGAATCCGAGCCCGGCACCTTCAAGGATCGGGTGTTGCTCAATGGCGATCCCCACCTGCTGGTCGAAGGCGTGGCCACCGCTGCCTTTGCCTTGGGCTGCACCCATGCCTTCATCTATTTGAGGGGCGAGTTCCGGCGCGAGGCCGCCATCATGCGGGACGCGGTGGAGCAGGCCTATGCGAAGGGCTGGCTGGGCAAGGAATGGCCCAGCGCCAACGGCCCCTTCAAGCTGGACATCACCCTGCACCGCGGGGCGGGTGCCTACATCTGCGGCGAGGAGACCGCCCTGTTGGAATCCATCGAGGGCAAGCGGGGATCGCCGCGCAACAAGCCCCCCTTCCCGGCCGTGCGCGGACTGTTCGGCCACCCCACGGTGGTCAACAACGTCGAGACCCTGATGAACGTGCCTGACATCGTGATGCGCGGCGGGGAATGGTACGCCAAGCTGGGCATGGGCAAGTCCGGGGGCACGCGGCTTCTCTCGGTTTCGGGCCACGTGAAACGGCCAGGGGTCTACGAGCTGCCCATGGGCATCTCCTTCCGCGAGCTGATCTATGACGTGTGCGGGGGGATGGTGCAGGACCGGGCCTTGCGTGGGGTTATCCCGGGCGGCAGCTCCATGCCGCCGCTCGATGCCAGCGAGATCGACGTCCCCATCGAATTCGACGCGCTGACCACCGATCCGCGCATCAAGGACGTCGAGGTGAGACCAGGCGTCCCCTTCGAGATGGGCGGCGGTCGGCGCCTCAAGTCCATGGCTGGCTCGGGCGGGGTGGTGGTGTTCGACGAGACCACCGACGTGGTCGGGCTGTGCGCGACCATCATGCGCTTCTATGCCAACGAATCCTGCGGCCAGTGCACGCCCTGTCGCGAGGGCACGGGCTGGCTGGCGCGGGTGTGCACGCGCATCGCCGAGGGCGAGGGCCGGCCCGGGGATGTGAACCTGCTGGGCGAAGTGGCCTACGGCATCGCGGGCAACACCATTTGCGCCTTGGGCGACGCCGCGGCCTGGCCCATGATGGGCTTTTTGACCAAGTTCCGCGCCGACTTCGAGAAACGCGTGGCCCAGGCCAAGAAGGCATCATGAACCCAGCCGCACACACCACAACCCTGGCCGAGATCGTCGCCTTTGCTGTCCTGAGCGCCGGCGTCCTGGGCGGGGCCATGTTGACCATCACCCGGCGCAATCCCGTGAGCGCGGTCATGAGCCTGGTGTTCACCTTTGCCGCTCTGGCCGGCGTGTTTGCCACGCTGGCCGCGCACTTCCTGGCCATCCTGCAGGTGCTGGTCTACGCCGGCGCCATCATGGTGCTGTTCATCTTCGTGGTCATGATGGTGAACCGCAAGGAGACCACGCCCATCACCCGTTATGGCATCGTCACCCGCGCCCTGGGAGTGCTGGCGGGCGGCTATGTCTTCTATCGGGTGGCCTGGTTGGTGGGGCACGAGCGCGCCGTCCCTCTGCTGGCGGCCAACACGGTCCCGCCGGTGGTGAACTTCGGTACCGTGGGCTCGGTGGGGGCGCTGCTCTTCTCCGATTTTCTGTTTCCCTTCGAGGCCATCTCGTTGTTGTTGCTGGTGGCCGTGGTGGGGGGCGTGACCCTGACCCGACGCTTGCCCCGCGCGGGCGGCCGGACTTCCTGATGCCAACCTACGCCTACATCCTGCTCTCCCTGGCGCTGTTCTTCGTGGGTAGCGCCGGCGTGCTCTTGCGGCGCAACGTGCTCATCGTGCTCATGAGCGTGGAGATGCAACTGGCGGCCGGCACCCTGGCCCTGTTGGCCTTCTCGCGCGCCCTGGGCGATCAGAAGGGTCACGTGTTCGCCTTCTTCGTCATGGCCTTGGCCGCGGCCGAGGCGGCCATCGGGTTGGGCATCGTGGTGAGCATCTTCCGCACGCGGCAGACCGCGAACCTGGACGAAGTCAACGAGTTGAAGGGCTGACCCATGCTTTCTCGTCTGTTCTTCATCCCGCTCTTGCCCTTGCTGGGCGCTCTTTACCTGATGCTCTTCGGGCGGCTGCACGGCCGCAGGCTGGTGCACCTGATCGCCTGCGTGGCGGTGGGCGCGGCCGCGGTGATCTCGCTGGATGCTTTCTTTCGCGGCCTGCCCCCGGTGGTGGCGTCGGGCGGCCTGTACGAGCCTTTGTGGACCTGGTTCGCGAGCGGCAGCTTGAAGGTCGACCTGGCCCTGCGCATGGACGCGCTCTCCGGTCTCCTGTGCCTGGTGGTGACCGTGATCGGCACGCTCATCCACATCTATTCCACGGGCTACATGGCCCACGAGGCCGACTACGCGCGCTTCTTCGCGTACATGAACCTGTTCTGCGGCGCCATGCTGCTGCTGGTGCTGGGCGACAGCCTGCCCGTGATGTTCATCGGGTGGGAGGGCGTGGGCCTGTGCAGCTACCTGCTCATCGGTTTCTGGTACGGCGAGAGCGCCAACGCCAACGCGGGCAAGAAGGCCTTCATCACCAACCGCATCGGCGATTTCGGATTTCTCATCGGCATGTTCCTGCTCTTCCGCGCGCTGGGCACGCTGGAGATGCCGGCCATCGTGGGGGCCGCCCACTCCGGTAGCGCCGCGCTGACCGCACCCCTGTGGTTGGGTCAGCCGGTGGCCTTCTGGGCGGCGGTCTTCCTGTTCATTGGTGCCGCGGGTAAGTCGGCGCAGCTTCCTTTATATGTATGGCTGCCCGACGCCATGGCCGGCCCCACCCCGGTTTCGGCCCTGATTCACGCGGCCACCATGGTGACCGCGGGGGTGTACATGGTGGCGCGGCTGGGGACGCTCTACCTGCTGGCCCCTGCCGCCTTGGCCATCGTGGCCATCGTGGGGGCGCTGACCGCGCTTTTCGCGGCGGCCATCGCCTTTGCCCAGAACGATTTCAAGAAGGTGCTGGCCTATTCCACCATCAGCCAGCTTGGCTTCATGTTCGTGGGCGTGGGCACCGGGAACTTCGCGGGCGGCGTGTTCCACCTGTTCACCCACGCCTTCTTCAAGGCCGGGTTGTTCCTGTGCGCGGGTTCGGTCATGCACGCCATGGCCGGCTCGGGCGACATCACCAAGATGGGGGGCCTGGCTCGCAAGATGCCGTGGACCACCTGGGTGTTCCGCGCTTGCTGGCTGGCCATCTGTGGCGTGCCGGTCTTCAGCGGCTTCTTCTCGAAGGACTCTATCGTGGCCGGCAGCTTCGCCACCCGTGCCTTTGGTCCTGGCATGACCTGGGTGGGGCCGGCGGTGGGCTGGGCTTTGCTGGTCGCGGCCCTGGGCACCGCGTTCTACATGTCGCGCCTCTATTTCCTGGTGTTCACCGGTGAGTGCCGCGCGGACCAACACACGCGCGAGCACCTGAATGAATCCCCGATCGAGATGGTTGCTCCCCTGGTGGTGCTTGCCTTGGGCGCCGTCGTGGCCGGGGCCATCGGCCTGCCCACCGCGCTTTTGGGCGAGCACGGCGAATGGCTCGAGCACTGGTTGACCCCGGCCGTGGGTCATGGGGTCTCCATCGCCACGGCGATCCAGTGGCGGACCATGATCCTGTCGACCGTCGTGGCGCTGACCGGGATCGGGCTCGCTTGGGTCTTCTTCGGTGGCGGCGTGCGCGCCCCCGCCCGACGTTTCGTCGCGCTCTGGCCCAACCTGGCCAGCGCCACCGAGGCCAAGTTCTTCGTGGACGAGATCTACCACTCGCTGGTGGTGCGACCCCTGCGGGTGGTGTCGCAGGCCCTCTTCCACTTCTTCGACCGCATGATCATCGATGGTCTGCTGGTGGGAACCTGGGCTGCGCTGGCGGATGGGGCAGGGCGCCTGCTGCGTCGGTTCCAGGTGGGCGACGTGCAACGCTACCTGGCCGTGTTCGCGGTCGGCTTGGCCGCCCTGGTCTACGTGATGGCCAAACCCGCGTCGCCCTCGGACATCCTGGTGCGCGTGGACGGCCGCAACGTCAACGTCGAGGTGAAACAGCCGGATGGCGCCGGCCCGCTTCGTTACGGCTTCGATTTTGACGGTGATGGTGTGGAAGACCGCAGCGGCGCTTCCTCGCGGGTCAGTTGGCTCTACGCCGGGCCCGGGCGCTACCAGGCCCTCATTCGTGTCAGCGATCCGCGCTGGGGAACGACGCGTACGTTGTCGCACACCATCGAGGTACGGTAAGCCATGGCCAGCCTCTCCCTCACCGTGCTGATACCGCTCATCGGGGCCGGCCTGGTCATGCTGGTGCCTCGTGGCGAGCGGACCAGCCGCCCGCTCGGTCTGCTCTCGGCCTTCGTCAGCCTGGTGCAATCGGTGCTGGTGCTGCTCGGCTTCGACAAGACCTTGGGCACCTTCCAGATGCAGGTCGACTGGCCTTGGGTGCCGTCGCTGGGCATTCGCTTTCATCTGGGCGTGGACGGGATCTCCCTGTGGCTGGTGCTGCTCACCACCCTGATGGTGTTCATCACCTTGCTGTCGCCCCAGGCCATGGGCCTGCACAAGACGCGCGCCCGCGAGTTCGTGGTGTCCATGTTGGTGCTGGAGACCGGCATGTTGGGCGCCTTCCTGGCCATCGACCTGTTCGCCTTCTACGTGTTCTGGGAGGTCATGCTCATCCCGATGTACTTCATCATCGGGGTGTGGGGCGGCGAGCGGCGCATCTACGCGGCCCTGAAGTTCGTCATCTTCACCATGGTGGGCTCGCTGCTGATGCTGGCGGCCATCCTTTACATGTACGTCCAGGTCCACAAGGTCACGGGGCAGTGGACCTTCGACTACGTCACCTGGAGCACGCTGGCCTTGCCGCGCACCGCGGAGTTGCTGTGCTTCCTGGCCTTCACCCTGGCCTTCATGATCAAGGTGCCGCTCTTCCCGCTGCACACCTGGTTGCCCGACGCCCACGTCGAGGCGCCCACCGGCGGATCGGTCATCCTGGCGGCTGTGTTGCTGAAGTTCGGGGCCTATGGTTTCCTGCGTTTCGCGTTGCCGCTCTTCCCGGTGGCGGCCCATCAGGTGGTGCCGGTGATCGCCTGGCTGGCGGTGATCGGCATCATCTTTGGCGCGCTCATGGCTTGGGTGCAGGACGACATCAAGAAGCTGGTGGCGTACTCGTCGGTGTCGCACCTGGGATTCGTGGTGCTGGGGATCATGACCTTGACCCAGACCGGCATCCAGGGTGGCATCTACCAGATGCTGGCCCACGGGATCTCCACGGGCGGTCTCTTCTTGGCCGTCGGGATCCTTTACGAACGTCGACACACCCGCTTGATGGCGGACTTCGGCGGTCTGTGGAAACAGATGCCGGTGTTCGCGGCGTGCTTCCTGGTCATCGTGTTGGCGTCGGTGGGTCTGCCGGGGTTGTGCGGTTTCGTGGGCGAGTTCCTGGTGCTGGTCGGCACCTTCACCGCGGGCAAGGAATGGCAGGCCGCGGGGATGACGAACCCGCCATTTTCCCATCCGGCGCTGCTGGCGGGCTTGGCGACCATCGCCGTCATTCTGGCCGCCATCTATCTCCTCACCATGTTCCAGCGGGTCATGTTCGGGCCGCTCGACAAGCCCGAGAACCGCGCCCCCGAGGTGCGTGATCTAGGGTGGCGCGAGCGTGTGGTGTTCGGGGTGCTGATGGTGGTCGCGTTGGTGATGGGCATCCTGCCCCAGCCCATCATCGAGCGCACCAGCGCCTCGGTGGGAACCCTCACCGCCCACTACGCCAGTCGTCTGGTCGAGGCCAGCCAGAACCCCGACGGCCCGGCACGACAGATCAAAACCGGTCGAACCCTCGCGCATGGCGAGACAGCGAGGGCTTTCTGATGAAGATTGACGTCTCGGAGTTTGCCGCTCTCCTTCCGTTTCTTCTGCTCTCCGCTGTGGGGTGCGCGACCCTGCTGGTCGACGTCTTGGCCAAGAGCCGCACGCTGGCCTTGCGGGTGGCGCAGTTGGGGTGCCTGGCCGCCTTGGCCGCAGTCATCGGGCAGTGGGAAGGCGCTGGCAGCAGCAGCACGGTCTTCTCCGGCATGTGGGTCGCGGATCGCATGGCGTTGTTCTTGGATGCAATCTTTCTCATCACCGGGCTGGTCACCTTGATGGTGGCCGCTCCCTTCATGCGCGAACACGACTTCGAGCACGGCGAGCACCACGCCCTGGTC
This sequence comes from uncultured Myxococcales bacterium, assembly GCA_964535465.1. Classification (GTDB taxonomy): domain Bacteria; phylum Myxococcota_A; class Polyangia; order Fen-1088; family Fen-1088; genus Fen-1137. The sequence continues at coordinate 23,908 of CAZHUY010000004.1, forward strand.
CTGTTCGCCGTGGCCGGCATGATGATGGTGGGCCACGCCGGCCACCTGCTCTCGTTGCTCATCGGCGTCGAGACCATGTCGATGGCCGCCTATTTGTTGGTGGCCAGTTGGCGGCGGCAAGCGCAGGGGGCAGAGGGCGCGCTCAAGTATCTGCTGCTGGGCGCGTTCGCCACGGGCTTCCTGGTCTATGGCACCGCTCTGGTCTACGGCACCACGGGTGGGGCCATGGGCTACGCAGCCGTCAGCGCCGCCGCGGCTCGGGCCGCCGGCAACCCCTTGTTCGTCATCGGCATGTATTTCCTGCTGGTCGGGCTGCTGTTCAAGATCGCGGCCGTTCCCTTTCACATGTGGACCCCCGACGCCTACCAGGGGGCGCCAACCCCGGTGACCGGGATGATGGCGGCCGGTGTAAAGGCCGCGTCCATCGCCGGTCTGTTGCGCTTGCTGAGCGTGGCTTTTGCCGATTCCGGCCTGACCCTGGGCCATGCGGGCTGGGTGCGCATCTTGGGCTTGGTGGCCGTGGTGACCATGACCTGGGGCAACCTGGCGGCGCTTCGCCAGGACAACGTCAAGCGCATGCTGGCCTATTCGTCGATCGCCCACGCCGGCTATCTGCTGGTGGGCCTGGCGGCCTTGGGCCTACGCCTGGATGGCGCGCAGGCGGCCCTCTTGGTGTATCTGGCGGCCTACGCGCTCACCTCGCTGGGACTGTTCGCGGTGGTGGCGTGGGTCGGCCGGCGCGACGACGAGCGCTCCCTGGTGGACGACTGGTCCGGCCTGGCCCGCACCCGACCTGCCACGGCCCTGGCCATGGCGCTGCTGCTGCTCTCGCTGGCCGGGATCCCGCCCACTGGTGGCTTCTTCGGCAAGTTCTATGTGTTCCGCGCGGCCATGCAGAGTCCCGAGCTGGTCTGGCTGGTGGTGGCCGCCGTGATCAACAGCGTGATCAGCGTCTACTACTACCTGCGCCTGGTGGTCGTCATGTACTTCCGCGATCCGGCGCGGCCGTGGAATCTCTATCCGTCGGCAGGCACGGGCTTGGCCCTGGCCGCCACGGTGCTGCTGGTCCTCGCGCTGGGCGTGGTGCCGGGCCCGGTGGTCGAGCTGGCGGCGGGCGGACTGGATCCCCGCGCTTTCTCGCTCTGGTGATACCCTGGGGCGATGCGCCGCCGCTGCTCACTGGGTCTGTGCCTGGTCCTTCTCGGCTGTCATGCGGGGCTGAAGGTCCGTGGCGACGCCGGGAGCGACGGCGTTCGTCTTGTCGCTGACGCCACGGCGAACGACGCCGCCACTCCTCTCGAAGATCGGGATGCCGCTTCCGACACCGGGCTGATCGGATTTTGCGGAAGGGTGGTGGCTGTGGCCGCGGGAACGGTGCATGCCTGCGCCGTGTCGAACGATGGTGTGCTGTGGTGCTGGGGTGACAACAGCGAGGGGCAGTTGGGCGACGGCACGACCGAAACCCGGACAACCCCCGTGCGCGTTGCGGGCCTGGGCACGGATGTGGCGCAGGTCGCGCTCAGCTACCTCTCTACCTGCGCGCTCATGCGCGATGGGGCTCTGTGGTGCTGGGGCAACAACAAGAACGGCCAACTCGGCAACGACACCTGGACGGGCTCGCACACACCCAAGGCGGTCAAAAGCCTGGAGGGCCGGGTGGTGCAGTTGGTGGCGGACGGGTCAGTGTGCGCGCGGACCAGCGAAGGCCGGGTCTGGTGCTGGGGCTACCTACCCGACAACTCCACCATCATGCTCCTCAACCGGCCCCAGGAGATTGTCGGGCTCTCCGATGCTACCGACATCGCCGTGGGCTGGTCGCACCGTTGCGCGCTCAGATCCGACGGCACGGTCTGGTGCTGGGGCTCCAATTCCAAAGGTCAGTTGGGCAACGGCTCGCGCAAGGGCGGCCCGGCGCTCGTGCAAGTGAACGGCCTACCTCCGGCGAGACGGGTCTTTGCCGCCGCCGATGGGTCGTGCGCCCTCATGATGGACGGGTCGTTGTGGTGCTGGGGCGACGTGAACGACAGCCTGACCCCCACGCTCATGGGCCATCTGCCCGACACCGCCGAGGTGGCCCTGGGAAGCGAGCACGCGTGCGCGCGCCGCCACGATGGTACGGTGTGGTGCTGGGGAGGCAACCAGTACGGCCAATTGGGTGACGGAACGCTTTTGCCCAAGCCGTCGCCCTCGCTGGTGCGCGAGGTGAGGGAGGCCAGGCACATCGCCGTGGGTGGCGCCTTCGCCTGCGCGGTCGACGGGGAGGATGAGTTGCATTGTTGGGGCAGCAACGATTGGGGGACGCTCGGCATCGGTCGCTTGCCTGTGCAAACCGTGCCCAAGCCGGTCGCCAGCCTCAGCGCGCGCGTGGCGCAGCTCTCCGCCTCCGACCAGTCTTTTTGTGCACGTGGCGTGGACGGCGCTGTCTCCTGCTGGGGCAACAGCTTCTACACTGAGCTGGGCTATGGTCCCCAATCGGTGACGGCACGGCCGGCGCCCCTGACCTCGCTAGGCACCCGGGCGGTGCACATCGCCTCGGGCGGCGCGGGCACCTCGTGCGCCGTGCTGGCCGAGGGCGGGGCCTGGTGCTGGGGCATGGTCAGCAACGCCAAGGGCGTGTTCGATCGCAAACCCTTTCCCGAGCAGGTCGCCGACCTACCGCGCGCGCGCCAAATCGCCGCGGGTTGGGGGCACGCCTGCACGCGCGGCGATGACGGCGTTTCCTGTTGGGGACGCAACGACAGCGGCGAGCTGGGCAACGGAGCCAAGTTCCTCTTCGCCATGGTACCCGGGCCGGTGAAGGACATCGGGGCGGACGTGGTGCAACTGGCCTCGTCGTACAACCACACCTGTGCGCGCCTATCCGACGGAACGCTGAAGTGCTGGGGCGCCAACACCTGGGGCCAGCTGGGCGACGGCACCACCGCCGAGCGCCTGACCCCGGTGCAGGTGGCCGGGCTGGGCGGCAAGGCACGCGACGTGGCCACGGGTTGGGGCCACACCTGTGCCGTGCTCGAGACCGGCACGACCTGGTGCTGGGGCCAAAACGATCTGGGCCAACTGGCCGTCGACGCGCCAAGCTCCAGCCCCACGCCGGTGCGTATCGCGGGCCTGCCGCCGGCCCTGGCGGTTTCCAGCGGCGAGAACCACATCTGCGCGCTGGCCGTCGGCGAGGTCTGGTGCTGGGGACGCAACGACATGGGCCAATTGGGCAACGGCACGAACGAGCCATGGCGCTCCGCCGCGACCCCGCCGGTGCGCGCGCAAGCCCCGGGCGTCGTCTTCGTCGAGGTCAGCGCGGGCGCCAACGCCACCTGCGCCCGCAGCAAGGACGACAACGTGTGGTGCTGGGGCACCCGGAACCACGGCTTGCAGGCCGACGGCGAAACCGGGTACAGCCCAAAGCCGATGGCCGTGGCGGGGTGCCGCTGACGCCGTCTACCACGTCTCCTTGTGTACGTACTTCGCGTCGAACCTGGTGCGTGCCGGCTTCTCCTCGGCGGGCCAGCCGATGGCGATGCCGGAGACCGGGACGATGTTCGCGGGCAACCCCAGGATCTTGCTCACGGCCTCGATGCGGGGCTGGCGCGGGTGAATGCCCAGCCAGCAGGCGCCCAGCCCCAGGGCGTGGGCGGCCAGCAGCAGGTTCTCGATGGCGGCCGCGCAGTCTTGCAGCAGGTAGCTGAGCTCGTTGGCGTGGGCGGCGTCGAGATCACCGCACACCACGATGCCCAGCGGGGCGCCGGCGATCATGCTGCCGTTGGGCAGAGCGGTGGCCAGGGCTTGCAGGGTGGGCTTTTGGCGTGCCAGCACGAAACGCCAGGGATCCTTGCCACAGGCCGAAGGTGCGGCCATGGCCGCGGCCAGGAGATCGGCGACCATTTCGTCGGCGATGGGTTTCTGCTGATAGGCGCGCACGCTGCGCCGGCCGAAGAGGAAGGACAGTTGAGGGTTGAGGGCAGGGCTCATGGAAAGCGGTCTTACCATGAAGCCGGGCCGCCCAGCAGAGGGCCGCAGGGACCACGCTCGGCCGCTTGTCGTCCCGGCGGAGACGGGAGTGGTGGACCCGTGTTATCCTCGTGGCAGGGCTTTGGTGCCGCATGCTGGGTTCTACCATCAACGATGATTCGGCCGAGCGTCGTCATGCTGCTGTTTCTCCATGAGTCATGACGCAAGATCGTGATGACCCTGCCAGTGAGGATGGACCGGCGGCAGGCGGTCCTGCCGAGGAGGGCGTGACCAAACCCGTCTCTGCTCCCCCCTCGGTGGAGGCGCCAAGGTCGCGTTCGGTTGGCAGCTTTGCCGAATGGTTGCTGTTGCGGAAGAACTCGAGCGATGTTCGAGCCGCGGGCGGAAGCCTCTCGGCCGCGCGCAAGCAGAACATTCAGAGGGCACGCAACCTGGCCGAGATCGGCGATTGGGTCCTCGAATCAGCGGAGAGCGCCGCGCATCTCGCCGCCCTGAGTCTGTACCGCGAGGCCGTCTATTGGCTCTTTGCACCCGATACCCCGAGTCCCGTCACCATGACGGCCGTGTTCGATGCGGCCCCGCGAGAGATGCTGGAAAGCGCCGCCGGCGGTTGCGCGGAGCTGGCGCGCATGCGCACCACCCTGGCCGAGCAAGACTTCGTGGCCAGCGCCAATCTGCCGTCGGCCGAGCAGCGCACCGCCGCGCAATCGGCGAGCAGGTTCGTCAAGTCCCTCGTTCATCAAGTGCGAGAGCAGGCCGAAGGTCGCTCTCGCCTGGCGCGCCTCCCTTGGCGAAGGATGGCTCTCGCCTCGCTGGCCCTCATCGCCGTCCTCTCCCTGGTCGGGCTTGCGGCCAAGGTCTTCAGCCGCACCGATCTTGCCCAGGGCAAGCCGTGGACCACCAACAGTTCGCTGCGGGCCGACCTGCCTTCGAACCTGATGTTCCACACGGCGCTTCCCCACGAGATGAATCCCTGGTTCGAGATTGACCTGGGCGAGCCCAAGCGCATCCGCAGTCTCCACGTCAGGAACCGCACGGACTGTTGCCAGGATCGGACGACTCCGCTGCTGGCCGAAGTCAGCCTCGATCGAGTCACTTGGACCACCGTGGCCTTGCGCGAGGGCTATTTCATTACCTGGACCCCCAGCTTCCCCCCCACCGACGCGCGCTATGTCCGCTTGCGTGTCCCCCGGGTCAGTGCCCTGCACCTCGAGGAAGTCAAAGTCTTCTAATGGGCGGTTTCCTGGCGAAGAACGTGCACCTGCTCGCGGCCTTGGCGGTCTTTGTGTGCTCGCGTGTTCTTCTGGTGCTGCTGCAGGTCCGCTTCGATGCCAGCCCGTTGACCTACTACTGGCAGTACGTGGATCCCGAGCTGCTGCGCCAGGATCTGCTCCGATCGATCTTCTACCTTCACTCCCAGCCACCGCTCTTCAATTTCTTCATCGGCATCGTCCTCAAGCTCTTTCCACACGGCTACGCCACGGCGTTCTCTCTCATCTTCTACGGCCTGGGAATCGTCCTGACCCTGAGCCTCTTTCGCTTGTTGGTGCTCTTGCGCATCCCCAAGACCCTGGCGCTCATCCTGACCGTTGTCTTCATCTTGTCTCCCGCCGTGCTCATGTACGAGCGCTGGTTCTTCTACGAGTACCCCTCCATGGTGCTCTTCTGCGCGCTCAGCTATTTCTTCTGCAAGTCTGTCGCCCGGGGCAGTGCCGGGGACGCCTTCGTGACCTTCGTGCTGGCGGCCGCCCTGTCCTTGATCCTGAATACCTTCCACTTCGTTTGGATGGTCGCCCTGGTCGCCGCGATGTGCATCCTCCATGGACGGTCGCGGAAGAGGGTGTTGCTGGCAGGGGCGCTGCCGCTCGCCATCGTCTTTGCCTTCAACCTGAAGAACCTGGTCGTCTTCGGGCATTTCAACATGGCGCCCTATCACTCCTCTGGGGCGCTGGCGCTGGAGACGGTTCTGCGCCTTCCCCTTCCCATGCGCGAAGAGCTGCACAGAGAGGGCAAGATCTCCAAGTGGTCGCTGGTCGGCCCCTACGCCGAGAGGCTGGAAGAGTATACGAACATAGGCATCGCGGCCCCACGTCGCTGGGGTGTTCCCGTTCTCGATGAGATGACCAAATCGACCGGGGCGGTGAACCGGCATCACATCGTGTTTCTGGAGATGGCCGACGACCTGGCCCGCGACGCCATGTTTGCGGTCAAGCACTACCCCGACGTCATCGCGCCGTCGGAGCCCAAGATCAAAAAGTGGCTCTTCGCCACGCCTGACGATTGCTGGGGCGTGCCCCGTTATGACCGCCTCGCCGGCTACACCAAATGGTACTCGTTGATCTTCTTCGGTCCTGGGAACGCTTGGCTCGCCGTCGAATTGCTCCTTCCGCTTGCCTTCGCCCCGGTCGTGCTTCTTCGTGGCCTGCGCAAGCGAATCGCCAAATCCACCGCCGTGTTCTGGGGCTTCCTGGCCATCAACGTGGTCGGCTTCAACCTGCCCATGATCTTCTTGTCTGGTTACGAGCAACACCGCTATCGATTCAGAACGGATTCACTCTCCTTCGTCTTGCTCGCCCTCCTGATGATGCACGGCTGGCGGGCGGTCGTGCGGCTGTGGCGCAAGCGCGGACCGACGGGGTGGAGCCGGCGACCATGGTTGGTTCCCGCGCCCGCCGCTTTGGCCGGCGCCACGACAGCGTCCCCGCCATCCTCTCCGCTCGGTCTCTTCCTCGATTCATTCTTCATGAATCTGGGGTTCGCGAGCCCCGCCGATCCCGCGGGGGCGTCGCGCGCGGGCCAGCAACAATCGCAAGAGGTCAGGAGCTGGCTCGAGGCGAACGGGGAAGCCATCTTGGGAAGCCGCCCCTGTAGCTTTGCTGGGCGCATGACCGCGGATGTCGGCGAGGTGCGTTTTGCCGCCAAGGACGATGCGCTCTACATCATTCTGCTCGCGCGCCCCGCGGGACGGACCCTGACCCTTGATGGCTTGGTCCTCGAGCCCGACAGCACCGTCACCATGCTGGGCCATCAAACGGGATCTCTCGAGGTCTCGCAGTTCAAGTCGGCCCTGACCATCCTGCTTCCCCAGCCCTTGCCCGCGTGGCCGGCCTACACCTTCAAGGTGACACCGCTGCCCAAGAGCGTCTCTCTCTGAGGCGCGCGCCCGCGCATGCGTCGTGGCTCTCATGCGCGGCGATCCGAACTCAGGGTTCGGACCCGCGACAGCGCTGGGTGTAGGCACCGGCCAGGCCAGGGACACCGGGGGCGCCGTCGGGAAAGGCGCGCAGAATCCTGGCAAGGAGGGCCGTGCGTTGCGCGGGCGGTGTCTGCTGGTGCTCGGTCGCGAAGGCGTAGGCGACCTTGGGGGTGGTGACGCCCAGGGCCCCTCGCAGCTCCAGCTCCAGCGAGAGCGCGTGTGCTTCGGCGTTCACGGCCGCGTTCACGCGTTCCTCGCAGGGGGCTTGCGAGGGGGGCCAGGGTGGAATGAGCAGGTGCATGAGCAGGTGAGCGGCGCGTGCTGCGGCCTCATCGTCGCCCAGGCTTTGGTCGAGGATGAGGGGACCGTCTTCCCGCAACTGGGATTCCTGGCCGAAGCACCAGAGGCCAAGGTCCGTGGCTTGCGAGACAGCCTGCGCATCCGGCGTGGCCAAGCGGGGCAGGGCGCCACCCAGCCGTTCGATCAGGCGGGCCTGACGGGCGGGGTCGGCCTGCGTGCCGCGTGGGCACGCCTGGGGATACGGTCGCGACAGGACCAGGGCCCCGGCCAGCAGCAGCAGAACGGCCGCGATCAGGATCGCCAGACGCATGGTCTCGCCATTGTAACCCGAGGCGGGCGCATTTTTTTGTTCACAGGTCGGGCCGAGCCAGGCAACCTTGGGGGGCCATGACGTCAACCATTCTCGCTGGGCTCTCCCTCATCGATAGCATCGGTCTCGTCATTCTGGGCAGCACCCTCTTGACCCTGGTGCTCGCCATCGTGATGAACCTGTCCTTGCGCGGTCGCTACGCCAGACTCGAGCGCGAGGTGGCGCGGGCCAGTGCCCCCGACGAGCCGTTCAACCATGCCGTCCTCGACCACATCTGGGCCGAGGCGCGGGCGGCGGCGCAGCGGGGCGGCGAGGTCAACACCCAGGCCATCATCGAGGATCGTTTTCAGGCGGAGATGCGGCCGGCGCTGTTGGCCGAGCGCTACGTGCGCGCGGCCACCGGCTTGGTCATCATCCTCGGCCTGCTGGGCACCTTCTACGGTCTGACCCTGTCCATCGGCAAGATCGTGCAACTGGTGGCGGTGGAGACCGGGGCCAACACCGACATCACCCAGGGCGTGACCCAGGGCCTGACCTCGGCGCTCTCGGGCATGGCGGTGGCCTTCTCCAACTCGCTGCTGGGCGTGCTCTCCGCGGTCATCTTGACCATCGTGGGCGTGCTGTCCAACGTGGCCGACCGACGCACCGGCGTGATGGTGCAGATCGAGGCCTATCTCGAGCGCATGCTGCCCCAGGTGGGGGCGACGCGTGCCCACGCCATGGCGGGGACCGGGGCGGGCGAGGCCATGACCCGCTTGGACGGGACGGTGGTGCGCTTCGAGACGGCGCTGCAGAACTTCGCCAAGAGCACGCGCGACTTCCACGAGTTCAACGCGCACCTCAAGGACAACATCTCGCGCCTGAGCCTGGCCTTCGCCGATCTGAGCGAGACCCTGAAGGCCCACGCCGGTGCCCTGAAGCCTGGCAGCCGACTCTAGGGGCACCATGCGAAACCGCCGCAACCTCCTGTCGGATCACGAGAGCACGCGCGAGATCTGGCCGGCCTTCACCGACGTCATGTCCACCATGGCGTTGATCCTGTTCGTGTTGGTGCTGCTGGCCTATGTGCGCAACCTGATCAGCGGCAAGCAGATGGATGCCTTCCAGAAGCGCATCGCCGCCACCGAGCTGCAGTTGCGCAAAATGCAGACCGATCTGCAGAGCGCGGCCGCCGAGCTGTCGCTCTCGCAGATACGCCTGCGCGAGCAGCAGGCGGTGGTGGCCGACAGCAACCGACAACTCGGCACCCTGCGCTCGCAGTTGCAGGGCATCGCGGTGTTGCGCGTGTCGGTGCTGGACAAGTTGAGGCGCGCCATCGAAGCCGAGTTGAGCCCGGGCACGGACGCCGGCAGACCCCAGGTGGCGACCATCAGCGACAACGGTGACATCGCCATCAACGAGAGCCTGGTGTTCGAGTTCAACTCGCACGCGCTGAAGAAAGAGGCCAAGCCGGTCCTCAATTCGCTGGCCAAGGCCCTGGGCAAGCTGCTGGAAGACCCCGAGGTGCGTGAGAACATCGATACCATCGTCATCCAAGGGCACACCGACGAGCGCGGCTCGGCGGCGTTCAACTGGGAGCTGTCGGCCAAGCGGGCCACCGTGGTGCTCGAGTACCTGTTCCAGGCCAACAAGACGCTGGCCGACTCTTATGGAAACTACTTCGCCGCCAGCGCCTTCTCCAAGTTCCGTCCCATGAACCCGGCCAAGACCGAGGCCGCCTATCAGCAGAACCGGCGCATCGAGATCTCGGTCGTGCCCAGGGACAGCAACGTGCGCAAGGTCATCGACGAGTACGCCCAGAACATCAACCCAGCCCTGCAGCCCGCCCCCGCCGCGAGCCCGACCCCGGCGCGTTGAACCCGTCCTAAACCTCGTCCCTTGCCAAGACGATGGTAGAAGTTCGACATGGCGTTCTTCGCGAACCTCCATCGGCTTGATCCCGGGCTGGGCGGCAAGGCGCGCTCGTTGGTGAGGTTGTCCGATGCGGGCTTGACCACGCCGGTGGGCTTCGTGGTGTTGGATGATGTCTTTCGGGCGCTCTGTCCCGCCAGGGCCTTGCCCAGGCAAATCGATCAGGTCGGGCTCGAGGCCTTGGACCACATCACGAACGACTTCCTCGCCGCATCCTGGCCCGCGGGATTCATCCCCCAGCTCACCGCCCAACTGGCACAGGCGCCGGCCGCGCTATGGTCGGTGCGCTCGTCGTTCGCCGGCGAGGACCAGGCAGGGGCCTTGGGCGCGGGGGTTTATCACTCGGTGGTAGGGATTCCGACGTCGCAAGTGCCGGCGGCGATTCGCGAGGTCTTGTCTTCGGCCTTGTCCCCGGGCGCGGTGGCGTATGCGCTGGCGCATGGTCTGGAGCCCGCGGCCAAGCCCCTCACCGTGTTGGTCCACCACTTCATCCAGGGCGATGCCGACGGCGGCGCAGCTTACGACAAGGCACCCGAGTCATTCGTGGTGCAAGTGAACAACGGCCGCCTCTCCGAAGCGGCCCGCGGACGCCTGCGTGACAGCCTGCAGAGGCTGGCCGAGCAGTATGGTCCCGTCGAGGTGGAATGGGCCGCCGTGAACGACGAGCTGGTGTTTCTGCAGATGCGCCCCTACCTCGCGCCCGCAACCCCGACGGACTGGTCAGGGTGGAAGGACCTGGGGGCGTCGTCACCTGGCGATTGGCATTGGGACCAGGCCCACAACCCGCTACCCCTCTCTCCCCTGCACGAGGGCTTGGTGGGGCTGATTGACCTGCGCTGCATGATGGGATTCCGGCAGCGCGTGCTCGGACATTATCTCTTCTACACCAGGGACAACCGGCTGGGGCCCGCTGCCATCAGCGCCGAGCAAGCCCCCACGCGCTTTGCGGTGCTGCGCGCCGAGGTCGAAGCGGGGCTGGCGAGGATGGGCGCGGAGCCATCCCTGCAGGGCGCGCTGGATCTGTTCGTGAGCATTCACGAGCCGATCTTCGGCGTGATCCAGCCGGCCCTGCGCTCGGCACGCACCCGGCTGAGGGATTTTCTGCGCGAGCAGGGGTCCGCCGGGCTGTTCGACTTTGCGCACCTGCTGACCGGCGTGACATCTGTGGCCAGCGAGCGCCGCCAACGGGCCGCGGCCTTGCGCGCGGCGGACGACCCGCAGGCGGCCGCGCAGGCGCGCCAGCGCTACCTCGAGCTGTTCGGAGACGAGAGCCCCGTGTGGGACGTGGCGACTCCCACGTGCAACGAATCTCCTGGGTGCTTGGGGACGGCCGAGACGTCGACGCCGCCCGGCCCGACGGCCGACCACGAGCGCGCCGCGGCGGCGGTCGAAGCCCGGATCCGCCCCGAGCGACACGCCGAATTCCGCGAGCTGCTGGCCCTGGCGCGACAGGCGGTCGCGCTTGGCGAGGAGGACGATTGGCTGTACGCCCGTGCCCAGGCGGCGCTGCGCCGCGCGCTCTTGCGTGGGGGCAATCGGCTGGTGGAGCAGGGAACCCTGGCCCGGCCGGACGATGTCTTCTTCCTGCCCTTGGAGCTGGTGCGCGCCCTGGACTCGGGAACACCGGCGCCCGCCAGCCTGCAAGAACAAGCGGAAGCGGGGCGGTCCGCCTGGCAGGCAGCCTGCGCGCAACCGCCGCCTGTGGTGACCGCCGCCGACACGACGACCATCAAGGGCGTGGGCACCGGCGGTCGCGCCGTGGGCCGTGTGGTGGTCCATCGTGCAGGGCGCCCGCAGCAGGCCCGGGATCAGGTCCTGCTGGCCTCGACCCTGCTGCCCAGCGAGTTGCCCCTCATCGTGGCGGCGGCCCTCGTCGTCGAAACCGGCGGCCCGCTGGACCACGTGGCCACCCAGGCGCGCGAGCGCCAGCTCCCCGCGGTGGTAGGCGCCGCGGGGGCCACCCGCGTCCTGCGCGAAGGCGATCTGGTGTTGGTGGACGCGGATCGCGGTCTGGTCGTGCGCCTGGCGTGAAGGGAGTTTGCTGGTGCCTCGACCGATGCGTACTGCTCGCATCTGGCTTGGTCTTTCGCGCGCTGGCTTCGTTGCTCGTCGGTTACATAGCTACGGCTTGCGCTCTCCTCGCGCCTCGCCATCGCACGAAATCCACAGCGCCAGCTGCAATCACTACGCCCCGGTCGAGGCCCTAGTCCGTGGCCAGGTACGGCCGGATCATCTCGTACTTGGCCTGGTTCACGCTGACCCAGTCGTCCTTGAGGATGCCCTCGGTGTCGCCCGAGTTGGGGTTCATGCACCAGAAGGTCCAGTTCGAGTCCTTGCCGACGTACTCCATGAAGGCCTTCAGCCACTTGTGCGCGGTGTTGTTGGGGTCGGCGGCGGAGGCCTCCTTGATGCCGAATTCGCCGAAGAAGAGCGGGGCGATGCCTTCCTTGTGGATGAACCAGAACTTGCTGTCCCAGATGTCAGGCAGGTTGTCGGGAAAGCTGCTGTCCGAGAACCAGGTCTGGTTGTACACCTCGGGCCCGTATTCGTGGGCCGAGTACCATAGGTTGGACGAGGGGATCTCGCTGTCCTCGATGGGATAGTCGGCCACGCCCTTGAGGTTGCCGCCCCACCAGTAGTTGTCGCCGCGGTAGTTCTCGACCCCCTCCACGATGATGATGATCTTGGGGTTGACCTTCAGTATGGCCTGGCCGCACTTGACCGCGGCCTTGCGCCAGTCGGTGGTGCCGTAGCCATCCTGGTCGTAGCCCCAGGTGGCGGGCGGCTTCATGCCCTGGGTGGTGTTGCCGTGGGGCTCGTTCTTCAGATCGGCCGCCACCACCGCGGGGTTGTCCTTGTAGCGCTCGATCAGCATGACCCAATCCGAGATCCAGCTCTCTTCGCTGTGGTCCTTGGTGTACCACAGGGTCTCCTGCATGTAGCCGTCGTGGGCGCGCGAGTGATTGTCGAGGATCACCTTGAGCCCGATGCGGTTGCACTCGTCCAGGATCTTGTCCATGACCTGCAGCGAGGTGAGACCACCGAGATCCAGGTTGAGCGGCTCGTTGGTGTAGGGGTCGGTGCCGTAGGCATTCACCTGGATGCCGGTGGGCGTCGCGGTCAACATGTCGTTGCACCAGGGCAAACGCACGCTGTTGAAGCCCAGATCCTTGATCTGGCGAAGCATGGACTTGTAGTCACGCGCCCAAAGCCCGTGGGGAAAGTAGTTGGTGGTCTCGAAGCCGAACCAGTTGACCCCGGTCAGGCGACCGTGTTGGCAGTCGGGGCAGCCTTGCGGTCCCGGCGAAGACGAGCCTCCCTTGCCGGAGACGCCGCCGCTGCCACCCCCGTTCCCGCCGGAGGCGCCGGGCTCGCTGTCGCCGCCCGAGCACCCCGGCGACGCGAGTAGGGCCATGAGGGAGATGACGGCGGCATGAGATGGGATCGATGGCCGAGTCATGAGCTCACAATCTACCCGGCCCAACCTGAAGGCCAAGTCACAAGAGCGAAATGTGGCAAAAAGTGAGAAGTGGCGCGGAAATCGACAGCGCGCCCGCAAGATTCTGGCCTTGGGCCGACCAGTTCGCCTAGCATTCCTGGCAATTCTCGTTGAGGAGTCCCCATGGTTTCGCCTCGTTCCCCTCGTCTCTTGGCCTTGGCTTGTCTGCTGTCCGCCTGCGCTTCGACCTCGGAGGAGGAAGAAGGAGGAGGTGGCGCCGCCGGCGGCAGCGGCGGTGGCGGCGGGTCGGAGGGTAATAAGACCTTCACCGTCGATGGTCGCCACCTGAAGGATCCCTGCGGAAACAAGGTCGTCCTGCGCGGGGTGAACGAGATGATCGTCTGGAGCTCCGACAAGACCGGCGCCTCCGTTTACCAGGAGATCGCCAAGACCGGCGCCAACGTGGTGCGCATCGTGTGGAGCGCGAAGGGGAGCAGCGCCTCGGACCTGGACAAGACCATCAGCAACGCCCTGGAGAACAAGATGATTCCCATGGTCGAGAACCACGACACCACGGGCAAGCTCGCAGAGATTCCCGCGGCGGTCGATTATTGGACCAAGGCGGATGTGGCAGAGGTCCTGCAAAAATACGCGGACAAGATCCTGCTCAACATCGGCAACGAGGCTGGAGACGGCAGTGTCCCCTCGGACGAGTTCGAAGGCACCTACGCCACCGCCATCAAGCGATTGCGCGATGCCGGATTCAAGTTCCCCCTCATCGTCGATTCGGCCGGATGGGGCAGCAGCATCCAGACCATCTGGTATTCCGGCGATGTGGTGGTGGCCTCCGATCCGCTCAAGAACACCATGCTCAGCATTCACACCTACTGGGACGATGCCGACGGCGCCCTCACCCGCAGGCACCTGACCGAGGTGGTGGATGATTTGAAACTGCCGCTGATCGTGGGGGAGTTCGCCGACACCCGGGTCAACGTCTGCACGCACGGCTCGTACAATGTCAAAGAGCTGATGGCCGTGGCCCAGGAGAAGGAGATCAGCTGGTTGGCCTGGTCGTGGGGGGCGGTCAAGAACAACGATTGCCCGGGCATGCTCGACATGACCAGCGACGGCACCTTCGCCGGCTTGACGAATTGGGGCCTGGAGGTCGCCAGCAACGACGCCAACAGCATCAAGAACACGTCGGTGCGTTCGCCCTACATCGAGAAGGGCAGCTGCGACCAGTAACCTGGTTCGACCCGAATCCGATCCTCGCTTTCGCTACCGTCGAGGTGACGTTCGACTGAGAGGCGGTCGGCGCCTTTGCTTCTTCAGGCCCATGTGGCTTCGCCCGGCCCGCCAACACGGTTGAATATTCTCGGCCCCGAAAGAGAATGCGCCCGCGCATGTCGCTGATCGCGGTGGCTGCCGCGTGTTCACCTCAGGAGGCGGATGTGAGCGAGACGCAAGCGAAGCTCACGGCCGCCCCGCCGCCGACTTGCCCAGCTGGGTACAACGGGATCGTCGGGAGCGAGGGAGATGACCACCTGGTGGGACGAACCAAGCCGATCGTCGAAGGACCTTACAGTTCCGACGCCGCGCTCACCCGTTCGGCGGGCTTGCGGTTTCCGGCGTTCACGCGCTCGCGCAGCTCCTTGCCCACCTTGAAGAAGGCCAGGCGCTTGGGCTTGACGTGAACGGTGGCGCCGGTGCGCGGGTTACGGCCGTCGTAGGCGCGGTACTCGCGCACGGTGAAACTGCCAAAGCCCCGGATTTCGATGCCCTCGCCGCGCGACAGGGCGTCCGACATCGAGGAGAAGATCTGATCCACCAGCAGCTCGGCGCGCGCCCAAGGGAACTTGAGCTTCTCGGCGATGATGGCGATGAGGTCGGCCTTGGTCATGACAACGAGGGGGCAGTCTATCCAAAAAGGCGCGTCTAGTCGAGAGGGCGCGCGGGCAGCGGCGCGTTGGCGTCGGTTCGGTAGCGATAGGTCTTGAAGAAAGAGTATTCGCTGCAGCTGTGGCGTGCGTAGAAGTCGAGAACGTCGCGCCACCCGAAGTGTTTCTGGTCGACACCTTCCTTGATTTCTCGCCACGAGAAGGTCTGCTGGCAGGTGTCCTGGCCGCGGAAACCCACATGCCCCGAAAAGGTGCGTGGATCGTATAAGGTGGGGTTGAGCGGCAGGCGCGAGGCGTAGAAGGCCGAGATAGCCGGCACCTCGATGACCTCGATGCGGTTGATCTCCACGGTTTCGTCGCGGCGGTACAGACACTCCGTGCGCATGATGGTCTGGTTGGGCGCGAGGGACATGGCGTTGTGGGGTATCTCGCCCTTGTGCGTGCAGCGCTTCTTGTCGGAGACGCTGGTCTGGACTCGGTAGAGGAGATGGACCGGCGTTCGGTTCTCGATGCGCAGGATCAGATGATCCACGTTGATGCTTTGACCCGCCATGATCGATACGGCTTTGTTGATCTCGAGCGACACCTTCAGGTGACGCGTCTCGATGGGGGCCTTGACCCGCAGGCGTTGTTTCTTCTTCAGCTCATCGAAATAGGGATTGGGCTGGATGATCTCGTCCCAGGACACCGGCGGAATGCCGAAGGCCTTGGCATCCTGCTCGAGCTGGGTACGGTAGTACACGGGCGAGAAGCGCAGCTCCGAGTTGATCAGCGTCGACACGGGTGGGGGCGGACGGGGTCGCTCGGGGGCTGGCGGCGGCGTGCTGCTGGCGTGCAGGGCGAGGGTGCCCGCGCCGATGGCCAAGGCGGCTGCCACGAGCACGGCGAGAGCGAGGGGTTTGCCTTCCAAGTCCGTCTACCCGAGAGTTTCGCGACCCCCAAAGTATGGTCGAAGCACGGCCGGTATGTCTAGTTTGCCGTCGGCGCGCTGGTAGGTCTCCATCACACCAATCAGGGTGCGGGGCAGGGCCAGGCCCGAGCCGTTCAGGGTGTGCACGAAGCGGGTCTTCTCCTGCCCGTCGCGGAAGCGAATCTTGGCCCGGCGGGCCTCGAACTCGCCGAAGTTCGAGCACGAGCTGACCTCGAGCCACTCGTTGCAGCCCGGGGCCCACAGCTCGAGGTCGAACTTGACCATGGCCGAGAACGAAAGATCACCGGTGCACATCTCGATGACCCGGTAGGGCAACTCCAGCGCCTTGAGCACGTCTTCGGCGTCGCTGAGCAGGGCCTTGAGCTCGTCCATCGAGGTCTCGGGACGCACGAATTTGACCAGCTCGACCTTGTCGAACTGGTGGCCGCGCTTGATGCCGCGGGTATCGCGGCCGGCGGCCATCTGCTCGCGGCGGAAGCACGCGGTGTAGGCCACGTGCTTGATGGGCAGCTTGTCGCCCTCGAGGATCTCCTCGCGGTACAGGTTGGTCACCGGCACCTCGGCGGTGGGGATGAACCAGAAGTCTTCCTCGGCGTCGCGGTACAGGTTCTCGCCGAACTTGGGCAGGTTGCCCGTGCCCACCAGGGCCTCGCGGCGGACCATGTAGGGCGGCAGGATCTCGGTGTAGCCGTGCTTGCTGGTGTGCAGGTCCAGCATGAAGCTGATGAGCGCCCGCTGCAGGCGCGCGCCCCAGTCCTTGAGGATGTAGAAGCGCGAGCCCGAGACCTTGACCCCACGGTCGAAGTCGAGAACGCCCCAGCGCGGGCCCAGATCCCAGTGGGCCTGCGGGGCGAAGTCGAAGTCTCGCTTCACCCCCTCTTCGCGCACCACGCGGTTTTCCGTGTCGTCCTTGCCGACGGGCACCGAGGGGTGGGGCAGGTTGGGCAGCTCCAGCAGCTTCTCTTCCAAGAGCTGCTCCTTGGCGGCCAGATCGGCGACCAGGGCCTCCAGCTGCTGCTTGCACGCGGCACCCTTGGCCTTGGCCTCCTCCCGGGCCTGCGGGTTGGGCGCCTTGGCGATCTCGCGCGACAGGCGATTCTGCTCGGCCTGGATGGTCTGCGAGTCGTTCTTCAGCTTGCGAACGGTTTGGTCCAACGCCAAAACGGCGTCGAAGTCCACGGTGGCGCCCAGTTTGGCGAAACCGGCGCGCACCTCGTCGGGGTTGTCTCGGATCAGGCGGATGTCAAGCATGGGAAACGCAGTGTACGACGAGCCCACCCCAGGGCCAAGAGCCTTGCCGGGTGTGCTATGGGTTAATGCATGCCGCTCGTCACAATCGAAACCCGGCGCGGGCTGGCGCCGGCGACGAAGAAGGCCCTGTTGGACGGGGCCCACCGGGCTCTGGTGGACTGCTTCAAGATCCCCGACCACGACCGGGCCCAGAGGTTCATCGAGCACGCCCCCGAGGACTTCGAGATCCCGGGAAACCGCGGCGAGAGGTTCACCATCGTGACCCTGACGGTGTTCGCCGGCCGTTCGCTTGACGCCAAGCGTGCTCTCTACCGCAGCCTGGTCGACAGCTTCGAGGCCGCCGGGATCCCCAGAACCGACGTCCTCGTGGTGTTGCAGGAGGTGCCCAGCGAGAACTGGGGCCTACGCGGTGGCATCGCCGGTTGTGACATCGACATCGGGTTCAAGATCGGCGTTTAGCCATCACGGAAAGCGGCCGCAAGGCGCTGGCGGTCGTCAGATCGGCTTGCGGGGGACGTCCATCACCGGCCGGGCGCCGGGGGGGCCGAAATGGTGAGGGAATTCCCGCCGCGCCCGTCCATGATGGACTCGATCGTCGCCTGGCATCCGCGTCTCGCAGACGAGCCGCGGAGCGGCTCCTTCCGCCCCCGCAAACCGACCTGCCGCCCGCTGGCGCGCCTTGCTTCCCTTACGTCAGGGATGAAGAGGCGGGGAAATCGCTCCGGTGGGCGACGAGGATGTAGATTGCCTGGCGGACCGATGTTTCTGCCAGGACGAGAAGTACCAGTGAGCTCGGCCTTTGGAATGGATGTCCAGGCAGACGCGTCCATCCCCTCTGCCTCAAGGAAAGGACCCATGTACCAATCCACCAAGCTCGTGATGTCCCTTGTCTTGCTCGCCAGTGTCTTCTGTGCGTGCGGCCAGGAGAAGAAGGTGCAGAGCGATGCTCTCGTTCTTGCGGACGCCGCCGCACCTGAGGCCGGCGGGGGCGCGTTTGATGGCTCGGCGGTTCTGGCGGACGCAAACCTGGATGCTCATGCTGGACCCACGCAGGTGGATGCACCCTGGACGGGGATGACGGATGGTTCGCTGGTTTCGGCGGATGGACTGGGCCGCGACACGTTCGGGGACAGGGCCGCCGACAGGGGCGCGGGTGATGCCCCGGACGTGGGTGCGGGCAAGGTGGATGCGGTCGTGGTCGACGCCAACCTGGGGCGGGATCTGGTTGGTCCCCGGCCTTCGACCTGTTTCGGTCGTCGCACCAATCTGACCGAGGATCCCATGAACTGCGGCGCCTGTGGAAACGTGTGTGAAGCCACTTGTTCGGAAGGGGTGTGCACCGAGGCCTGCCAGTTGCCGCTCAAACAGATAGGCAGCGGCGTGTGCGCTGATCCGCGAAGCGACCCGCGCAATTGCGGGGGCTTTGGCTGCAACGCCGCCCAGGTCTGCCAAGAAGGTCGCTGCGAGACGATGTGCGAGCTGGGCAAGGCCCTGTGCGCGGGCGATTGCGTGATCCTGGCCATGGACAACAAGAACTGCGGCTCCTGTGGCCATGTTTGCCCGGCAGGGACCGGTTGTACGTCGGGGGGGTGTCTGTCCTGTGGACTTCTCTTCCCGGCGCTACCTGCCTTGGCGGCGCCCGAGAAGCCCTCCAGCGTGGTCAGCGCGGATCTCGACGGCGACGGCAAGCTCGACCTCGTCACCTTGGGCGAGGGCATCGCGACCTTCCTGGGCAAGGGGGATGGCACCTTCGCGGCCGAGCGCAGGCTGGCGGCGGACGTGGTCGGGCAGCTGGCGGCGGCGGACGTGGACGGCGACGGCAAGCTGGATGTGCTGGCGGCTTCGTCTGCGCGCGATGCCATCGTCGTGCTGCCGGGCTCGGGGGACGGCCTGTTCGGCCCGGCCCACAGCACGCCGGTGTCCGCGGCCGGCAAACCCCTGGTCGCCGATCTGAATGCGGACGGCCGGGTGGATGTGGCCGTCCTCGGGGCTGACAATGCGGTCAAGATCTTGCTGGGCGCAGCCGGTTTCGCTTTTGCCCCGGCCACCAGCTACGGCCTCGACAGCCCGGTGACCCTGCTGGAGAGCGGCGACCTGGATGGCGACGGCAAGGCTGATCTGGTGGTCGCGGGCGTGAAGGACGGCCGCATCCACGCCCTCTTCGGCGTAGGGGACGGCACATTCAAGGCGCCCCAGTTGCTGCAAACCGTGGAGGGCCTTTCGGCCTTGGCCGTGGGCGATTTGAACAACGATGGCAAAGCGGACATCGTCGTGGACGCGAACAACCAGGTTGTGGTTTTGCAGCGCCCGGCGAACCACTACCCGCAAGGCCGCGCGGGGATCTCTGTGCCCAAAGCGCAAGGACCGCTCATCCTTGCCGACGTGGACGCCGACGATCGATTGGATGTGGTGGTGGGCAGCGCGCCCCGCGGGACCGACGTGCACGTCCTTCTCTCGTCCAGCTATGGCCGCGTCTTGGGTTTGCCGCAGACGACAACCGTGGGCGAGATGGACGCCATCGCCCTGGGCGACTTCGACGGGGACGGCCGTCTCGACGTGGCCAGGGCCAGCCGCATGTCAGAAGGCGTACGTATCTTTCTGGGCCTGGGTCAGGGGATCTTCCGTGGGGTGGGGGTCGAGGCGGGCGCGGCGCTCTCCGGCTTGATCGTCGCCGATCTGGATCAGGATGGCCTGGACGACATCCTGGGACACAAGACGGGGTACAACCTGCTCAGCATCTTCACCGGCAAGTACCGCTGGGATTCCGAGCAGCAATGGGACATCCCCGCCGACGCGGGCTCGGTGTTTGCCGTGGCTGATCTGAACGGTGATGGCCGACAGGACATCGCTATCGGCAGCAACAGGGCCAAGAACCTCTGCTTGGTGCTGAGCAAAGCCGATGGCAGCCACACCACCGGCCTTTACAACTTCGACACCATGATGGACGCCTTGGTCCTGGGCGACTGGAACGGCGACGGCAAGATCGACTACGCCGCCGCCAGCCGAGCCGCGAGCGACGTCACCGTGGTCCAGGGTCAGGGGGGCAACGGCTATGGGGACGCGACCCACTACCCCGTGCCCAGCGGTCCGGGCCAGATCTTCGCCGTGGACATGGACGGCGACGGCAAAAAGGACCTGCTGGTGGCTGGCTCGGGGTCGGTCAGTTATCTGGCCAGCAAGGGGGATGGCACCTTTGCGACCGCCAAGAGCATCAGCGACGCGGGCATCTGGGCTGAGGTGGGCGACTTCGACGAAAACGGTATCGTCGATGTGGCCGTGCTTGGGTTGCGCGAGGACGTCTTATCCCCGGCCATCGGCGTGCTGCTGGGGAGCGGGGGTGGCGCTTTTGCCGCGCCCAAGCTCTATCCCTACGACGATCGCGCCGAGGTCTCCGACTTCTCGGTTGGCGACGTGGACGGCGACGGCCATTTGGACTTGATGCTGCCCGGCTCCAGAACCAACGGCATCACGTACTGGCTGGGCCGAGGCGATGGCAGCTTCGCTCAGGCCAGCGCGCCCGGTGCCCCTTACACCCCGGCACGCCTTGCTGACCTGGACCATGACGGCCGGGCCGACCTGATCCTCTTCGACCAGAACGGGTTCAGTGTGCTCAAGGCACCGAGGGACTGCGCAAGAACGCAGTAGGGGAGCTCTCGTCGTCCGCCGGGCTACCGGCCAGGTCTGGGGACAGGGTCAGGCTGCCCGCGTCCAGGGCCATCTCGTAGTAGCCGTGCGGGTTCCACGGCAGGGCCTGACCATTTTGCGAAAGGGTCCCGCCGTCGACGCGGACGCGCAGGTATCTTCCGGGAGGAAAGTGCGCGGGCACGGCCCACGTCCAGGTGGTGATGGTGCCGGTCTTCTTGGGTTGGCAGGCCGTCACGAGTCTCTGCCCGCGCCAGTAGGCTGCCACCGCCACCATGCTGTCGATCCACACGTCGCCGCGCATCTTGGCGTAGTTCACGTTGGCGGCGAAGTCGGCGAACCTGATGGGCATGTAGGCGCCATCGTGGCCGCCCTCGAAGCCGTGCAACAGGAAGACGCGCCACTTACCGTTGGTGCGCGCGGTCTCCACTTGCGCATTGAGCATGCTGGCGGGGGCCTGTTGGGGTGGCCCATAGGCAGGAAGGTCGAACGGATCCACGTTGTCGCTTGCCCCGATGAGCCCGGGCACCACGCCGCGGTTGACCAGGAAGCGGCGGCCGGCGAGCGGCGGGTAGCTGGGATCGCCAAAGGGCGAGGCCATCGTCCAGGCGGTCACGCCAAAGCGGCGCTTGATGAAGTCGGTGGCGGCGTCGAGGTCACTGGCACGCCCGCTTTGCGCGTGACTCTTGCTGTGGTTGCCCAGCTCGTGGCCGTCCTTCAGCGCGCGCGCCCACACCGGGTTCGCGGCATCGGGGCTGCCGGTGGTCAGGTAAAAGGTCACGGGCACGCCCAGCGCCTGCAGCTCGTCGTAGTGCTCGATCTGAGAGGAGGATCCGTCGTCGAAGGTGTAGGTCACCGCGGCCTTGAATCCCGCCCATGGCAGGACGATCAGATTCCCCGGTTTTCCCGCTGGTCGAGGCAGGTTGTCCGGCCCGGGTGGAATCGGGAGGCCCGATACATCGTCGGAGCGACGCACCCCGGTGTTGCCCTGTCCACGCTCGGCGCGGGTGGTTTGCTGGTCGGCGGCGTGGGGCAGCCGCCCGATGCATGCCGAGGAGAGGACGATGAGGAGCAGGGCGGCGAAATGGTGGGAGGGCATGGCTAGGGGCAGGTATAGGCTAACCCGGAAAGCGGCCGCAAGGCGCTGCGAAGTCGCCTGGCCGGGGCGGATGACGTTCTCCAAGGCGAAGCTGCCCTCCGGCCAGCGTGGGCGTGAGCGTTAGCAACCAGCGTATCCCGGCTCGCGCGACGGGCGAGCGAAGCGAGGGGGGACGGGGCGGGCCTTCCGTCCCGAAGCCCCTTAGGGAGGGCGGCTGGCGAGAGCGTGAGCGATCCGTGGGTCGCGGCTCGCGTGCCGCTTGCCCCCAAGGACACGCTCACGCCACCGCTCACGCCCACGCCCACGCTAGCCGCGCGCCGGCCCCTCAGAGTTTCGCACTTTTCCGACACGTCCTCGCTACGGGGCGGGCACGAGCTTGTGCAGGCACGCGATGACGTGGTCTTGTTCCTCGGGCTTCATGCCTTGGAAGAGGGGCAGGAGGATGGTGCGGTCGCGGGCTTGTTGGCTGGCTTCCAGACGACGGCACCAGCCCAGTTCGTGATCGGCGGGATCGCAGGGTTGCGAGCCGCAGGTCCAGGGAGCCTGGCGGTAGGCCGGTTGGGTGTGGGCGTTGTTGATGCCTCGGCGGGCGGAGATGCCGTGGTCTTGCAGCGAGCGCATGATCTCGGTTTGGCTCTTCTTGCAGGCTGGCCGCAGGGTCACGGCGTAGCTTTGCCAGTTGCTGCGCGCCCACGGCTGCTCGCTGGGCGGCTCCAGCCACGGGTGTTGGGCCAGGGCCTCGTGATAACGGGCGGCGAGAGCGCGGCGCTCTTTGATGATCGCGGGCAGGCGGGCCAGTTGGGGCCGGCCCACGGCGGCCTGCAGGTCGGTCATGCGGAAGTTGAAGCCCACCTCTCTGTAGGTGTCGGCGGGGACGTGCATGGGATCCTTGGACGTGGTCATCTCCATGGCGTGCTGGCGCAGCAGGCGCAGGCGAGCGGCCAGGGCGGGATCGGCGGTGGTGATCATGCCGCCGTCGCCGGTGGTGATGACTTTGCGCGGGTGAAAGGAGAAACAGGCCAGCACGCCGTGCGGCCGACCGATGCGCTGCCACTCCTCGCCCATGCGGATCTCGCTGCCCAGGGCACAGGCCGCGTCCTCGATGACGGGGATGCCGCGCGCCTTGGCGATGGCCAGGATGGCGGGCATTTCCGCGGGGTGGCCGATCTGATGGACGACGAGAACGGCCTTGGTCGCCGGCGTGAGGGCGGCGCTCAGCGCCTCGGGATCCATGTTGAAGGTGGCAGCCTGGATGTCGACGAACAGCGGGCGCGCCCCTACGGCCAGCACCGAGTTCGCGGTGGCAATGAAGCTGTGGCTGACGGTGGCCACTGCGTCGCCCGGCCTCACGCCCGCCACCCGCAGGGCCAGTTGCAGGGCCGTGGTGCAGTTGGATGTGGCCACCGCGTGCTTGGCCCCGACGGCCGCCGCGAATTCGCGCTCGAAGGCCGCCACCTCCTCGCCTTGGGCGATCCAGCCCGAACGTATGATCCGGCTGGCGGCCTCGACCTCCGCGTCGCCGAGCGCCAGGCGCATGATGGGGATGTCCATACCTCTAGAATCGGGCCAAGGAACGATGGACGCAAGTTGCAGGTGGGTGGGGTCCCGGCGCTGAGGTCTGCTGGTCGTGCGCTAGACTGGCGCCATGCAGATCGATGTCGCCACACCCGCCTTGCTGTTCCCAGCCATTACCTTGCTCCTGCTGGCCTACACCAACCGGTTCCTTGGCTTGGCCACGCTGATCCGCGGCCTGGCCGTCCGTTATGCCGAAACCCGCGATCGCGTCGTGCTGGGCCAGATCGAGAATCTGCGCCATCGGCTGTCTCTCATCCGCCGCATGCAGTCCTTCGCGGTTGTCGGGATCTTCGGCTGCGTGGGCTGCATGTTCTTGTTGTTCGCCGGCTGGACGCTGACAGGCAAGATCGTGTTCGCCATCAGCATGGTCTTGCTGATGATCTCGCTCGCCTTTTCCTTTCTCGAGATTCGGCTGTCGACCAAGGCGCTGGAGCTGGAGCTGTCTACCCTCGAGGATCGCGGACGCCAGGGGTAGGGGGGCGGCCCCCACAAGTCTCACCTACCCGGGAGCCGGTGCGCCCCCAGGGTTTGCGTGCCGGTCTGAGTGACGGTGGCGGTCATGGTGGCGATGCGCGTCTCCGTGATGCTCACCGTGCCCGTGGCGGTTTGGGTGGTGGTGGCTGGGATGGTGCCGACGGTCGTGCCCGTGGCGGTGGCGGTGAGGGTGATGGGATCTGTGGCCGTGGTGCTGGCCGTGGCTGTCCCCGTCTTGATGACGGTGCCGGTGCAAGCCGTGTTGTTGCACAGGTGCAGGTTGTCCACCTCCAGAGCGCTCAACGTGTAGTCGTGGTAGATGCGCAACATCGAGACATCGCCAGCGAAGCGGACGGGGGTCTGGCTGGTGACGACGCACGGATCCTGAGTGTTGGTCAGATCCCAACCGCTCATGTACCAGTAGCCCAGACAGTTGACGACGTTCGGGGTTGGTTGAGGGTTACGGAATGGGCTGCGCCCGGTGTTGGACACACTGTTCGCGCTGCCGTTCACGTAGAGCCGCCATGTGGTGCCTTGTTGGGTACAGACAATGTGCGACCACTGGTTGGGCGTCAGGAGGATGGTGTTGCTGGGCGGCGACGTGTCCAGCGGCAGGCAAGCCGCATGGCCGCCGTCATCGATGTAGAGCTGAACATCGCCGAAGTTCCACGCCACGATGCTCTGCTTGCTTCCAGTGAACTGCGATGGCTTGACCCAGACACTGATGCTGAGCTGGCCGGTCGGGGTCGGGGTCCAGGCACAATCGCTGATGCGGCCGTGGCTGTTGGGGATCACGAAGCGGGTGCTGCTGGCAGAGAACAGATTGCCGTCTCCGGCCGCCACGCTGTACAGCGTCGCGTTGCAGGGCAGTTTCTTCTCGTACACGCCGGTGCCGCAGAAGTACCTGCCCGACTCATCTCCTCCTGCCGAATTGGCGAGCGGCAGATAGGTCATGGCCATAGCGGCCGCCGAGGAGGTCGCGGTGCTGGTGGACGCCGCGGTGCTGGTGGCGGTCACCGAATAGGTCAAGCTGATGGTTCGCGTTGCGGTCGCCGTCCTGGTGATGATGTCGGTGACGGTGCCGGTGGCCGTGCTCGGGACGGTCACGTTGAAGCTGGTCGTGGTGCTGGCCGTGCCCGTGATCACCGCGGTGATGACGGTGGTTCCCACCATCGTCATCGTGCCGGTCTTGGTTGCGGTACCCGTGCCGGTGCTTGTGCCGGTGCCCGTGCCGGTGCCTGTGCTGGAGCCCGTGCCGGTGCCTGTGCCGGTATTCGTGCCGGTACCGGTCTGGGCCGTGGCCACGGATGTTTGCGTGGCCGTGGAGCTGGGTCCGGTGGCGGTCGCGCTTGAACCGGTGACCGTCGCCGTGGCCTGGCCGGTCGTCGAAATCTCTGTTCCCGTGGCCCCGGTGGACGTCCCTGTTCCCGTCGAAGTGCTGGCAGGGGGCTGACCCGTTTCGCTCCCCGTTCCCGTCTCGGTCATCACGCTGCCGGTCCCGCCTTCAGTCGCCGTCTCGGTGGTTGTTCCGGTCGACACGGGCGTGTCCAGCGCGCTGTCGCGGGAAGCGTCAGCGCTGGCCAACGGAGTGTCTTGGGCGGCATCCTTGGCTTGGTCTCCGCCAGCCTCCCGCGCGTCGCCGTCGTTCGCATCGGCGACGCTGGCATCGGGGCTGGATGGCGGGGGGATCAACCCCGGCTGGTAGACGGGCAGGTCTTCACCCTTCACCGTCTCGGGCTGGCACCCATTGGGGCCGCAGGTCAGGCCGGAGGAGCACGCCCGATCCCTGCACGAGGCCAGCAGAGACAGGTCGATGACGACTCTCTTGTCCGGAACGAACGACAGCACAGCGCTTCGAACCACGACCAGGACCTGACCCAGCAGGCCCTGCACCTCGATCCTGATGGCGGCTTGGCTGTTGTTGGTGGGGTAGAGGCCCTCGCGCACCGGCAGCATCACCCGTTCGGTGCCCGGCCCCAACATGAACGTGTATTCATGCAGCGGCGTTTGTGTGACCGCCGAGGTGGTCTTGATCGTGATCCGATCGATGTCGGCGGGGACGGCCAGGTCCGATTGAACGTAGACGATGATGGCCGTGTCCTTGTCTTGGTCGCCTTGGCAGGCAAGCGCGAGCGTCAAGGCGAGCAGGGGCAGAAGGTTGCGTGGCTTCATCACGGCTGAATTCCTGCTGTTTCGTTGCAGTCGGGGCAGAAGTTGGAGGTCTTCTTGCCAGTGGTCAGCAGGACCGCGGTGACGATTCCGCCCGCCACCACCGCGCCCGCCCCGGTCCAGAACCACCAAGTCTTATAGATCGGTGTCGAGGTCGCGGCGGGCTCGGGCGCCTGGCTGGTCAGGTCCAACGCCTCCGGCTGCGGCGGTGTCGCCGGCGGTGGCGGTGTTCCTGGTCCTGCCACAGGCACGGGGACAGGCGTGGTCACGGTCTGGGGCGGCGAAGGCTCGACGGGCGTCGCCGTCGTTTTCTGCTCGACGATCAGCTTCTCCAGTTCCTCCACGCGGCGATCGACCTCTTCTCGGTTGGGCGCATCGGGGCGGCGGCGCAGGTAGCTCTTGTAGAAGTCGATGGCGTCCTGGTTGTGGCCCAGCTTGCGCTCGCACTGTGCGATGTTGAAGAGGAACACCGGATCCCCGGACAACCGGTAGGCCTCGCGAAATCCTTCCAAGGCTTCGGCATACTCCTTCAGGTCGTACCGGCGCGCCGCGTCCTGGTAGCGGGCCTTGGCTTCCGCCTGCTCATCCGGGCTGGCCGCCCAGACGGGGGAGAGCGGAGTGGCCAGGATCAGCAACAGGGTCAGGAAGAACCCAAGGTGCGGAGAGGGCACGCGCATGGCAGGTGCCAGAATAACCCCGCGACGGGAATGACACTAGGGGGGATGTCCCCCCTCCCTCGGTCCGGGATCAGGCGCCCTTGCCCTCCTTGTCGTGCTCGTCCTTGCCGTCCTTGCCCTCCTCCTTGCTGCCCTTGCCCTTGCTCTTGCCATCGTCTTCCCCCTCTGCCTCTCCCTCCTCCTTCGACTCCTTCTCCCACAAGGGCGCCAGTCGCCAGGTTCGGCGGAACATGGTGAGCAGGATCAGCGCCAGCGCGGCCACCAGCAGGATGCTCTGGTCGGCGTAGCGCAGGTCGTTCCATACCTCGGCGTAGCTCAGGGATTGGCCGAAGGCCAGGGCCAGCAAGGCCACCACGGCCAGGGCAAAGGGACGGTCGCGTTCACCCGGCGCGGCCACGCCCACCATCATGAGGGGCAAGAGGAACACGAACTGAAAGGCCGAGCCGGGCGCGTATGTGTAGAAGGGCACAAGCACGAGCCCGATGAGGCTGACCTGGAACACGTGGCGCTTGCGGCAGGCCACCAAGGCCAGGGCCGTGGCCGCCAGCAAGGCCAGGACGTACAG
The DNA here is from genome assembly GCA_964535465.1 of uncultured Myxococcales bacterium. Classification (GTDB taxonomy): domain Bacteria; phylum Myxococcota_A; class Polyangia; order Fen-1088; family Fen-1088; genus Fen-1137. Next base: position 51,311 of record CAZHUY010000004.1, read on the forward strand.
GGGGAAGCGTGCGTTGAAGGTGAGGTGTTGCACGCGCTCCCATTCGCCCCACAGGTTGGGCGTCTGTCGCTGTGCCAGGGCGCTGGCCGTCGTGCTGCCGTCAAAGGACACCAGGGTTTGCAGGCCCATGCTGTGGGAATAGGGGACGTCTATGAAGGTCTGCGCATGCTCGCGCCACGCCCCCCACGAGCCCACGCCAAAGAACAGCGAAGAGAGCAACATGATCCCCAGCATGCCGCCCGCCGCCCCGGCCAGGGCGCGCAGGGCAGGGTTCTGGCTGTCGCCTAGTTCCGCGAAGCGCGGCACCCGCTTGTGCTCGCGCCAGGCATCGATCACGTACCAAAGGATGGGCACGGCCAGGAAGGCCACGGCCGTGATGGGGAACACGCGCGACAGGGCGGCGTAGGCCAGCAGGGCGCCGCCTAGCACCGGACGCTGCGCCTTGAACGCGCACACCCCGAAGCCCAGCGCCAGCACCCAATCCAGGCGCAGGGTGGCGCCCATCATGTTGGTGCCCCAGTTGGGGAAGTCGCTCACCCCCCACAGGACCACCAGATACATCATCACGCGCCAGTCGAAGGTGCGGCCCACCACATAGAAGAGCAGCAGGAGCAGCAGCGGATCGAGCAGGCCGGTGAAGGTCAGCACGCCTTCACTGGCGGGCACGAACCCCAGCACCAGTTTGGCGGGCAGCAGCCAGGCCGGCGTGGCCTCGGTGCCGTGGTCCTGCATGGCGGCCAGGTAGTCGGCCTCGCCCATGGCGTGGGCGAAGTAGCGCATGTCCTTGCGGAAGGCCTGCCAGCGCTCGGGCGAGAAACGCGCCTTGGCCTGGCTCATCTCGGCGCCCAGGTCGCGGGCCAGGCGAATCTGGCCATCGCGCAAATCACGCACGCGCACGTCGGCCATGCGCTGCTGGGCGAACTCGGGGTTGTCTTCGGCGTACGCGGCCAAGCTGGCCAGATAGGCGCCGTGGTAGCCCACCTCGCCGAAGTATTTGGCGGTGGGGAAGTTTTGCCGCATGTCCCAGGTGTGCACGAAGGTGCGGCGGCCCTTGCCTTCGTCGAAGTACTGGGGTGCGCCGAAATGGGCGTAGGTGGCAAAGGCCATGACCGCGCAGAAGCCCAGGGTGGCCATCGTCACCTTGCGCGTGGGGGACAGGTCTTCCTTCAGATAGGTCTCTTTGATGACCAGCAACGCGGTCAGCGCGGCCAGGACGGCGCGCAGGGCCGGCTCTTGATCGAAGAAGGGGTAGAGCGCCGCCAGCTCGCGGGCCAGCATCCAGCCCGCAGCCGCCGCCGGCAGCACCAGCAGGTAGTGCGAGCGACCCGCTTTGCGACGGTGAACCAGCAGGAAGAAGACGGCGAAGATCCCGAAGATGACGACCTTGGTGTTGACGGCGTCGGCCACCGTAATCCCGCGCGTACGCACCAACTCGGGCGGCCAGACCTTGGGGCATTCGGCGTACACCGCCACCTCGGCCACGCTGTACAGGGCATCGCCGCCCGTGGCCGACAGGCGCACATAGCGCGCCTGGGTGTCGACCTTCTGGTTGCGCAGGCGCATGCCCGCGCCGTTCTCGGTGCCGATGCGCCACAGCGGCTGCCAGTTCACGCCGTCGGTCGACGTCGACATGTTGTAGACGTCGTTGTTGTCGGCCTGGACCAGGGCGCAGCGGAGTCGTTGTGGGCTGCCCAGATCCCACTCGGCAAAGGCCCGCGACGACATGAAGCGGGATGTGACGTCGGTCAACCACTCGTCGCCTTCGTTGCTGTACATGCCGTCGGTCAGGCGTTGCGGATTCTTCACGCCTTCGTGACCAATGGCCGGCTTGTCTTGCAGCAAGCTCACCGGCTTGTTCTCGGCCAAAACCGTATTATTGGCGGCCAAAAGCAGCGTGACGGGAAGCGCGCAAAGGGTCAGAATTCGACGGACCAAGTGGCGCGCCAGGGGGGGCTTTCCAGGACAAAATGTCATCACCGCCGAACGCTACGTGCGGCGGGGGAGATCGTCAACAGCCCTCGCAAGTCCGGCAGGATAGGGAGTGCTTGCGTGCACCAGAATCCGGTGACAGAAACCCGGCCATGCGGTGTTATTCGAGGTCAAGATGACCCCTTCTGCTGATGGTCTGGTTCAAAACCTCCTAGCCCTTCCGGTTTTCCGTTCCGAATGGGTGCTTTGGCTCCTTCTCGGTCTATCGCTGCTCTCGGTGGCGGTCATGGTGGAACGCTGGATTTTCTACCGGCGACGGAAGGTCAATTTCGACAACCTGCGAGACGAGTTCACCAAGCACCTGGACAAGGGCGATTTCGAGGCCGCGGCCAAGCTGCTGGCCAAGACCGACAGCCTGGAGACCAACGTGACCCTGGCGGGCCTGCGTGGCTACGACAAGGGGCCGGAGTCGGTCGAGGATTTGTTGGCCGGCGCCATGTCGCGCGAAAAGGGCATGTACGAGCGGCGCCTGTCCATCCTGGCCACCCTGGCCTCCAACGCGCCCTACATCGGTCTGTTCGGAACCGTGCTGGGTATCGTGCGCGCCTTCAAGGATCTGTCCAAGGACATCGCCAGCGCCAGCTCGGGCGTGATGGCCGGCATTGCCGAGGCCTTGGTGGCCACCGCGGTCGGCCTGTTGGTCGCCATCCCGGCCATCATCGCCTACAACGTGTTCAAGGGCATGGTGAAGGACTCGGTGACCAACACCGAGGCCCTGTCACGCCTGTTGCTGGCCGAGCTGAAGGCCGCGGGCGACAAGAGAGAGTAGGGGATCGCCATGGCTGGTTTGAGCAACGGCAACGGCGAGGACGACGGGCCGCTCGCCAACATCAACATCATCCCCTTCGTCGACATCGTTCTGGTTCTGCTCATCATCTTCATGCTGACCTCGGCCGCCATCGTACGCGCCAGCATGCAGGTCAACCTGCCCAAGGCGGCCAGCGCCGGGGCGCGCGTCGAATCCACGGTCAACCTGGTCTACACCAAGGAAGGCAAGCTCTTGCTCAACGGCAAGGAGAGCAACCTGGACGAGATCGCCCAGCACGTGAAGCGCGAGCGCGAGAGCAATCCCAAGCTGCAGGCGGTGATCGCCGGCGACAAGGGCGTCGAATACGGCAAGGTGATGGACCTCATCGATCTGGTCAAGCGCAACGGCGTGACCGCTTTCGCCCTGGACGTGGAACGCGCACCCGCCGCGGCCGAGTAGAAGACCATGGCCCCCCGCACCTCCCATAGCGCCGAAGCGAAGCTGGTCGAAAACCGGCGACCGTCGCGCCAGTACCGCAATCCCTTCGTGGAGAAGCGGGCGCAGCAGCGCAAGACCTCGCAGGCGCGGACCATGGCGCGGGTGCGTGTGCCGCTGACTTCGCCGATTCGG
>CAZHUY010000005.1:0-10881 GCA_964535465.1 uncultured Myxococcales bacterium
AGCGACAGGGTAGCGGCGAGAACGGCAACGAGGTCGAGAGGTCGTGACATAGCGTTTCCTTCCTGCAGAAATGAAACCCACCCAGGGGAACCGTCCGTGTCGCCGTGTTCTCGCTCGAGAGTCCACGGCCCCTACTGGGCAACAACCCAGCCCGATAGCGTGAGAGTCTCGCGCCGCAGATTCGGGTCACGCGACAAATAATCGACCAAATGAGAACAGAACGGCCAGGACAGGCCCACCGGAGGCCACGACGCGGCGAGCCTTCTGAGCTATTGCATTATTCAGGATGCACAAGGACGCAAGACGGAGCTTGAAATAATGCCGCCAATGCACTACCAACGCCCACAGCACTTCCGTCTGCGGATCGCGCAAACCTATCGCTCGTGACGCATTCGGTAGAGCCTGACGGTACAGTCCATGACCGAATCCTTCCTTCTGCTGTCTGCCATCCTGGTGCCGATAGTCGGCGCGTTGCTACTTCCCCTCATCGGCCGGTACAACCCGACGGCGCGCAATTATCTCGCCGCGTTGTTCGTGTTGGCGGCGGTGGGGGCCAACCTGGCCCTGATTCCCAGCGTGCTGCTCGCGGGCAAGACGGTGACGGTGAGCCTGCTCGGCATGCGCCTGGTGGCTGACGGCCTGGCGGTCTTCGTGGCCTCCGCCTCGTCCCTGCTCAGCTTCATCATCGTCATCTACTCGTTCGACTACATCTCCCGGCATTTCGCGCACGACGCCCACGAGGATGGCGAGCGCACGCTGGACCACTCGAACGAGTACTACCTCATGGTGGTCCTGTTCCTGGGCTCCATGATGGGACTGGTCTACTCGGGCAATCTGATTCTGCTCTTCGTCTTCTGGGAGCTGACGGCCCTGGCCAGCTGGCGCTTGATCGGCTTCTTCCGCAAGCCCACAGACGTGGCGCGGGCCAACAAGGCCTTCCTGGTGACGGTGTTCGGCGCGCTGGTGATGCTCATCGGCTTCGTCGTGCTGCACGGGCGCACGGGTTCGTTCGACCTGTTGGAGATCAAGCAGCGCCTGGGTAACGAGCCGGTGAGCGACCTGGCCCTGCTGCTGATCCTGGCCGGTATCTTCTCGAAGAGCGCCACGCTGCCCTTCCACACCTGGCTGCCCGACGCGGGCGTCGCGCCTTCGCCTGTCACCTCGCTGCTCCACGCCGCGGTGCTGGTGAAGATCGGTGTCTACGCCTTCGCGCGCCTGTTCGTGGCGACCTTCAGCATCACACCCTTTGGCCATGAGCTGGTGCTGGTCATCGCCGCGGCCAGCGCGCTGGTGTCGGCGGGCGCCGCCCTGGTGGACACCGACCTCAAGCGCATCATCGCCTACAGCACGGTCAGCCAAATCGCCTTCATCTTCCTGGGCTTCGCGGCGGGGAGCCATATGGCGGTGACCGGGGCGTTGCTCTACATCCTGATGCACGGCCTGGCCAAGGGCGGCTTGTTCCTGTGCGCGGGCATCATAGAAACCGGCACCCACACCAAGGACGTGACCAAGCTGGGCGGCCTCATCAAGCAGATGCCGATCACGGCCATCTCCTTCCTGTTCTGCGCGCTCTCGGTCATGGGCGTGCCGCCCTTCGGGGGCTTCTTCAGCAAGACCATGGTGATGGTCGGGGCGGCCGAGGCAGGGTACCCCTGGATCACCGGGGTCTTCATGCTGGGCGCCTTCCTCACCATCATCTATTTGTTCCGCGTCTTCAACCTGGTCTTCTTGGGCAAGCCGGGGGTCGAGGCGCACAAGGAAGGTTCGCGCACCATGGTTTACAGCGTCGCCGCGCTCGGCGTGTTGTCCATCGTCGGCGGGATCGCCATCCACTGGCCTGGCACCATGGCCGAGGTGGCGGTGACCCAGATGTTGGGGATGGTCAAATGACGCCTCAACTCCACCTGTTGCTCCTCATCCTGGTCACCCCCGTCGCGGGGCTGCTCATCCTGGCTTTGCCCGAGACGCAGCGCCGGCTGCGTGAGGCGCTGGCGATACTGGCCACCATGGCCAACCTGGCGCTGGCGGCCATGACCTTCGGTCGCCAGGCGACCCTGGACCTGCCCTGGCTGGGCAGCGCCTTCGAGCTCTCGGCGCGCGTCTATCACAGCGCCAGCTTCGTCGCCATCGCGGCCGCCGGCTTCGGCCTCCTGGTCACGATGTTCTCGATTCCCTTCATGCACGCCCGCAGCGGCCATCGCCTGCACTACACGCTGATGATGCTGTCGCTCGGCATGGTCAACGGCGCCGTATTCGCCAACAGCCTGCTGGTGTTGCTGTTCTTCTGGGAGGGCCTGCTGGGCACGACCTACGGCATGATCGCCATCGGCGGCGGACAAGCCCACAAGACGGCCACCAAGGCCTTCGTCATCTCGGGGGTCGCGGATCTGTGTCTGATGATGGGCGTGGGCCTGGTCTACATGCAGGCGCACACCATGACCATGACGGCGGTGCGCTTGCCGCTGGAGGGGGCCGCGACGGCCGCCTTCATCCTGATGATGATTGGCGCCATCGCCAAGGGCGGCTCCATGCCCTTCCACAGCTGGATCCCCGACGCCGCGGTGGATGCGCCGGCGCCCTTCATGGCCTTCCTGCCTGCCAGCATCGAGAAGCTGCTGGGCATCTACTTCCTCGCGCGCATCTCGCTGGACCTCTTCATCCTGACGCCGGATTCCTGGGTCAGCACCATGATGATGACGGTCGGCTGCATCACCTTGATCCTGGCCGTGCTGATGGCCCTGGTTCAGAAGGACTACAAGCGGCTGCTCAGCTTCCACGCCATCAGCCAGGTCGGCTACATGATCCTCGGCATCGGCACCGCGCTGCCGGTGGGCATCGTGGGCGGCCTGTTCCACATGATCAACCACGCCATGTACAAGAGCTGCCTGTTCTTGACCGGCGGCGCGGTGGAACACCAGACCGGCACGACCGATCTCAAGGCGCTGGGCGGTCTGGGCCGGGCCATGCCGGTCACGATGATCTGCTTCCTGGTGGCGGCCGCCTCCATCTCGGGCGTGCCCCCCTTCAACGGCTTCTTCTCGAAGGAGCTGGTCTATGACGGAGCGCTCGAGCGCGGCAGCATCTTCTATCTCATCGCCGTGGCCGGCTCCTTCTTCACGGCGGCCTCGTTCCTCAAGCTGGGTCACGCCGCCTTCTTCGGCAAGCGCCCCGACGGCCTGCGACAGGTGAAGGAAGCCAACGGCTTCATGCTGGTGCCCATGCTCACCATCGCCATCGGGTGTGTGGTGTTCGGTCTGTGGAACCACCTTCCCATCGACAACCTGATCCTGCCCATGCTGCCGCAAGCCATGCTGGACCATGCCCACGGTCATCACTTCTCGGGCTGGCCCAGCAACATCACATTGATCGCCGTGAGCCTGGCCGTCATGGCGGGCGCGATCTTCAACCACATCGTCGGCGTCAGACAGGGCGGCGGCGGGATTCACGCGGTGGATCACATCCATTACAGCCCGGGGCTGCATTGGGTTTACGACCGCGCCGAGCGGCGCTGGTTCGACCCCTACGAACTCTTCCTCAAGGCGGTTCACGGTTTCAGCCGTGTGGCGTGGGCGGTGGATCGCGCCAATGACTGGGTTTTCGGGGCCTTTGCCCGCATGACGAACTGGCTCTCGCGCGGGATTCGCGCGGCGCACACCGGTAATACGTCGTTCTACATCCTGTGGTCCCTGGCCGCCGGGACCCTGGTTCTCCTTTACATTGGTCGGTAACCCGGAGTCGGACCTTGCTCGAGCTTCTCATTCTCGTTCCCCTCGCGGTCCTGCTGCTGCTGAACCTCCCCTGGCTGGGGTCTCGGCGATCGGCCCACTCGGTGGGCGTGCTCGCCTTAGCCCTGGGTGAGATTTTCGCCGCCATCGCGCTACCCGCCCTCCAGTCGCTGGAAGTTCCCGTGCTCAGCACGCTCGGCTTCGGCTTGGTCGCCGACGGCCTCAGCCAGGTGCTGCTGGCTTCCATCGGCGTGGTGCTCTACGCCTCCTCACTGGTCGGCGGCGGCACCATCTCCGATGACCGAGAGTATCGCCACTTCGTGAGCCTGCTCATCGTCAGCCTGGCTGGCATGAACACCATGGTCCTGTTGAGCGACTTCTTCTCGCTCTACGTCTTCGTGGAGGTGACCGCCGTCGCCTCGTTCATCCTGATCGCCATGAAGCGCGATCTGCTGGCCATCGAGGGCGCCTTCCGCTACCTCATCCTGTCGGCCGTGGCCACCGCGGCCATGCTGACGGCGGTGGGGCTCATGCTGTTCGCGTCCGGGGGCACGGGATTCCAGGCGGTGCGTGTCTGTCTGTCGGGCGGCTCGCCCCTCTGCCAACTGGGCGTGGTGCTCTTCATGCTGGGCCTCTTCGTCAAAGGCGGCATGGTGCCCTTCCACGGGTGGCTGCCTGGGGCCTACTCGGCCTCGCCTTCGGCCGTCTCGGTTCTGCTGGCGGGCATCGTCACCAAGGCCAGCGGCATCTACGCCCTCATCCGCATCGTCTCGAACGTGTACACGCCCAACGACCGCCTCTCCATGGTCCTGCTGGTGGCCGGCTCGGTCTCGATCATCGTGGGCGCGGTGGCCGCCATCGGCCAGACTGACCTGAAGCGCATGTTCGCGTATTCGAGCATCAGCCAGGTGGGTTACATCGTGCTCGCGCTGGGCTCCGGCACCACGCTGGGGATCGCGGCGGCGACCTTCCACCTCTTCAACCACGCGACCTTCAAGTCCCTGCTCTTCGTCAACTCGGCCGCGGTGGAGTCCCGGCTGGGCACCACCGACATGGGGCGGATGGGTGGCGTGGCCGGCAAGATGCCCATCACCGGGGCCACCAGCACCATCGCCATGCTCTCCGCCGCCGGCATCCCGCCCTTCGCGGGCTTCTGGAGCAAGCTGCTCATCATCGTCGCCCTGTGGCAGTCGAGCCACGAGGTCTTCGCGGTCATCGCCGTGCTGGCCAGCCTGCTGACGCTGGCCTACTTCCTGGTGATGCAGCAGAAGGCCTTCTTCGGCAAACCCGCGACCGAGGTGCTGACGCTCAGCGAGGCCAAAGGCGACTTCCTGGTTCCCGCCATCTTCCTGGCCCTCATCTCCATCCTGGCGGGCGTGTTCTTCCCCTTCCTGATCGATTCACCGCTGTCCTTCCTGGCGCTCAGTCAGGCCCTGCCCTGGTAATCCGATGCGCGAACACATTCTCGATATCGTCATCCTCGCCTGCTTGGTGGGTTCGGCCCTGTGGGCCGTGTTCTCCCCGCACCGCTTGCGGGCGGTCATCGGCCTGGCCGCGGCCAGCATCTGCGTGACCTTGATCCTCTTCCGCCTGGGCGCCCCCTTGGCTGGGGTCTTCGAGCTGAGCGTGTGCGCGGGTCTCATCTCGGCCGTCTTCATCGCCACCATCAGCCTATCGGAGCTGGAGACGCCGGAGAGCGTCCGCGCCACGCGCAAGGACCGGCTGAAGCGTTACTGGTACCTGCCGCCCCTCTTGCTGGCGGTGGGCGTGGCCGTCATGCAGATGGACCTGTCGCCCGTGCCCGCGGTCACCAGGCCCGACGTTGACGTGCGCGAGGTGCTTTGGTCCCAGCGTCCCCTGGATCTGTTCGGACAAATCGCGGTGTTGCTCGCCGGCGCCTTTGGCGTGGTCCTGCTCTTCAAGCGCAAGAGCAAATCCGGCGCGGAGCCGAGTCATACCGAGGAGCCACAGAAGTCATGAGCCCCGATCTGTTGAGAATCTACCTGGCAGGCACCATCCTGGTGGGGATTGCCGGGTTCTACTATGTCCTCACCACCACCAATCAGATCCGCCTCATCATCGGTCTCGAGCTCATCACCAAGGCGCTGACCGTGGGTCTGATCCTGGCTGGCCGGCTCACCGGCAAGATGGGACTGGCGCAGTCGCTGGTCATCACCCTGATCGTCGTCGAGGTCGTGCTCATGGTCGTGGCGGCGGGACTCATCCTGTCCGGTCACCGTCTCACCGGTCAGGTCGACCGGCGCAACCTTAGGAACATCAAGGGCTAGTGCTCATGGACATGCCCAATCTCCTCGTCCCCCCCCTCGCGTTCATCGTGATCCTGCTGGTCACGCTGGGCCTGCTGCGCCTCATGGGCCGGCTTTCGTACAAGCCCGCGCCCGGCAACGAAGCCAACCCCAAGCCCTACGCCTGCGGCGAAGAAGGAACCCCCATGGTCCGGCCCGACTACGGGCAGGTGTTCCCCTTCGCCTTCTACTTCACCATCCTGCACGTCGTGGCCCTGGTCGCCACGACGGTCCCCAACTCCAAAGTCTCGACCCTGGCCATGGCGCTGATCTACGTGGTCGGCGCGGTCGTCGGTCTGTTCGTGCTCTACCGGAGGTAATCCGTGCGTTTCGTCGATCGCATCGTGACCTGGGCTCGGCTGAAATCGCCCTGGATCATTCACTTCAACTCAGGCGCCTGTAACGCCTGCGACATCGAGATCGTGGCCGCGCTCACCCCGCGCTACGACGTCGAGCGTTTCGGTATTGCGCTCAAAGGCACGCCACGCCACGCCGACGTCCTGGTGTGCTCGGGAGCGGTGACGCGGCAGATTCGCGACCGCCTGGTGCGCATCTACGAACAGATGCCGCAACCCAAGTTCGTGGTCGCGGTGGGGACCTGCGCCTGCTCGGGCGGGGTGTTCCACGACCTGTACAGCGTCATGGGTGGCATCGACACGGTCATCCCCGTTCACGCCTACATTCCGGGCTGCCCGGCCAGCCCGGAAGCCATCATCGACGGCGTGGTCAAGCTGCTCGGCGCGCTGGAAAGCGGCAAGGCGGCGCCCATCGAACGGCCCCGCGAGATCATCTCGCAAGACCGACCGCACCTTCGAGGCATCATTAGTCCTGAGCACCTCGTGCGCAGGAGCAATGAGGTCGCGTCAGAGACCCCCGTAGCGAAGAGCGACAATCATGGCTGATGCAGTAAGTCCTCCGGCTGGCGCGGCAGCGCCTGCCCCAGAAGCCCCCAAGGCCCCGGTCTTCGAGGCCGAGCAGAAGATCCAACAGCAGCTGGTGGGGAAGTTTCCCTTCCTCGCCGAGCAGATCAGCATCCAGCGAGCCCGCCGCATGTGGGTCAAGGTCCCCATGGCGGAGCTGCACACCATCATGCTGTATGCCAAGCAGGATCTGGCCTTCGGTATGCTGTGCACCATCACCGGGACCGACGAGGGCGCGACCATCGGCCTGATGTACCACATGGCCCAGGACAGCGGCATCGTGATGACCCTTGTGACCGAGGCCCCGAAGAACGGACCGGGCCCGGCCACGGTGACCCCGTACTTCCCCACCGCCGAATTGGCGGAGCGCGAGGTCGTCGATCTGCTGGGCGCGCAAATCCTGAATCTGCCGCCGGGTCCGCGTTATCCCCTGCCCGAAGGTTGGCCCGACGGCGAGTACCCCCTGCGCAAGGACTGGAAGCCCGCGGGAGCCAGGACGGCTGAACCCGCGCCCACGAGCAAGGAGGGCAAGCCATGAGCTACCTGAAGGATCTGCCGGCACCCAAGAGCGACATCGTCAGGGTTCCGCTTGGCCCCCAGCACCCCGCGCTCAAGGAGCCGGGCAGCTTCATGCTCAGCCTGCGCGGCGAGCAGGTTACCGACATGGGCATCCGGCTGGGTTACAACCACCGCGGCATGGAGAAGGCGTGCGAGGAGCGCTCGTACATCAATGACCTGTACCTGCTCGAGCGCATCTGCGGCATCTGCTCGCACTCGCACTCGACTGCCTTCATCAGCGCGGTGGAGGAGATCGCCAGCATCGATGTCCCTCGCCGGGCCTTGTACCTGCGCGTGTTGGTCGGCGAGATGGAGCGCGTCCACAGCCACCTGCTGTGGCTGGGCGTCGCGGGCCACGAGATCGGGTTCGACACCCTGCTGATGTACAGCTGGCGCGATCGCGAGCTGATCTTGGACCAGCTGGCCAACCTGACCGGCAACCGCGTGAACTACGGCTACAACACCATCGGTGGCGTGCGCCGCGATGTCTCCGACGAGCAGAAGGCCGACATCCTCAAGGCCACCGATCTCTTGGAGGAGCGCACCAAGTACTACGTGGAGTTGGCGACCACCGAGCTGACCCTGGCCGCGCGCCTGCAAAACGTCGGGCACGTCTCCAAGGAGGACGCCTTGCGCCTGGGCATCACGGGCCCCACCGCCCGCGCCTCGGGCATCAAGCGCGATGTGCGCAAGGACGATCCCTACTGCGCCTACGCCGAATTGGACTTCGATGTGGTGAGCGCGGACAGCTGCGATGTCTTTGGCCGCACCGTGGTGCGCGTGGGCGAGCTTTTGCAGAGCTGCCGAATCATTCGCCAGGTCCTCAAGCAACTGCCCGATGGCCCCATCGCCGCCAAGGCCCCGCGCAAGATCCCCAAGGGTCAGGCCCTGTCACGCTACGAAGCCCCGCGCGGCGAGGACGTTCACTTCGTGCGCGGCAACGGCACCGAGAAACCCGAGCGCGTCAAGGTGCGCGCCCCCACCCTGGTCAACATGCAGGCGGTCTCCTTGATGATGAAAGGCGGCTACCTGGCGGACATGCCCATCACGGTGGCGGCCATCGATCCTTGTTTCTCGTGCACCGATCGCGCCATCGAGATCTACGACGAGAACGGCAACCCCAACGACGTCCGCACCTGGGAAGCGGTTCGCGAATACGGCATTCGCTACTACCAAAAGCGCGGCGTCGACATGGTCGATCTCAGCCGTCGCTTTGCCAGCCGGAGGGAACGAAGCTAAGTGGCCACTGCACTCCTCAACATTCTCGTCTTTCCCGGATTCCTCTTCCTGGTGGGCTTCGCGCTCAGCGGTGAATGGCTGGATCGGGTGCTCTACGCGCGCATGCAGAACCGCGTGGGGCCTCCCTGGTTCCAACCCTTGGCCGATATCATCAAGCTCGCCTCCAAAGAGGACACCATCCCCGAGGGAGCTGACCGCAGCATCTTCAAGCTGATGCCGGTCTTCGCCCTCACCTCGACGGTGGTGGCCAGCTTCTACATCCCCATCTACCGCACGCAGGCCCTCTTCTCGTTCACCGGCGATCTGGTGGTGGTGCTCTACCTGCTCACCATCCCTACGCTGACCTTCTTCCTGGGCGGCTGGTTCTCGCGCTCGCTCTACTCGCTGGTCGGCGCGGCGCGCGCCATCACCCAGCTCTTCGCCTACGAGATCCCCCTGCTACTGGCCATCCTGGCGCCGGCCATGCTGGCGGGGACGTGGTCCATCAGCGAGATCTCCGCCTTCTATGCCACCCACCCGCACCTGGCGCTGCTCAACGCGGGAGGTTTTGTCGTGGCCATGGTGGCGTTGCTGGGCAAGCTGGAGCGCGTGCCCTTCGACATCCCCGAGGCGGAGACCGAGATCGTGGCGGGCACCTTCACCGAGTACGGCGGGCGCCTGCTGGGGCTGTTCCGCTTGTGCGTCGATATCGAGATGATCGTGGGGGCCTCGCTCATCGCCGCGGTCTTCTTGCCTTTCGGCCTCGAGCTCCCCCCGGTGTGGGCCTTCTTGCTCTACCTGGTCAAGGTCGAGGCGCTCATCCTGCTCATCTCCCTGATGCGTACCATCATGGCCCGTTTGCGCATCGACCAGATGATCGGCTTTTGCTGGAAGTACCTCGCGCCCCTCGCGCTCTTGCAGCTCGTGCTGAACCTGTTCTTGAAGGGAGTTGTCCGATGAAGTTGCCGGGCGCAATGGCGTTCGACGCCCTCAAGGGCTTGTTCACCAAACCCGCCACCAACCTGTACCCGGCGGTCAAGACCTCGCTGCCCGCAAAGTTCCGTGGGCGCATCGTCTTCAAGGCCGATAATTGCATCGGCTGCAAGCTGTGCGAGCGCGATTGCCCGGCCAACGCGTTGGCCGTTGTGAAGATCGCGGACAAGACCTTCAAAATCGACATCGATCTCGGCAAGTGCATCTACTGCGGCCAGTGCGCCGACTCGTGCCGCAAGGAGGCCATCGAGATCACGCACGAGTTCGAGCTTGCGGTCGTAGATCGCAACCAACTGAAGGTCAGCCATGTCCCAGCGCCCAAGCCCGCAGCCGCTCCAGCACCTGAAGCCGCTCCTGCGGGACCGCCTAAAGCCGGCACGTAGCGTCGCCCTGCTGTGCGTGGGTGCCGAGCTGCGCGGGGACGACGGGGTCGGTATGCGCATCGGCCGCATCCTGGATGAGAAACCGGATGCGACCGGCAGATTGCGCGTGCACTATGGATCGAGCGCTCCAGAGAATTGCACGGGTCCCATCCGGGCGCAGGCGCCCAGCCACCTGGTGATCATCGACGCCGCCCACCTGGGCGGACAGCCGGGGGATGTGGCGTTGCTGGAGCGCGAGCACATCTCCGGCGCCAGCTTCTGCACCCACGCGCTGCCGCTCAACGTGATCGTCGACTTCGTCGCCGCCTCCAATCCTCAGCTTCAGGACGTCCTGCTCATCGGCATCCAGCCCGAAGCCATGGGCTTCGACGAGCCGCTCAGCGACAGGATCGAGGAGGTGGCACAGGACATGGCCACCACATTGCGCGAAGCGCTCGCGTAGCGGCGGCCTGGACCTGCCGGGCGCGATCGGCGGAGCCGCCGCGCCCGAGGCCGGACGGTCGAGTTACTGCTCCTTGTAGCCCGCGCTGATGATGTTGGCGTGGACCTTGTCCTCGACCTCGTCGGAGGGATAGCCGTCCACGATGGCGCCTTCGTAGAAGGTCCCCTGGCTCATGGTCCAGTTGCTGTAGCAGCAGTCGCCACCGCTACCCAGGTTGACAGCCCCTTCCTTGTTCATGTTGAAGGGGAGCTTGGCCGTCAGGGTGGTTTGCAGCTTGCCGGTCGTGGCATCGCCGCCGCGCAGGACATAGTCACCCGTGCCCTTGTTCTTCTCGAT
>CAZHUY010000005.1:10891-54650 GCA_964535465.1 uncultured Myxococcales bacterium
CCTGGTTCATGGTGGGAACCTTGCCTTTGCCGCCGGCCACCAGACCGCACTCGAAGTCGGCCATGACCCAGGGACCGTTCCCGGACCCGTAGTCCCAGATCTTGTTGCTGCTGAAGTTGACGGCGTCGATGGTGCCGCACGCAGTGACCGTGCGTGAGAGGGGACCGTTGCCATAGTTGAAGCAGCAGCCGTCGCCAAAGTGCTTGCCGCTGGTCACCATGTAGATGCCTTGGGGAGCCTTGCCGAGCGGCATGCCGGACTTGGAGCCATTGCGCCACAAGGCATTCCTCTGCTTGAGGTAGAGCGAATAGACCTTCTGGCCCCCGACGGTGAGAGACTCGGAGGTGGCGCTGGGGGCCTGCATGTCGTTGTTGCCGGCCTTGGGGCGCACGGATTCGTCTTCCGCGTCCTGGGTCTGGGCCTCGACGTAGTTGCCGTTGCCCGACTGGTCGTAGACCCTGGTGAGGGTGCACTTGGTGTTGGCGCAGAACTCATCCTGGGCAGCCGCGTCGGCAACCCCTCCGGGTTCCAGCAACCCGATGTCTTTGAAGGACTTGTCCGAATCACGCTTCACTCGGTAGAGCTTGCCGCTGTACGAGGCGTAGAGCGCGCGCACCGTGCTGTGGGCCGTGGCACACTTCAGACCGGCGGCGGCATAGATGTCGCACGGCCGCTCGCCCGCGGGGGGTGTGCCCGAAGAGGTTGAGCCCCCGGTTCCACCCGTGCCCGTCGTTCCACCCGTCTTGCTCCCACCGGTGGCGGCGCCACCCGTGGCGGTTCCGCCGTTGCCTGCCTGACCACCCGTCGAGCCACCTGTCTTGTTGCCGCCGCCACCCTGGCCACCCGAGCTGGTCGAGCCGCCCGTCTTGGCGCCGGCCGAACCGCCCTTACCGCCCGAGCTGGTCGAGGTTCCGCCCGCGCTGCCAGAGCTACCGCCCTTGCTGCCGCCCGTCCCACCGGTGCCTCCGGTCTTCGTCAAAACAATCGTTCCTTTGAGCGGCAGAATCGAGGGCTTCGGGGTCAGGGTCAGCTTGTCTCCGTCGACGCAATACGAAAACTCGACGGCTTTATCGAGGCTGAGCGTCGAGCCGGAGGTTTCGTAATCGCCGGTTTCGGAGGCAAAGGGAGACGCGGTGCCAAGGCCACCCTTGAGCTCGGTCGTGCCCGCGCAATCACACAGGCCATTCTTCTCGGCGCACACGACACTCTTCCAGCCCAACGTGGTGAAGGCATATCCCATGTCGACGCACTTGACGTCCGCTCGCGAGACCTTGAGGCACTCGGGGGTGAGCGAGAAGGAAATCTTTCCCTTGGTCGTGGTCTTGTCGTCGTAGCTTCCGTTGCTCTTGGCGATCCAGGTCCCCGTCACTTCCAGGGTACCGACCACGGGCATCCAACGGCACTCGAGGCTCCCCGGCATGGTGTCCATGTCGCCCGAGAAAGTCAGGCACGACGATTTCACCTCGTAGGTCCCCAACACTTCGCCGCCGCAGCTCGAACCGTTCGGGCAGTCCGGCAGGCTGGAAGCGCCGGAACCCCCGCCCGAACCACCCTTTCCGCCCGAACCAGCCCCGCCGCTCGTATTCGATGCAGAGCCGGCGCCTCCGCCGGTGCTGTCGCCCCCGCCGGAGCTCGAGCTGCAACCATTACCCGCCAAGATTGAGGCGAGAGCTATCGTACTGAGGAGTCGGATGGAAGTGTTTCTCATGTTCCTAACCGTTCAATTGTCCTTAGAACCTCGATGTTGCCACACGATCCGCTTCGTACGCCGAGGCAGGAGTGGTCTGCTTGTGCGCGAGCAGGGGGAGCCTGGTGACACAAACCGACCCACCCGTGCCTTCTCTGGTAACAGCAGGGCCCTCCAGTAGAATGTCGGGCATTTGACCGTGACTGCGAGAATCCTCAACGCGATCAGCCTCGATGCCCTTCGAACGAGGCTGAAACCGACCTACAGCGTGCCCGACTTGCTCGCCTTGTCGCTGGCTGCGCTCGTGGTGACGCTGTGGGCCGCCCTGGCGGCAGGGGCCTTCGCGCCCATGGCGCTGGTCGCCACCTTGGCCATCTTCCTGGCTTTCTACCTGGCAGGCTCCCTGATCGCGGCCGGGCGGTCATGGGCCGGCTCGACGCTCTTCGATCTGCCTCTGCGCCTCTGCGTTGGCTACGCCGTGGTCAACACGGCGCTCTTCGTGCTCGCCTGGCTGTCACCCCTCGGCATCATCGCCAATTTCGGCATTGTGTTTGCGCTCGTCACGCTCCTGTTCACCCTGGCGAAGCCCTCGTGCACATCGACCACTCCGTCCAAGGGCTTTCTCTCCGACGACAGGTTGGGCATCCTGGCCTTGGCACTCGGCCTGATCGCGACGACCCTGTGGTGCCAGGATTGGATCCGCCCCTCGTCCGAACAGAGCGACGTGGTCGTCTTCAAACCGTGGATCGACTCCTTCTATCATGCGGTCCATATCCGCATCTTCGGCACCGGGCATGGGGCCGCGACCTTGGAGGACTTCCGCTTGGCCGGCGTCCCCACGCGTTTCTACCACTACGGGGTCTACCTGACCCCGGCCTTCATCAGCGAGGCTTCCGGTCTCCCTCGCTTCGCCGCCGTCGCCGGGATTCTGGCGCCCTTGGGTGTCCTCTTCTCGGGGCTGGGGGCCTACGCTCTGGTCGGCTCGGTGTGGGGAAAGTGGCCTGGACTGGCCGCTTGCGCGGCGCTCTTCCTGCTGCCCGATGGCTCGCAGCAGGGCATCCGCAACCCCTTCATGTCCTATCACTGGCTCACCCAGATCTCGCCCAGCGCCAGCTACGGTCTGATGCTGCTCGGCACCGCCTGGTTGTTCGTCATCCGCGGTTGCTTGCTGGGGCGCTGGGCCTTGCTGGTCGTCGGTTGGCTGTTCGCGGGCCTGTTGCTCCTTTACAAGGCGCACTTCCTGGTAGCCAACGCCATCCCACTCCTGCTGGTGCCTGCCATCTTCTTTCGCACTCCGCTCGCGCTGTGGAAGCGATTGCTGTGGGCGGTGACCTCGCTCTCCGCCGTCTTCCTCGGCGTGCACCTCGTGCGTGACCTGCCCGGAGTCCCCCTCATCCGCTTCGATGGTTCCGGCGTCCGCTCGCTCATGCACTTGGTGGCGAACTTCACCACGCCGGGCGCCCTGCGCACCTATCTCCTCGAACGTCTCGGGACGGAGCAGTCCCTGACGTCCAACCTCGCGGTGGGCGTGCCCTTCGTCATGATCGCGGCTTTCGGACTGCTCCTGCCACTGTTCATCGCCCTCGTCGTCCTCGTGCGCAAACGGACGCCCGCGCTCTTCCTGTCCTTCCCCATCATCCTCATCCTCAACTTTCTGGCGATGTACGTCGGCTTGGCGCTCGACATGCGCAGCAGCACGCCCGACGAACTGTCGCACCGCCCGATCATGGTGATGTACTTCGTCGTGACCGCCTGGGTGGGAGGCGCCGCCGGACTGCTCCTGCTCGAAGCGCGCCGGCTCTCGCGCGTCGCCCGCCCCGCCATCCTCGTCCTCTCGCTCGTGCTCATGACCGTGCCCGCGCTCTTCGGTTCGGGCATCCACCGCATGTGGGCCCTCGCCAGCATTTCTCCCCCGCTCAACGTGCCCAGGGGTCTGGTGGAGGCCGCGCGATTCATCCGCGCCAACAGCGATCCGCGTGACCTCGTTCAGGATTCCCGCTTCGATCGCACCTGCGTGGTGGCGGCCCTGTCCGAACGCCGGGCCTTCGTAGCCCGCTCCATGACACGCATGTCGGCGAGGGCGGAAATGGTGCAAGAGCGCGAGGAGATGGTCGATCAGCTCACCGGGCTCCGCGACGCATCCGAGATCACCGCCACCGCCCGCAAGCTCGGGATTCGCTGGTTCTTGCTGGGCCGCGGCGACCCGGTCCGCTGGACCAACGAGGTCACCGACCATCCCGTCTACGAATTCGACGGGTTCAAGGTCTTTCGCTTCTGAGACGGCGGCGTTTTGCCCACGGCGTTGTTTCGGGGGGTGAACTCGTTGTATTCGCTCATCGCGCACTGTTTCCGCGGCTTGCTTTTCCTTGCCGCTTGACCTAGCCTCATGTGTCGATGGTCGACCTAGCTTCAGGCCAGCTCGTTACGCCTTCCATAAGACTAAACAGGGTCCTTGGCCGGGGAGGTATGGGCAGCCTATGGGTCGCCGACCACCTGCGTCTCCGTGTCCCGGTGGTGGTGAAATTCATCGCGGCCGAGTTGGCGGACAATGCCGAGGCGCGCGCCCGTTTCGAACGAGAGGCCGCCGCCACCATGGCGGCCAAGAGCCCGAACGTCGTGCAGATCCTCGACTACGGGTTCACCGAGCAGGGGATTCCGTTCATCGCGATGGAACTGCTCGAGGGTGAGGATCTCGCCAAGAAGATCGAGCGCGAGGTCCGCATCGGGCCCAGCGAATACGCGGAGATCTTGCGTCAAGCGTGTCGCGGACTGACCCGCGCGCACACCCAGGGCATCGTCCACCGCGACATCAAGCCCGAGAACATCTTCCTTTCCAGCTTCGATGGCGAGCCGTGCGTGAAGGTCCTGGACTTTGGCATCGCCAAGGCCGACAACCCCATGTTCGGCCTGCGCGCCACCAAGACCGGCGTCCTCCTGGGAACGGCCTACTACATGAGCCCAGAACAGACCATGGGCGCCAAGAACGTCGATCGGCGCACCGACCTGTGGTCGCTCGGGGTGGTCACCTACTACGCGCTCACCGGCGTGCGTCCCTTCGCCTCGGAGGCCATCGGGATCCTGGTCAGAGACATCTCGACCACGCCCATCACGCCGCCCTCACGTTTCGTACCAGAGCTCGGTCCGTCCATCGACGCCTGGATGGCCCAGGCCTTGGCACGCGATCCGTCCGAAAGATTCACCTCGGCCAAGGACATGTCCGTCGCCTTCGACGCCGCCGTGGCCGAGTGGCGCAAGAACGTCATCGCCGAGATGCAACCCACGCCGCCGCCGCTCACAGTGGGAGCGGCCGCCCCCAGCCAGTGGAACCCAACCCCGCCGCAGAGTTCGAGCCCCGCGCTCGACCCTCTCACCAAGACACCGGCCAAGCGTTGGGCGCCCACCATTCAGGGCACGCCGGAAAACCTCCCCATGGGAACGGTGTACCCGGTGGTGGCCCATGCCGAGAGCGTGACCCAGTCCAAGCGCTCGTTGTTTCCCTATCTGGTCGGCATCGGGATTGGCGTCGCGGTGTGTATCGCGTTCATAGTTTTCTGGGGCAAGGGGGGCACCACCACGGCGCAACCGCTGACGGCAGCAGCCCCAGTCGTTCATTTTGACGCCGGGCCTGCGGCGGAATTGCCCCGTCCCATCGTAGCCGCACCCGAGGTGTCCCCGCTTCCCGTTCCTGCTCCGGTCGTGCAGCCCACGCCAGCCGGAGTGCGGCCCGCCTCGGGCGTGATCAAGACTCGAGCCTCGGCGTCCGGTCACAAGCCCGCCAAGAAGGCTTCACCGCAAACCGACAACCCGTTCAACGGCTCCTACTAGCAAGAAGGCATGCCCATGCGTATCGAACTTCGCCCATTGCTTATTCCAGCCACGGTGTCACTTCTCGCAACCCTGGCGGCGCCGGTCGCCATGGCGCAGGACGAAGCCGCCGGTCGTGTGCTCTTTGAAGACGCCATGACCCTGCTCAACCGCGGACAGATCTCGGACGCCTGCCCCAAGTTCGAGGAGAGCCTGCGCCAGAGCTACAACATCAACGCGCAGTACTTTCTTGCCGACTGCTGGGAGAAGCTGGGCAAGACCGCCAGCGCCTGGACGACGTTTCTCACCGTGACCTCCCGTTCGCGAGAAGCGGGCGACGACAAGCGTGAACGCGCGGCACGAAAACGGGCGGACGCTCTGGAGAAGCGGCTGATCAGATTCAAGGTCGTCGTGGTCAGCGAGGTCGATGGGCTCGAGGTGCGCAGGAACGGGGTGCTGGTGGGCCGGCCCATGTGGGCCACGGCCGTTCCCATCGATCCAGGAACGTACGAATTCTCCGCCTCGGCCCCCGGCTTTCTGTCCTACGAAACCACGGTGCACGCGAACGCCCCTGGCCGCGTGTTCGAGATCAACATCCCCGAGCTTTCGCGACGCTCCGTCCCCATCGCCTCGACCCCGACGTCGCGTAGTACGCCACCGGACCCCATGCCAGGCAAGCTCAAAGCGCGTGACGACCAGTCCAACGAGGCGCGCCCGGCCGACCTTCTGCTCAAGACGCCGAACGAGCCCGCCAAGAGCGACCAGTCCTGGCGCACGGCCAGCTGGGTTGTCGGCGGGGTGGGCGTGGCGACCATGTTGACCGGCGGAATCCTGGCGCTCATGGCCAAGCGTTCCTTTGACGACGCCAAGTCGGCGTACGATGTCTGCGCCACCGCCGAGTGCGACAGCCTCGAGCTCGACAATGAGAAGAAGGCGATCAGCCGGGCCAACCTCGGAGGTGGATTGCTGATCGGAGGGGCCGTGCTCACCGCCGCGGCCGGTACCTATCTCATCTGGTCCTACACCTCCTCTTCAGAACCGTCACAATCATCTTCCGTGTCCCTCAGGGTTTCCCCCATGGGGCTTTGGCTGGAGGGCAAACTATGAGGTCCCGATTCGGTCTGGTCGCGTTCCTGTTGGCCATGTCTTCCGTGGGCTGCGCCGACATCATGGGTATGAAGCAATCCGCGGAGAGGAATCGCACCACGGGTCCGGAGACCGGCACCGATACGAATACGGGCACCGGCACGAGCACTCTCGGTACCACCACCGGGACGGACACCGACGCAGATGCCGGCACGGGCACGGGCCCAGGAACGGGGACAGGGACGGGCATAGCCACGACAGGGACTGGCTTGGGGACCGGGACGGCGACCATGACGCGCGTCACGCCCGACAAGGGCTTCACCATCGCCTGGATGTCGAACGGCACCACCAGCAGCTTCTTCAACTCCAGCCGCAATGGCGCCATCGCCGCGGGCCAGCAGATAACCTTGAGGGATCAGGTCAGCGTCAACGTCTCGATCATGGACCCCACGGAGAACAAAGCAGCCTCCCAGGTGACCCGCATCGAGGAAGCCATCGCGAACCCCAACGTGCTCGGTCTGGCCGTGGACGTGATCGATCCGGCCATCATCAATCCCGAGATCGACAAGGCGGTGGAATCGGGCGTGACCGTGATGACGTTCGACTCCGACGCCCCGGCCAGCAAGCGTGGCTCGTACTACGGCATGGATAACCGGGCCACGGGCGTGACCGCGGCCAAGATCCTCACCAGCCTGATGGGCCCGGCCGGTGGCGAGATCGCGATCATGAACAAGGAGAATCCTCCCACCGCCGCGAATTTCGTGGCACGACGAGAGGGCTTCATCTCCGAGTTGGCCAACCACCCCGGGTTCAAGGTCACGGTCGACCTCCCCTGCACCGACGGCCCGGAAGGCGAATCCACCTTGAAGGCTGGCTGCGCGGGTGTGCTGGAGGAAACCATGGCCAAGTACCCGAACGTGACCGGCTGGTTCCTCTCTCGCGGGCGCCCGCTGCGCCAGGCGGACATGGGCAAGGATGCGCCCAATTGGACGGCGAAGGTGAAAGCCGGAACTTTCTTCGCGGTGGTTTACGACGCCACCCAGGAAACCATCCCCAACATCAAGGCGGGGTATGTGAACGCGGTCATCAACCAGAAATACTACGGTTGGGGCTATGACGTGGTCGGCCTGCTTTACGATGTCATCGCCAAGAAGAGGTCGATCCTGCCCTTCACCGACTCGGGATTCGACGTCGTGTGCGCCAACAACGTGGATGAAGTCGCCGCCGCGTGGAGCAAGGGCGACTTCAGCAAGCCGCTCACGAAGTGCCAGTTGGGCAACTCGCAGTGGCCCTAGCAGCCCGTGATGTGCAGCCCCCAAGGGCTGCCGGCTGGCCCTGCAGGCACCTCAGCACCGAGCCCGACAACCTCTGAGGAAGGCACGAAATCAGGAACGGACACGCAGACAGCAGACCGGATGGGTCTCGAGGCGGTCAAGAGTATCGTGTCACAGGGGTCATGGCCTCCCCGCGGCCTCATCAAGACTTCCTGGTTTCCAGGTTTCCTTAGATGTCTTCCCGCGGGCCGGCCTTCCCGGGCGGCCCGCGATTTCCCAACAGCCTCTATCTAGCTGCGACGCGGACAGGTCCGCGTCGGCCCTACAGCGGGGAGATGAAGTCCCAGGCGGCCTGGGGCATCCATGTGGTCGAGGCCCCGGAATCCCTCGGTGTGAAACCGTGGCCGCCGTCGAAAGAGCACCAGGTCACCGGGAAGCCATCCTTGCAGTCCTTGTAGGGTGTGCACACGTGTTTTCCGGTGGTCGCCTTGGGCAGGGTCTCGATGGTGCAGCTGTTGGCCTTGGCGAAGCGATCGGTCTGGGTGTTCTGACCGTTGCCGCTCTCTCCGGTCCCGAGCGAGCCAAGATAGGCGACCGGTGCGCAGGTCAATGACGACGGTACCTGGACGCCGCCGCCCGAATGGCCCACCACGCCGCGGAACACGCCGGGACGCGAGCAGGTGAGGAACCAGGACATGGCCGCGCCCATGCTGAATCCCTCCAAGAAGACGCGCGACTTGTCGATGCACAGCTCGCTCTCGACCTGCTTGATCACCTCGTCGGCGTACAGGAGATCCCTGGGGCCGTCCCAGAGTTTGTTGACCCCTGCGAGGGTGACGAAGATGGTGCTGTCCTTCGACAGGCTCCACAGCCCGAAGTTGTCCCTGCCGTTCTCCGCGAGGTCGCCGTTGGCCCCGTGCAGGCCTATGTGGAGCCGATAGGGCTTGCTGTTGTCGTAGTTGCTCGGCCAGCGCACGAGGAACTGACGGCTAGCGCCGCCCACCGAGACGTTGTTGACCGGGGTGGCCTGACCGACCGTCGCGCTCTTCAGAGTGGAAGGTGTCTTGCCACAGCCGTCGCTCGGCTTGGCCTCGCCCGGGGTGCCGGTGCTCGTGCTCCCGCCGCTGCCGCCCGCCGCGGTGCCGCCGGTGGCTGAGCCACCGGTCTTCGCCGTCGTCCCGGCCGTGCCGCCGGCGCCACCAAGGCTAGCGGTGCCACCGGTCTTGCTCGTGCCGCCGGTGGCTTGCGAGCCACCCACGGCGCCACCACCACCCGCACCACCCTTCCCGCCCTTGCCGCCGCCGGAGGTGGAGGTGTCGACCGCCGAGGAGCTGCCGCCCACGGCGCTCTTGCCCCCGCTCGCGCTGTCTCCTGCCTTGCCACCGCTGCTGCCCGCACCGCCGCGGCTCTCGCTGGCGCTGCTGGCGCCGCCCCTGCCACCAGAACCGGCGCTGCTGGTGACGCTGGAGCCTCCGCCCCCCGAGGAACCACCCGATCCCGAGCTGCCCGCCGAGGCACTGGACGAGGAATCCCCTTTCCCCGAGTCCTCATAGCCGCAACCGATCCCGAGCGACAGGCACAGCGCCAAAAGACCGTGTAGAGATGGAGATTTCGCCGAGAGAGTGTGTTTCGACATGCCGTTTTCCTTCGCGTGAAAGGCGACCCAAGATACGACCTCGTTCCTATCCCCGTCTGCGTGTTTCCTCCCGCCAAACCGGTCGCCATACGTGATTGCGCAGGAGGCTTGCGCGTTGTCTGTCTATTTGTGCGTTGACGTCCTTGATGGTGCCTCAGGAAAGGCTGTCAGTCGGTGGACACCACCACGATCTGGTCCACGTAGAAGGTCACGTCGCCCGGCGGCGTGCTACCCGCGTCGCCGGTGGCAAAGATGGCGCCGAGGTAAGTGACCGCCTTGGGATCGAAGTCCGGGTTTTCTTCCTGAGCGGCCACGGGATCCAGAACGATGGTCGTCCATTCCTCGCTGGTCAGCATGGTCCAGCCCGCCATGACCCAACTGGTGCTCTTGGCGGAGCCGGCGAAGAACATGATGCCGCCGTCGAAAGCGCCCTTGCGCCGCACGTTCATCTGCAACTTCTTGCCGGTCAGGTCGAGCGACTGGCCACCCATGGTGATCTGCGCCTGCTGCTTGCGCGCCGTAAAGGGACACTGCACGGCCAGCGACCCCACCTTGGGCTTACCCTCGCTGTCATTCCAGATCATGGTCGCACCGAAATCGTCCGGCTCTTGCTTGTCCAGCTTCCAGCCTTCGACGTCCTTGTCGAAGGTCCAGCCCTTCTCGCTGACCACGGCGGGCGCCGGCCAGGCCGAGCCGGTTGGAGCGCTGGTCTCGGTGCTGGGAACCACCATGGCCACCGAATAGGCGGGCAGCGGAATGCTGAGCTGGTTCGCGGTGGTGGTGCTCACCGACGCCGCGGCCTGCGGGTGGGCGGCCTTGTTGTAGGTGTCCAGCGCCGCCGCGCTCAAGACGTAGACAGCCGCGCTCTTGTATTGGGTCTCGGAGGCGATGTCGATCTTGGCCACATGAGGCGCGCTGTCCTTGTTGATGACCACCATGGTCAGCCGCCGCCCATCGGCAGCGTCCTTGGCGGCGTAGATGCTGGTCAACACCGGATCGGTGGCCTGGGCCGACACGCTCGTGTCGCCGAAGCGTCCGCCCTTGCTGTCGTAGTTGCCGAACACCTGGAAGGCGCCGTCGCGGAACACGAAATCCGGGCTCGCCCAGAAGTTGCAAGCCAGGTCGACGGAATCGCGGCCGAAGATGCCCAACACGTCCGCGGCGGCCACGGCGCCCGAAATGTGAGTCTCGGCGCCGTAGCTCCACTCACCGATGGCCAGCTTGGTGCCCGGGTAGTGGTCGGCGATCTGCTTCTTGAGGCGCGGGAGTAGATTGATGGCGCCCTTGCTGTCCGGCTCGTCGGTCTTGAGCCCGTCAGTGATCCAGCTCTCTTCCACATAGCTCGCGTCCCACAGGGAACGCGGCGCCTGCAAGCGGGCCTTCACCTCGCCCGCGCTGGTGCCGCCATTGGTGATGCGCGTCTTCTTGTCTCCCCCCACGTTCGCCTCCGGGTACCAGTGCAGGTCCACGTAGTCGATGAGGCGTTGACCCGCCGATTCCTCGGCGGCCTTCATCTTGTCCAGGTAGTAGTCGAGGAAGTCGCCATCCTTGTACGTGCCGGTGAAGGTGCGCCAGCCGTACCAGCCAAAGCTGGCGAAGCCGAGCACCTCGGCGGCGGGGAGTTGGCGGCGCGCCATGGTGGCGTAGTCCGTGGTGCGCTTGATGAACTCGTCGTAGCTGGGCGCCGTCGGCCAGATCTCCTTGTGGGTACTGCCCCACAGGTCAGGCTCGTTGTCCAAGCTGATGAGCACCTTGGCCTTGGCGTGGCTGCTCTTCACCCAGGCGAGGAATTCCTCCTGGTACACCAAATCGTCGCTGGTGTCGGGCGGGTTGGCCAGCTCGCTACTCTTGCTGAACACGTTCTTCTTGAAGCGCGTCGACAGATAGTCGGCGGTCTTGGTCAGATCGCCGTCGCCATCCTTGTCGGCCGATACGTAGTCGCCCAGTTGTCCGGTGATGAGGGCGTTCATGGTGCCGCCCTCCGCGGCGGCCAGCACGCCTGCGAAGGCCGCGCCGGGTTCCGAGCTGGCGCCGAAATAGGCGTCATTCTGGAACAGGTAGTCCGCGCCCGCGTTGGAGGCGTTGTTTTCCCAGTTGTAGGCGCTGAAGCGGTTGCCGCCCGAGCGCACCAGGCGCAAGCCGTTGGTCTGCGCGAGCTTGCTCATGTCGTCGCCGCTCAGGTTCCAGCCATTCAGGCAATAGATGTAGGGAGAGATGGCGTGGTTGTCCTTGGCCACGTCCACGTTAAAGGCGAGCGGCGTTCCGGGATCGCTGCTCTGTCCCGTCGAACCACCCGTGCTCGACTTGCCGGCCGCGCCGCTCGAGCCCGCACCGCCCGACTTGCCTGCCGAGCCACCCGAGCTGGCCGTACCGCTCGAGCCCGCACCGCCGCCTGAGCCGCCCGTGCCCGTACCCCCGTCGCCATTGCCACAGGCCACGAAGAAGCTGAAAAGCGCACCCCAAAGACAGAGCCGAGCCAGGGGGCTGGAGGCGCCAAGGCGAGAGAAGCAGAGACTCCGCGTCCTCGCGGCTGTGCGCTGGCCAAGGGCGGGTCGCCCCAAGAGACTACGTGCTGGGATCATGTGTCCTCCGTGATGGGTGCGGTTTCGTACTTCGCCAAGAGTGTCGCCCGCGCGCTCACTCAACCACGTTGAATCGAAAAAATCGACAGGCACCTGCCAACTCCGAGGCGGCAGGGGTGAGGGGATCGGGGCAAACCGGCCCGCCCTGGGGTGCCGAGAGATCTGCGCTATAGTGCGGGTTCGAATGCTGCCTCTTGTCGAGGATTCGCATGATCAACCGTGAAGTCGCTCTCTCTGCCGTCCTGCTTGGCCTCTTCGCCTGCAGTGCAGCGAACCCTGCGAAACCAGGAAGCGGCGGGGCAAGCTCGGGCGGAACAACCATCGGCGCGACAGGGGGCAGCCAGTCATCGGACAGCGGAGGTGCGGCCTCTGGAGGGCTGAGTGTCACGGGCGGCGTGAGCACGGGCGGCCGCACGACCGGTGGGAACGCCTCCGGCGGCTCGAACCCGACCGGTGGTGTCGGCACAGGCGGCCACGCGACCCAGAGCTCGAACGATGCCGGCAAGACAGGCGGCGCGCTCTCCGGCAGCACAGCTTCCGCTGGCGCTCTATCCGGGGGCAAGGCCTCGGGCGGCTCCGGCGGCGCACCTTCCAGCGGCGGAGCCTCCGGCGGCAAGGCCTCGGGCGGCACCACCTTGGACAGCACGAGTATGCAAGGAGGCGGTGGGGGTGGCTCGACCGGGGGACGCGCATCGAACAGCACCGCCTCCGGTGGAACGACCGCAGCGCTGCCCTCGTTCCTGCTCGGCGCGGACATCTCCAGTCTGGACGAATCCATCGACTCGGGCTCGACCTTCATCGACACCGATGGAAAGACGAGGTCCATCTTCGCGATCCTGAAGAACCACGGTTTCAACTTCGTTCGCCTGCGCGCCTTCGTGAAACCCGGGGCCAAGTACGGCTATGCTCAAGGCACCGGGGGAACCTGCGTGAAGGCGGAGACTTATTGCGACCTGGCCCACACCGTCGCCTTCGCCAAGCTGGCGCAGGCGGAGAACCTGGGCATCTTGCTCGACCTGCACTACAGCGACACCTGGGCCGATCCGGGCAATCAGATCATTCCCGAGGACTGGCGCAACGTTACGTCCATCACGGATCTCGCGAGCCGCGTGCAGGCCTATAGCAAGGAGTCCGTCTCGGCCATGGTCGCGGCGGGCGTGCGCCCCGCCATCGTGCAAGTGGGCAACGAGACCACGCCCGGCATGCTGATGCACGTCCCGAACGCGAACACCGACTGCTGGGGGAACAATGTCTCCGCCGCGCCCATCGGCGGCAGCGCATCCAACTGGGCCAACCTCGGCGCGTTGCTGAAAGCCGGGGTGGCCGGCGTGAAGGCGGTGGACCCGACCATCAAGACGATGATCCACATCGAAAACACCGACAAGACCTCCGCCGTCGTCAGCTACGTGAAGAGCGCGCGTGATCAGGGGGTCGCCATGGACATCGTGGGACTGTCCTGCTACGTGGCCTTCCAGGGACAACCATCGGTCTGGCAAAACACCTTCACGACTCTGGCCAGCACCTTTTCGGATCTCTCCTTCGTGATCGCCGAATACAACCCCGAGCGCACCCAGGCCAACCAGATCATGCAAAAGCTGCCCAACCGCCGCGGCCTCGGCACCTTCTTGTGGGAGCCGACCCAGTCGGGATCGTGGGGCGAAGCGATGTTCACCTGGTCGGGCAACACGGCACGGGCCAAGACCGCGGACTTCGAGGAATTCGATGCCATCGCGGCCTCCTTGGGCCTGAAGTAGCCATTGCGTGTTGACACCTCCTCGCCTCTCTGACGGAGGCCTCGATCCGGCCTCAGCGGCGGCCCCGACGATGCCTGATGATGAGCAAGACCGCGATGACCAAGATGAGGACCACCGCGAGCAACCCGGCCGGGCCGCCGAGCACGGTCAGCCCTTGGGAGAAGACCCGAGAGAGAACCCGCCCGAGGGCCATAAGCAGGCGGATGACCAACGGCAAGAACAAGAGCAGGCCGAGGAGGCTGAGCCAGGACCGGCGCCTGCGGACACCACCACGCCCGGCGGCGAAGGGCTGGTGCGTGCCGGGCGACTCACCGCGATCGTAGGCCGCACGCCGTTCGGGATCCGAGAGGATCTCCCATGCCTGGTTGAGCTCGGACATCTTGTCCGCCGCCAATCCCTCGAGCGGGTTACCCTGGTGGTGATCGGGATGGTAGCGCGCGACCAGACCAAGGTAGGCGGTGCGAATCTCGGCGGCGCTGGCATTGCGTGCCACGCCCAGGACGGCGTACGGATCGAAGCCGGGCTGGACCATCACAGGGCCGCTCGGGTGGCGCCCCCTGACCGGCGAGAGGTCAGCATGGACGTGAGGTCATCGGCACGGGTTGAGAAGACCTGCCAGACCCCGGAGCTCACGATGTCGCGGAAGGCTTTCATTTCGCTTTGACGGCGGCACAATCGCGCTGGTCAACATCTACCTCTTCCGTGAGCCTGGGGCCATGACAGGATCGCTCCCCATGGATGAAGACGCGCGGCCCCTATCCCAGCCTCTTCGTTGACCCACACGCCGCCCGCCGTCTCCCAGGCATTGGTGGGACGGGACAGAATCACCTGGTCGCCGGTCAGCGTGGTCGGCGATGCCATCTTGGCGATCATGATGTTGGTCCCGGTCTTGCCCGGCTCGACCTGAGCCCAGATGTAGTAGCGCGTCCCCGCATGTTCAAAAGTGCTGGCATCGAGCGAATAGGAATCCCACTTGGTGACCACCTGTCCCTTCACCGTCCAGGTTCCTTCCATGGGATTGGCCGACGGTCTGTGAAAAGGGAGGGGAGCGAGGATTGGCTCCGTTCCGGCAGGCGCTGTTGGCCCTGGCGCCTGCCGCGGCCAGTCAAACAGATCCCTGTGATATGGTTCGGCCTACATGAACAATCGTGCTTGCCTGACTATTGGCTGCCTGCTGGTCTTCGGCTGTGGCGCGAGTCTGAATCAGTTGAACAACCGGGCCGCCCTGGACCTCGAGTGTCCAGCGGACGCAATCTCCTCCCAGGCCCTCGATATCAACACACGAATAGCGCGCGGGTGCGGCAAGCAAGCTCTCTACATAGAGAGCTGCACGGACGATGATCGGATCGCTTGTACCTGGATGTTGAACTCGGCTGTGAAGCCAACGACACCCTGACCCCCCGCCCCGAAAAGGTGGCGTTGTGCTGACCCACGCCACGCATGCCGGACCGCTTGCTCTGTTTCGCCGCAACTCTCTGCCCGGCGGTGCGCACCGCTCGCCGCCGCATGACCGACCGTCTCCGCGACCTCTGCGCGACTACTTCGCCTCGTATTTCGACGGACACTTGGTTTCGATCTTGTCGGCCAGCAGACGGTTGCCGGATGAAAGCGTGCCCGAGGCGATGACCTCTGCCCCGTCTTTGAAGGTGTCCGGCGGAATGCCCTGAAACTCCGCCTCCAGGACCGCTGCCGGGCGGGGCGCGCGGCTGGCGATCCTGAAACGGTAATGAAGCGACCTGTCCGAAGAAAGCGAGCCCACCACGACGTCGCCATGAACCCGTAGGCGTTTGCCCTGGAAACGAGCGGCGTCGGCCATGACCTCGTCGACGTATTTGTAGTACTCGGCGCTGCCTCGGGTCGAAGCCCACAACAGACCTCCGAGGGCGAGCCCAACCACGACCACCGAGACGATGATCTTCCAGGGGCCACGGGGACGTGAGCTTGGAACCTGAGCACCCTCGGGTTGGTTCTCTGGGGAGGTCATGGAGGGAGGATAGCTCTGGGAGAGGATGGCGACCAAGGCCACGGCGCCCGCGGACCAATCGCCTTTCCAGGGGGCATGGCCCAGGCCTTGTAGCGCATTGCACATACGGGACCGGGTTCGCTGAGCCGCTTTCGCGCCTCGAACACACTTACGCCCGAATGTCACATCAGGGGTTATCCATGCGCCACTCGAATTGTCTCCCAATGGTCCTGTTCACCACTGGTCTGGTCCTCGGTGCCTGCAGCTCGGACAAGACGGACAACGTCTTGGGTTCTGGGGGCAGCTCCGGCACGGGAGGGGCATCCTCCCCAGGAGGAAACGCAAGCCAGAGCGAGACGGCTTCGTCCGGGGGCAAGAGCGCTTCCGGCGGGCTCGCAAGCAGCAGCGTCCCCACTTCGAGCGCCGGCATGATGGGCGGGGGGGGAGCCAGCGGTCATGATGGCGGGAGTAGCGCAGTCAGCACCACGGCGTCCGGCGGAACGAGCAAGGGCGGTTCGGCCGGCGCAGGCGGAACGGCAGGAAAGGGTGGGACGACCGGCAAGGGCGGTTCTGCGGATTCGAGCCGGACGACCGGGACGACCGGCGGCAGCGGCGGCGTCTCCGCCGGAGGCGTGACAGGCGGGAGCAGCGGAACGGAAAAGGGGGGCAGCACCGGATCGACAGGCGCCACCCCCGAGAACGCTGGCGCCGCATGCAACGTGTCGGCCGGCGAGCTGAAGAAAAACAACAAGCTGCCCGACCCCTTTGCCATGAACGACGGTACCCGCATCACCACCAAGGCGGACTGGGAATGCCGAAGAAACGAGATCAAGAAGGATCTCGAGAAGTACGAGATCGGCCCCAAACCGGAGCCACCGACGGTGAAAGCCAGCCTCAGTGGAGACACCCTGAACGTCGAGGTCACCACCAGCTCAGGCTCCATCACCCTCACCTCGACCACTTCGGGGACCGGCGATTGTGTCGTCATCGGCATGAACGGCAACTCGAGCATGGTGAAGGACTGCGTGCAGGTGCCCTTCAAGCACGATCAGGTCGTGGGCTACAACAGCGGCGGGGGCACGCAGAACCAATCCGATCCCTTCTACAAGGTGTATCCCTCCTTGTGGGGCAAGGTCGGCAACTACGCCGCATGGTCCTGGGGGATCAGCCGTCTCATCGACGGGCTCGAGCAGGTGAAGGACAAGCTGAAGATCGATACATCCAAGATCGCCGTCCACGGCTGTTCCTACGCTGGCAAAATGGCTCTGTTCGGCGGTGCGCTCGACGAACGCGTCGCGCTCACGGTGGCGCAGGAGTCGGGTGGCGGTGGAATCAACTCGTGGAGAACATCACAGGATTTCACGGCCCGCACGGGCACCAACATCGAGAAGATCGACAACACCAACTACGCCTGGTTCATGTCCAGCATGAAGAAGCTGGATCCCTACAGCCTGCCCCACGATCACCACGAGCTCATCGCCATGGTCGCCCCGCGAGCCATCATCATCCTGGGTAACCCGGACATGGAGTGGTTGGGTGACGAATCCGGATATCGATCGACCATGGCGGCGGTGGAGGTCTGGAAGGCCCTGGGCGTTCCCGATCGCATCGGCTACGACTTCGCGGCCGGCCACTCGCACTGCCAGCCGGCTTCCAGCCAGACCACCGCGGTCAAGGCGTTCGTCGACAAATTCCTCAAAGGCGGGACCGGCACCACCAACGTCGCTCTCAAGCCCAGCACGAGCAAGTTCGACCTCGACTACACCAAGGTCGTGGACTGGACCACGCCGACCCTGCAATAGGCGGCCCCGCCCGGCGGGCTCGTTTGCGCTTCGCGGCCCGGACTCAGCGCTGGAGAAAACCCATCAGCCAGCTCATGGCCGGGCGCATGGCTCCGTCGCTGCCCATGATCCCCGTGTTGGTTCTCCAGGTCGCGCCCGTGATGTAGCCCCAGACGGTCACGCCCTTCACGATGGGGTCGTCCCAGAACATGGTGAAGTAGTCGGCGTACTTCGCCCGCTGCTGTTCGGCGTCGGCCAGGCCGATTTCGAACTCGGTGATATAGATGGGCAGCCCGGTCTCGCTGGCCAGCCTATCCATGAATTCTTTGAACTTTGATACCGGAATCCTGGCGGCATCCCAGGCCGCGCATCCGATAGCATCCACAGGAGCGTCCAGCTTCTGGATGGTCTTCACCATGTCGATGAACTTCTGGTGGTCGGTCGCGTACTCGCAGTTGTTGTAGTCGTTGAGGATCAGGATGGCGTTGGGGCAGGCCTCGCGCGCCAACTTGAATGAGTTGGCGACCCACTCCCATGTGGTGAACGTGCCACCGCCCAGGCCAGCAGCGTAGGAGGGCGTCGAGTGGGTGGGTTGGTTCACCACATCGATGAGGCGCGTGTTGGGGTAGCGATCGCAGAACGCCTTCATCCAGGCCCTAGCCGACTCCAGGGCATTGTCTTTGTTCAGCCAACCGGGGTGCGCATCGCCCATGATGAAGGTGGTCTCTTTGAAGATGACGTTGTGCTCTTCGCAGTACCTGACCATGGCGTCGAGGCGGCTCCAGTTGAAGGTGGTCATCTGCGACTGCACCGACTGCCACCTGCCGGCGCTCTCGGGGGTGAGTTGATCCCAGTATTGGAAAAAGTCGGTCGGTATGCTGGCGCGGACATCGAGGTTGCCGACGAATCTGGCGGGAAAACCGGATCGACCTCCGTTGCTGGTCACACCGCCGCTGGCCGTGCTGCTGCCCGTGACTGTGCCGCCACCGCTTGCCGTGGTGTCGCCTGAGGCGGAGCCAGCGCTGGCCGTGCCGCCGGTTTGGCCTGCCGTGCCCTTTCCCCCCACAACCAAGGTGGCGGTGCTTCCGCCGGTGCCTGCCAGTATGGTCGAGCCAGTCCCGCCGGAGCTCAGGCTCCCTGCAGCACCGCCCGCCGGCGTACCTCCCGAGGTGGTCGTGTCGGCACTTCCAGCCTTGCCCACCGATTCACCACCGGTCGATGTCGCCCCACCGGCTCCTCCCAGCCAACGTACGCCACCGGGGTCGGCGTCTCCCGTAGTGGTTCGAACGCTGCTGCTGATGGTGAAGCCCATGTCGCCTGCCACTGAAGAGCCGGCATCTCGAGCCCCCGGGCTGGAGCTACAGCCCGCGAAGAGTATCGGAACGATTCCAGCGGCGACCTTGAGAATCCAGTCCAATGGACAGCGCATGCACTTTCCCCCAGGCTGCCACCATGGTCGGCGCGTTTCGCGCAGGGCGCAAGCCCCAACACACGACTGTCGGTGACACACGAAATGTCCGGGTGATGAGCGTCTTCGATGTCCGGTCGCCAAGCGCCACCCAAGTCCATGAGCGTGTGCTGGATGACTCCAACTTCGTCCCAAACATTCTTGACCCCTGAAGAACCGGCGAGGAAGATTCGTCGGATTCCTGGTGCAGCCTGCGGAACAAGCGGCAAGCCAGCATCGTGGTCTCAGGTCTGCGGGCTCATCAATTTCGTTTTCTGCAGGAGCGAAACTCAACTCGTTGGGAGGGCAGCATGACAACCAACCAACCCGTGAACGATGCCGCGGCAGCGCAAGCCGACACCGCCGAAGAAGGCGCGCCACGCATCCTGGTGGTCGATGACGAGACACAGGTGCGCGATGTCGTGGCACGCATCCTCAGGAGGCGCGGGTACATCGTCGAGACCGCCAGTGATGGCGCCAAAGCCTTGGCCGCCGTGGCCGGTGGCGATTTCTCGGTCATCGTCAGCGACATCTCCATGCCAGGCATGGACGGCATCACCCTGACCCGATGCGTGCGCGAGATCAACTTGGACACGCCCATCATCCTGCTGACCGGTGCTCCGTCGCTGGAAACCGCCAAAGCCGCCGTCGAGTTGGGGGCCTTTCGCTATCTCACCAAACCCTTTGAGAGACAGGATCTCGAGGCTGCCGTGGCTCGCGCCCAGGTGATCCGGCGCATGGCCCGCCTCAAACGTGATGCTCTGGCGCTGGTCGGGGGCAGTCGCAACGCAGCCGGGGATATCGCCGGGCTGCAGGTCAGCTTCGACCGGACGCTCGCCGGCTTGTTCATGGCCTTCCAACCGATCGTCCGTGCCAGCGATGGGACGGTGTACGGCTACGAGGCTCTGATGAGAAGCAGCGAGCCTGCCCTCCCCCACCCCAGCGCCATCCTCGACGCCGCCGAACGTTTGGAGCGCTCCTTCGATCTCGGGCGCACCGTCAGAGCACGCACGGCTCGCTGCATGGCCGAAACCGGCACGCGGCCTGTCTTCTTCGTGAATCTCCTGCCTACGGACCTATTGGATGATGAGCTGTTGCTGCAAGACGCTCCGCTCTCCCAACACGGGCCGCGCGTAGTCCTCGAGATCACCGAACGCTCGACCATCTCCAACATCAATCAGGTTCGCGGGCGCACCAGTCGATTGCGCAAGATGGGCTTCCGCATCGCCGTCGATGATCTGGGCGCCGGTTACGCGGGCCTGACCAGCTTCGTCTCGCTCGATCCCGACGTGGTCAAGCTGGACATGTCCTTGATCCGTGACGTGACCTCTAGCCCCACCAAGCAACGGGTCGTCCGCTCCATCACCAAGCTGTGCCACGAAACCGACACCCTGGTGGTCGCCGAAGGCGTCGAAACCACCGCCGAACGGGATACGGTCGTGGACCTCGGCTGCGATCTCGTCCAGGGCTATTTCGTGGGGAAACCGGGCAATCCCTTCCCGGCGGTGAATTGGTAGTTCCATCCCAGGCGTGATGGGCACCCGCCCACGCCTGCGCCGGCTGAGCTTCGTCAAAGCAGGCGCCCTACTCATCTTTCTTGAGCGAGGCGCCCCACGAAGAGCTCTAGAACTGCTCGTAGAACTTCCAGATCTCGCCGGGAAG
The DNA here is from genome assembly GCA_964535465.1 of uncultured Myxococcales bacterium. GTDB lineage: Bacteria > Myxococcota_A > Polyangia > Fen-1088 > Fen-1088 > Fen-1137. The sequence continues at coordinate 31,568 of CAZHUY010000005.1, forward strand.
CCAGGTCTTGTTGCCATCGTCGCATTCGGCGCAACCGCCATCGTAGGGAGAGGATTTGTGATTCTGGTCGAACGCGCAGTACCTGACGGGGAATGCGGCTGGGCACCCGGTAAAGCTGGTGCAGGTGTGCAACAGACTGCCGGCCGCGGGCTGGGGCATGGTTTGGTTGGCATCGGCGCAGCCATTGTTTTTGGCGTGGGTTCGCGCCAGGGTGAGCAAACTGGTCTTGGTCCCGTCGTTGGAGCCAAAGCAGACAAAGGCGATTTTGCTCGCGGGCGTCGAACAGTTGGCCGACCCGTTTTGCGGGGAGAGCGCGCGAAAGACATTCGAACGCTGGCAAGAAAGCGTGCTGCTCCACATGCCGCCATAGCTGAAACCGCCGGCGAAGATGCGTGACTCGTCGATGCACAGGCCTTCCTTGAATATCTTGATCATGTCGTCGGTGAAAGCCAGGTCCCGGCCATTGGTGTTGGCCCAACCGTTGTCGATGCCTTGGGGCGCGACCTTGATGTACTTGTTGGTCGTATCGAGCTTCTTGAGCCCGAACCAATTCCAGGAATTGGCCGGCGACACCGTGTTGCCGGTGACCACGTTTTGCATCGTGGCGCCCATCCAGTGGAAGCCGATGAACAGCTTGTAGGGCTTCTTGTTGTCGTAGTCGCCGGGAATCTCGATGGTGTACTGCCGACTCAGACCCGCGCTGGTGATGGTCTTCACACCGTTGGTGAGCGTAGGGGCCTTGCCACAGCCGGCGCTCGGGACCGGGTCGTTGCCAGGCTCACGTGAATCGGGCGACGTGGCGCCTGTCGTCCCGGTTGTTCCTCCCGAGGCCGTCGTGCCACCGATCGAACTCGTGCCTCCAGGAGAACGGGTTGTGCCACCAGCCCCAGTCGTGCCACCAGCCCCAGCCGTGCCACCGGTCGTGCCTGTGCCGCCGGACCTGAGTGTGCCGCCGGCCGCGATTGCGCCTCCTACCCCGGTACTTCGGGTACTGGTTCGGCCGCCCTCTGCCGTGGTTCCGCCAGTCTTCGTCGCTCCGCCCGCTGTGCGGCTCTGCCCACCAGCATTGGTTGTGCCGCCCGCACTGGATCGCCCCCCGACACTGCTGCCTGCCGAGGGCTGCGAGAGACTGCCCCCGGAACCAGATGAAGCGTGGCTGCTTTGCGCGGAGGCGGCCCCCCCTGAGGCTCCGCTCAATGTCCCACCCGTGCTCACGCTGCCGGAGTCCGAACTGGTGTTGCCCCCGGTCCTGGTCCCTCCATCGTCGTTCGAACAACCGTTGGCCATGATGGCCAGCGCGGAAAACCAAGTGCACAGCCATGGGCGGGATTTCATGCGTCCTCCTTGGTGTCAGTCGAAACGGAAGACGGCGAAGCCCGGTTAGGCCCTCATTGGTCATCTTCCGTCCTCACACGATCCTAGATTGCGTGGGGCACGAGTAATTGGCATGACCACTTTGGGTGGATGCAGCTATCACTGATCCGGCTGTGCTCGCGCTGGTCGGATTGTCGTCATCCACTCCTGTCGAATCCGAGCCGTGAAGCGTGTGCGAGCGCGTATTTGCGCGACGCTTCTCCAGGTTGTGCTATGCGACCACAACTCGAGCTTCCCCCATCACTCTCGTTTGTTGTTCACGCCTGTAAGGTCGACGCGGATCGCGTCCTGCTCTTCTGGCGACAGCTTGACCCGGCGAGCGTGGGTCACCAGCAACTGATCGAAACGAGCCGGGGCGACACTGCCGGCCCGCGGAGACGGGTGGCAGGCCCCGCACTTGGCGGCGATGACTCGGGATCCTTGCGTCTGCTTCGCGCCGGTCGCGGAGGTTGCACAATGGACGACGAATAGAAGCAAAGACAACGAGAATCCCGCCCAAGGCCAGATTCTCCGTTTTGACTTCATGGTTCAAAAGACCGCGCCGAACAACGAGCGCACTTGGTACGCCGCCACGCTTGCTCGTGAACCGAGCTGGGACTGCATGGCGACAGTCCAGTAGAACGGCCCACCGGCAACACTCAGCGCCGGCCCCGCATAGCTCGCCACGTGTTCGAACTCGCCATCCTCAATCTCGAACTTGCCGACATACTCGAGGCCAAGCGCGACGCTGTTGTTGAAGTGGTATCCCACCCCGAACAACGGCTGAGCCTCGAATTCCCAGGCCTCTTCGCGCGTGCTGTACGCCTGCTCCACCTTGGCGTTGAAAGAGAGCTCGAGCCGCCCAATCCGCTTCGAGAGAATCAGCATTTCCTCGGCCTTGACCTCGTCCCCGAGATAGGCGACCTCGAAGTAGACAGCTGGGTCCACCACCAACTCACCCTGCTCGGCAAACCGGTAGCGCGAGCGAAGCTTCACGCCGTCGTAGCGAAGGGTGCCGTAGGGCGCCTGGCTGAGGACATTGTAGAAACCGAAATCCATGCGGTCGGTGATGCCGTATTCGAACTCGAGCTGATGGCGCCAATTGACCCGGCTCCAATCCCGCTCGGGTTGGGACACGTCCGGATTCTCCCAGTCGTTGATCCCGGCATCGAGATAGTGCTCGAGCTCGAGCGTCCCCTGGGGCAACGTCTGGTAGGGATAGGTGTAGCCGAAGATGCGTCGATCGGCGCGCCCCTCGGCGCTCACCAGGGTAGCGAGTGTACAGATCAGGGCAACGGTAACGGTCCTCATCGGAAGTCTCCAACTCCGGACCGGCGGCTCCAGGCCCGGATCGTAAGTCCCGGACAACCCGCCCTTCAGGGCGTGCGTCCGGGCTCTGGGATCAGGGTCCTCTGGCCGCGAAAGGATCGAGCGCACCATCGCGCTCGACATCATCTAGTCGCTGGTTTCAGCGCGTATCACATGAGCATCGGCCCCCCTCGATAACCACGGCGATACTCAGGACGCGCTTGCACCGTCGGCATTTCAGCTCGATGCGGTCACCAATCCGGCGCGCCAACAGGGATCCACAGTCGCAGCGCAACTCGCCACCAGCGCGCCCGGAGTCCTCGCGTGATGCTCTAGGGGGATCAGCCGTCACGGAAGCCGTGGATCGGGTCACGAGCGCGCTCCTTGCTCACGATCATGTTCCGCACGCTCGCAGTCTGGACATACGCCGACCAGCTCGAGATGGTGAGACGTCAGCCGGAAGCCGTGCTTACGTGCCACCTCTTCCTGCAAAACCTCGAGGGCGTCGTACTGAAACTCAATCTTCTTGCCACAGGCTTGGCACACGAGGTGATCATGATGGGGGCGGCGCCAGATGTGCTCGTAGGTGCTGGCCCCGTTCTTGTCCTCTTCCTTGAACGTGGTTCGTTGGATGATGCCAGCCCTCTCCAGCGCGGGGAGGTTCCGGTAGATGGTCGTCATGGCCATCTTGGCTCCCCGCGCGGCCAAGCTTTTCTGAATGCCCTCGGGAGTGAAATGGGAGCCGATTGCGCAACTCACCTGCAGTAACAGCACGCGTTCCTTGGTGAGCCTGCCACCCGAGCCACCCACCGAATCCGCCAATTTTTCAGCACAACACCCCGGTCTTCCGCAGGTTCCCAGGCATTCGGTTCCCGGCCGCTGTTGCATGCGACTTGCAATAGCACGTACTTCAGCCGGCTGTCAAGGAAGGCACACGGGCCTGTGCAGCAGCCCGAACCTGCCCGGGGAGCATCAGCCTCGCCAGGCTAGCCGCGGCCACGAGCCGCTGTGGATTCCCCGGGCGCCAAGCTCGCTCTTGGTCCGCAAGCTCTCGCCCCCTGGTCACAACCGTGACGACCGCCACCACGAGCGGCCGTCGTCCACGCCAACAGCCCGAGCTTAGCCACGCAGCTCTTTTATGCGCTCCTCGACTCCTTGGATCTCTGCCTTCAGCTCCGCAAGGTATGCCTCAAGCTCGGCAATCAGTTCCGCTTTGTTCTTGAAACGGCGGCGAAAACCGCCAACGCGTTCGCATTCACAGCTGCTGGACGAGCTCTCACAACCGCACTCGCCACAGCGGCATGCACCGCGCTCTCGGCAGTGGCAGTTGCAGCCACAGCCCCCGCTATCACCTGATTGGCAGGCGCAAGCACAGCGACACGCCTGCTGCGCCTGGTTCCCCTCATGACAACAATTGCGTTCGTGGCTGTGACACATATCAGACTCTCCTTTTCCTTTTGGTCGTAGTGCTCGTCTTGACTGCCGGCTTGGCAGCCTTGGTTGGCGAGTTCACCAAAGCGTTGTATTCGGTCAGGAATTCGTCCAACTGAGACCGGCTCGCCTGTACGTCGACCACCCAACTTTCCAGCTGGTCGTGCCCGATGTCGGTCAGCTCGTAAACCCGTCGCGCCGGTCCGCGCCCTGACGTATCCCAGGTCGAGCGAACCGCTCCCAGCTCTTCCAGACTGCGAAGGGTTCTATAGAGAAGGCCCGGATCGGCCATGCTCCCGGAACCAGGAATGGAACGCAGCTCCTCCATCATCTCGTAGCCGTGGCAGGCTTTTCTGCGCAAAAGCAGCAGCAAACGCGGCTGAATGAGGCCACGAACCTCGCAGCCACAGCGACACCCGGACTTGGATTTGGAACGGTCACACATCGTGCTTTCCTGATACTCGCGGTTTACAGGTATATGCGTACGACATATAGCTGTTGCGATCAAGGTAATTTTCAAGGCGAAGTAACGACACAGGGGACTGCCCCGCCTGCTGCTCGACGAGGTGACGCGCGCACTGGCCCTACGACCCATCCTGAACGCCGTTGGGTTGAGTGCGCCATGGCACGCTCGCCGGCGCAACCGCCGCGTACGGCCCGGCGCAAAGTCACTCCTTTGTCGGCAATAGCATCAGAGCATCGCTGAGCCACAGAGACTCGGCTAGGAGTGGGAGGGATGATTGGTGCCCGAGCTTTGGCCCTTCGTGGTCTACGCAGCCATTGCGGTTTTCATGGTCGTGGTCATGCTCGTTCTGTCGTACTTCCTAGGTCAACAGCACCGAGAGCCACAGACCGGCACGCCGTACGAGGGAGGCATCGTCCCGGAGGGAACGATCCAGGCGCGCGTGACGTTCGAGTTCTACTTGGTTGCAGCGTTCTTCGTCGTGTTCGACGTGGAGACGGTGTTTCTGTTCGCATGGGCGGTGGCCGGGCGGTCGCTGGCATGGGCAGCCTTCGTGGAGCTGGCCATCTTCGTCGGGGTGCTACTCTGCGCTCTCATCTATCTGTGGCGGGAGGGGGCGCTCGAAGGGTCCCGTACGCTGCGCCGACGGGCCGGTTCCCGGTCGAGCCGCGGCGCCGAACCGCAAAGGATGGCTCATGGCTGAAGCGGAGGCGGAGACGACGGAAGGTGAGCACACGGGACGAGGCATCCTGCTGGGTCGCTTGCAGGATCTCTTGGCTTGGGGGCGCAAGAACTCCATTTGGCCCTTCAACTTCGGGCTCTCTTGCTGCTTCGTCGAGATGGCCACCAGCCTCACCAGCAAATACGATATCGCGCGCTTCGGGGCTGAGGTCATCCGGGGCACTCCGCGCGAAGCGGACCTGATCGTCATCGCCGGCACCGTCTTCATCAAGATGGCCCCGGTCATCAAGCGGCTCTATCAGCAGATGATGGAACCGCGCTGGGTGATCTCGATGGGCTCCTGCGCCAACTCGGGCGGGATGTACGACATCTACAGCGTGGTCCAGGGGGTGGACAAGTTCATGCCCGTCGACGTTTACGTACAAGGCTGTCCACCGCGTCCCGACACCTTCATGGAAGGTCTGCTTCTACTGCAGAACGCGGTTGGCGAGGAACGGCGACCGCTGAGTTGGGTCGTGGGTCCGCAGGGGGTGGAACGAGCGCGTTTACCTTCGCAGAGGAACAGCAAGCGAGCCGAGCGGGCCAAGACCACGCTGCTACGGCCGCCCGAGGAGATTTAGCACCGAGGCTCCGGAGATGGCCACAGCCACAGCCACAGACGCGCTCACGACCCTGCAGAGTCGCTTCGGGACCGAACGCATCGTGCCCGAGGTGGCGCGCGACGAGATCCCCACCTGCTGGATACCTAAGGACGACGTTCCCACCATCTTCCGGCTCCTCAAGACCGAGGTCGCACAGCCCTTCAAGATGCTCTACGACCTGACGGCCATCGACGAGCGCTGCCGCACCCACCGTGAGCAGCAGCCACCGTCCGACTTCACCGTCGTCTATCACCTTCTGTCGCTGGAGCGGAACGCCTTCATCCGCCTCAAGGTTGCGCTCACGGGAGATTCGCCTTCCCTGCCCAGCCTGACCTCGGTCTGGCCGGCGGCCGATTGGTACGAGCGCGAGGCGTGGGACATGTTCGGCATCCGTTTCGAGGGCCATCCCCACCTCGCCCGCATCCTCATGCCGCGCGACTGGGTCGGACACCCCCTGCGCAAGAACCATCCCGCGCGCGCCACCGAGATGCCGCCCTTTGTGCTCCCCGACGAAAAGGAAGAGGCCGATCAAGAACTCTTGCGCTTTCGTCCGGAAGAGTGGGGCCTGGCGCGCAACGGTCCCGACAACGATTTCATGTTCCTCAACGTGGGGCCGCAGCACCCCGGCACGCATGGGGTCTTGCGTATCGTCCTGCAGCTCGACGGCGAAATGATCGTCGATGCCGTACCCGACATCGGCTACCACCATCGCGGGGCGGAGAAGATGGGGGAGCGCCAGACCTGGCACACGTATATTCCCTATACGGATCGGGTCGACTACCTGGCGGGGGTGGTGAACAACCTCGCGTATCTGGTGGCGGTGGAGAAGCTGGCCGGCATCGTGGTGCCGCCGCGCGGTCGCGTGATCCGCGTGATGCTGACGGAGCTGTTTCGCATCATCAGCCACTTGGTGTGGTACGGCACCTTCGCGCAAGACCTGGGGCAGCTTTCGCCGGTCTTCTTCACCTTCAACGACCGCGAGCGCGCCTTCGAGATCATCGAGGCCATCACCGGGGCCCGCATGCATCCCAACTGGTTTCGCATCGGTGGCGTGGCCCAGGATCTGCCCCGGGGATGGGAGCAGATGATGCGCGATTTTCTCGAGTACCTACCGCCGCGCCTACTCGAGTACGACCGAATGGTCTTGCGCAACCCCATCTTCCAGGCACGCACCGTCGGGGTGGGCGCCTTCGGCATCGACCAGGCCATCGAATGGGGCGTGACCGGCCCGAACTTGCGCGCCTGCGGTTGTCCCTGGGACCTACGCAAGCAGCGCCCCTACAGCGACTACGACCAGTTCGACTTCGAGATCCCGATCGCCGCCCACGGCGACTGTTACGACCGCGCGGTGGTGCGGGTCGAGGAGATGCGGCAAAGCCTGCGCATCATCGCGCAGTGCCTCGCCCACATGCCGGAGGGCCCGTACCAGGCGAGGGGCCCCTCAACCACGCCGCCGGAGAAGGCACGCACCATGCACGACATCGAAACCCTCATCGACCATTTCCTCGGGGTCAGCTGGGGACCCATCGTGCCGCCGGGCGAGGTGCTGGGCGCCATCGAGGCGACCAAGGGCAACAACAGCTATTACCTGGTGAGCGACGGCGGTAACCAATCGTACCGCACACGCATCCGGACGCCTTCGTTCCCGCACATGCAGATCCTGCCTTGGGTCTGCCATGGCCTGATGATCCCGGACCTGCTCGCCATCCTGGGCAGCTTCGACTACGTGCTGGCCGACGTCGACAGGTGAAACCCATGCTGAGCGATCAGGAAAGGCACGAGATCGAGGAAGAACTCGAGAAGTTTCCCAAGCGCGGCGCGGCCTGCATCGAGGCCATGGCCGTGGTGCAACGCCATCGGGGCTGGCTCTCGGACGAGGCCATTGGCGACGTCGCCCAGATCTTGGGCCTCTCGCCAACAGAGGTATCGTCAGTCGCCTCCTTCTACAATCTGGTCTTCCGGCGCGCCCGTGGCCGGCACGTCATCTTCCTGTGTGACAGCGTGACCTGTTGGATCGTCGGCCGCGACAAGATTCGCGAGCTTCTCTCCCGCCGTTTGGGAATCGAACCGGGCGAGACCACGGCTGACGGACGTTTCACCTTGTTGCCCATCGTCTGTCTCGGTGCCTGCGACCACGCACCGGTCATGCTGATCGACGACGATCTCCACTGCGACGTCGAGGCCGCGGGCTTGGACGACATCCTGGCGAGGTACCCATGACGCCCGAAAAACCCCTGACCCGCCACATTCGCCCGGGTGAACCGCCGCTCGACTTCGAGGATTACGTCAAAGCCGGTGGATACGAGGGGCTGCACAAGGCACTGGCCATGGCCCCCAGCGAGGTCACCGAGACGGTCAAGCAATCGAACCTGCGCGGCCGCGGCGGCGCCGGTTTTCCCACCGGCCTCAAGTGGAGCTTCGTGCCCATGGGGAAGGAGACAGGGCCGAAGTACGTGGTGGCCAACGCCGACGAGATGGAGCCCGGAACCTTCAAGGATCGTCTGCTCATGGAGGGCGCTCCCCACCAACTCATCGAGGGCCTGCTCATCGCCGCGCACGCCGTCCAGGCCGACGTGGTCTATATCTTCGTGCGCGGCGAGTACAAGCTGTCTATCGCGCGGCTCGGCCAGGCTATCAGGCAGGCCTATGCCCACGGCGTGCTCGGCCAGCCACGCCAGTCGGACGGCAAGCCCGTCGAGATGTATCTGCACGTCAGCCTCGGACGCTACATGTGTGGCGACGAGACCGGCCTTCTCAACGCCCTGGAGGGCCGGCGCGCCAACCCACGCGCCAAGCCGCCCTTCCCACAAGTGGCGGGGCTCTTCGGTCGGCCCACCGTGGTCCAGAACGTCGAAACCTTGGCGAACCTCCCGCATATCGTGAAGAACGGCGCGGCATGGTTTCGCGGTCTCAGCCACACCGCCGACGGCGGTACCAAGCTCTACGGCGCCAGCGGCCGGGTCAAACACCCGGGCCTGTGGGAGCTGCCCATGGGCACCACGATCCGCGAGGTCCTGGAAGAACACGCCGGTGGCATGCGCGACGGCTATGGCTTTCGCGCGGTCATCCCGGGAGGCGCCTCCACGGAGTTTCTCCTTGAGCGCCATCTCGACGTACGCCTCGACTACAACGAGCCAGTCAAGGCCGGCAGTCGTTTGGGTACCGGCACCATGATCGTCTTCGATGACAAGACCTGCCCGGTCGGGCTGCTCCACAACCTCGAGCACTTCTTCGCGCAGGAATCGTGTGGCTGGTGTACCCCGTGTTGGGCCGGGCTGCGCTGGGCCGAGCAGACCCTCAAAGCCATGGAGGACGGCCAAGGGCAGCCAGGCGACCTGGAAATTCTCGAGCACCAGACGCGGCAGTGCGCCTTGGGCCACACCTATTGCGCGCTGGCGCCGGGAGCCATCGAGCCGCTGCAGAGCGCCTTGCTGTACTTCCGCGACGATTTCCAGCGGCATATCGATGAGCACCGCTGTCCCTGGAGGTGAACGTGGCGCGCATCTTCATCGACGGTCAGCCCTACGACGTGGACGGCAATCAGAACTTGCTGCACGCGTGCCTCTCGCTGGGCTTTGACCTGGAATACTTCTGCTGGCATCCGGCGCTCGGGTCGGTGGGCGCCTGCCGCCAGTGCGCGGTCAAGCAATTCAAGGACGAGCACGACCAGCGCGGCAAGATCGTGATGTCGTGCATGACCCCGGCCAAGGAGGGCACGCGCATCTCGATCGCGGATCCGCAGGCAAAAGCCTTTCGCGCGGGAATCATCGAGGGGCTGATGCTCAGCCATCCCCACGATTGTCCGGTGTGCGACGAAGGCGGCGAGTGCCATCTGCAGGACATGACGGTGATGTCGGGTCACGTGTATCGTCGGTCGCGCTTCCCCAAACGCACCTTCCGCAGCCAGGGCCTCGGTCCCTTCGTCGCTCACGAGATGAACCGCTGCATTCAATGCTACCGCTGCGTCCGCTTTTACCAGGACTATGCCGGCGGGCACGACCTGTGTTCCTTCGGCCTGCGCAACCTGGTGTTCTTCGGGCGTCACCAGGACGGCGTTTTGGAGAGCGAGTATAGCGGCAACCTGGTCGAGATCTGCCCGACCGGGGTGTTCACCGACGCCACGCTCAAGCGCCATTACACCCGGAAATGGGATCTGCAGATGGCACCCTCGGTGTGCGTGCACTGTGGAGAAGGGTGCAACACCAGCCCGGGTCAACGATACGGGATGGTCCGCCGCATCGTCAACCGCTACCACCAGCACATCAACGGCTATTTCCTCTGCGACCGCGGCCGCTATGGCTACGAGTTCGTCAACGCCCCGACACGCATGCGCGAGGCCCTGCTCAGGAACGATGACCATCTCGCGCCGTCCAGCGTGCAGGCCGCACGTGCACGCACCGTCGCGCTGGTGAGCGGCCAGCGGGTCTTCGGCATCGGCTCGCCGCGCGCATCGCTGGAAGCTAACTTCGCCTTGCGCGCTTTGGTCGGGGCCGCACACTTCAGCTCGGGGATGGCCGCGGGCGAGCAGCACCGCCTCGAGCACATGCTCGCACGCCTACGCTCGAGCGCGGCGCCCTCTCCCACCCTGGCCGAGGTGGAAGAGTCGGATGCGGTCTTGGTGCTCGGGGAGGATTTGCCGAACGTGGCGCCACGCATGGCGCTCGCGGTTCGCCAGTCGGTGCGCCAGCGTTCGTACATTCTCGCGGCCGGCAAGGCGATTCCGCGCTGGCAGGACCAGGCCGTGCGTCGGGCCACAGACGAGCGCTCGCCGCTGATTCTGGCGACGGCAGCCGAGACCCGCCTCGACGACATCGCCAGCGAAATCTATCGTGCCTCTCCCGACGATCTGGTGCGTTTCGCGGGCGCGGTCGCGCACGCCCTCGGCGTCAGCATCCCGCGGGTGACCGATTTGGACCAGGCCGTGGTCGCCCAGGCGCAGCGTACCGCGCGCGCCTTGTCGGAAGCGCAACGGCCCGTCGTGGTCGCAGGCCCAAGCCTGGGCAGCGAAGCCCTGATCGACGCTGCCGCGCTGGTCGCGAGCGCCCTGGCCGGTCCGGCGCGCCTGCCGGGCCTCGCCTTCACAGCTCCCGAGTGCAACAGCTTCGGGCTCGCCATGCTGGGCGGACTCCCGCTCGACGATGTCCTACGCGCGGCGACCCAGGGAGAGGTGGATACCCTGGTCATCTTGGAAAACGATCTCGACCGGCGCCTCGGCCATGAGGCGAGCGCGCGCCTGCGCGGCCAGGTCCGGCACGTCGTGGTTCTCGATTGTCTGAGCTCGCGCACCAGCGACTCGGCCGACGTGGTCTTGCCCGCGGCAAGCTTCGCCGAAGGGGATGGCACCCTCGTCAATCGCGAGCCGCGGGCCCAGCGTTTCTTCCGTGTGCTGGGCCGCGACGGAGACGTACAGGAGAGCTGGCGCTGGTTGCGCGATTTGCTGGTGGCCACCGGCGGTTTGCCCGCCGGCTCGTGGCCCAACCTCGACGACGTGACCCGTGCGGTGGCCGAGGAGGTGCCCGGGTTGGCGCCCATCCTCGCCGCCGCGCCCCCGGCCTCGTTCCGTACGGCGGGCGGCAAGCAGCCACGCGCGCCCAATCGCTTCAGCGGTCGCACCGCCATGACCGCCGACCGCGACGTGAGCGAGCCGCAGACCGCCCAGGATCCGGACTCGGCCCTCGGCTTCCAAATGGAGGGCGATCCCCGGCAACCGCCCACGCCGCTCATTCCCTACTTCTGGGCCCCGCGCTGGAACTCGATTCAGGCGGTCAACAAGTACCAGACTGTGGTTGGCGACGGGCTGCGCGGCGGCGGTGCGGGCGTGCGTCTGTTCGAGCCGGCATCGAGCAAGTCGGTCCTCGGATTTTCCATTCCGGCGGCCTTCGAGCCCAAGCGGGGGCGTTGGCTGGCCCTGCCGCTCTTCCGCATCTTCGGCTCGGACGAGACCAGCGTTCATGGGCAAGGACTCGCCACCCTGGTGGAAGAGCCCTCGCTGGCGATGCGCGATGACGATGCACGCCAGCTCGGTATCACCGCGGGCGAGGTCCTCACCGTGCGGGGCGATGGCTGGTCGGTGAAGCTCGCGACCGAGCTGCGTCCTGACCTGCCGCCCGGCACCTTGGGCATCACGGCCGGTTACCGCGAGACGGGGGCCTTTCGCTTTCCCACCTGGGTGGGGGTGTCGCGGTCATGATGAGCAATGCCTATCCCTTGCTGGTCGTGTTCGGCATCCTGCTCGCGGTGCTCACGTTGGCCGCCGGGCTCATCTGGGTCGAGCGCCGCCTGCTCGCCCTCTGGCAGGATCGCTTGGGTCCGAACCGCGTCGGTCCCTTCGGCTTGCTCCAGGTGCTGGCCGACACCATCAAGCTCTTCGCCAAGGAAGACTGGGTGCCGCCCTTTGCCGACCGCGTGGTGTTCGTCATCGCCCCCTGCATCGTCATGCTCACCGTCCTCTTGTCCTTCACGGTTCTGCCCTTCGCCCCTGCCATCGTGGTCGCCGACCTCAATATCGGACTGCTCTTCTTCCTCGGCATGTCGTCGCTCGGCGTGTACAGCATCGTGCTCGGCGGCTGGTCTTCCGACAGCCGTTACGCCCTACGCGGCGCCTTGCGGGCCGCCGCCCAGATGATCAGCTACGAGGTCTTCCTCGGCATCTCGCTGCTGGGTGTGGTGCTGCTGGCCGGCTCCTTCAATCTGACCGACATCGTGAATGCCCAGCGCCGCATGTGGTTCATCATTCCGCAGTTTGTCGGTTTCGTTCTCTTCGTCATCGCCGGGCTGGCCGAGACGCGTCGGCTGCCCTTCGACCTGCCCGAGGCCGAGAGCGAGCTGGTGGCGGGCTTCCATACGGAGTACTCCGGCATGAAGTTCGGCATGTTCTTCGTGGGCGAGTACCTGGGCGTGATTCTCATCGCGTCCATGATCACCGTGTTGTTCTTGGGCGGTTGGCATGGCCCGTGGCTGCCACCCATCGTCTGGTTTCTGCTCAAGACCTTTACCTTCATCGCGTTCTTCATCTTGATGCGTGCGTCGCTGCCGCGGCCACGCTTCGATCAACTGATGGGCTGGGGGTGGAAGGCCATGCTGCCCCTGGGTTTGGCCAACCTGCTGGTCACGGCGGCTATCGTAACGGCGTTACGGTGAGGAGGGGCGCATGCTGCGGATGCTGGCGACGATCTGGCAGGTCTTTCTGCACGCCTTCAGGCGCCGGGTCACCATACCCTACCCCGAGCGCAAGGCGCGGCTTTCCGCCCGTTATCGCGGACGCATCATCCTGTCCCTCGATCCCGACGGGAAAGAACGCTGTGTGGCCTGCTACCTGTGCGCGGCGGTCTGCCCGGTGGACTGCATCGCCCTGCAGGCCACCGAGGACCCGACCGGCCGCCGCTATCCCGCATTCTTTCGCATCAACTTCTCCCGTTGCATCTTCTGCGGCTTCTGCGAGGAGGCCTGTCCCACCTACGCCATCCAGCTCACCCCTGACATGGAGATGAGCGAATACCAGCGCGCCGACCTGGTCTACGAGAAGGAGCATCTGATGATCAGCGGCCCGGGCAAATACCAGGGCTACGACTACTGGCGCGTTTGCGGGGTCGCCATCGGTGGCAAGGACGTCGGCGCGGCAGAACGCGAATACCCGCCGACCGAACGGGACAGCCTGTTGCCTTGAGGTGTCAGCGATGCTTGGGCTCTTCTATGTCTCCGCCGCTGTCGCCATCGTGGCCACCCTGTTGGCGCTCACGCGCTCGGACGTCGTGCACGGGTTGCTCTATCTCGTGGTCTCGCTGTTGGCCGTGGCCCTGGTGTTCTTTGCGCTCGGGGCGCCCTTCATGGCGGCCCTCGAGGTCATCATCTACGCGGGCGCGGTCGTGGTGTTGTTCATCTTCGTCGTGATGATGCTCGGCCTCGGGGGCAGGCAGCGGGCGATCGACCGGGGATGGTGGCGTTCGGTCGCCTGGGGGGGCCCCGTCGTGCTCAGCGCCATCCTAGCGGCCGAGCTGGTCGGCCTCTTCGCTCGCGAGCCGCTACCCGTGCTATCCGGCGAGGTCAGCCCCAAGCAGGTGGGCTTGGCCCTTTACGGACCTTATCTGGTGGGAGTCGAGCTGGCTTCCATGCTGCTTTTGGGCGCGCTCGTGGGAGCGCATCACCTGGGACGGCGGCGCCGACCCGGGGAGGAGGAGCACGATGGCGGGACTTCCCTTGGAGCACGCTCTGACGCTGGCCGCGATTCTCTTCGCGCTGGGCCTGGCCGGCCTGCTGGTACGTCGCAACCTGATGTTCATCCTGATGGCCCTTGAGGTCATGCTGAATGCGGCGGGTCTGGCCTTCGTTTCCGCCGGCGCGCGCTGGGGCGCTGCCGACGGGCAGGTGATGTTCATCTTCGTTCTCAGCATGGCTGCGGCCGAGGTGGCCGTGGGCCTGGCGTTGCTCTTGCGCTTTCACCATGACCATCGTCTCCTCGACGGCGACGAGGCCAGCGCGATGCGAGGCTGAGGTGCTGATAGCGCTGTGGCTGGTTCCGGTGGTGCCGCTCGCCAGCGCGGCTTTTCTGATGTTCTTCGGTCGCCGCTCCGGTCCTCGGGCAAGCGGCGTGATCGGCGTGGCCAGCATCGGGATCGCGGCGCTGCTCTCTCTGTTGGTGGTGGCCGCCTTGCTCGCGTCGCCGGGCGCCGATACCGGCTTCACCCAGACTCTGTGGAGTTGGCTTGCCGTCGACGGGTTTCGTGTCGCGCTCGCCTTGCGCCTCGATGCCCTATCGGCGGTCATGATCGCCACCGTCTCGGTGGTCGCCTTTTTCATTCACCTCTATTCCGTCGAGCACATGGCGCACGACGAGGACTATCCACGCTTCTTTGCGTACATGAACCTCTTCGTGGCCTCGATGCTCACCCTGGTCCTGGCCGACAATCTCCTGCTCCTCTACCTGGGCTGGGAGGGGGTGGGTCTGTGCAGCTATCTGCTCATCGGCTTCTGGTACCGCGACGCCCACAATGGGCTCGCGGCTCGCAAAGCCTTCGTGGTCACCCGCGTGGGTGACACCGCCTTCATGGTGGGCCTGCTCTTGCTCTACACCCAGCTCGGCACCCTGGATATCGCGGCGCTGCTCGCACGAGCCCCGACCCAGTGGTCCGTGGGCGCAGCACCCGCGGTCGCGGCGGCCGTGTTGTTGCTCGGCGGGGCGGTCGGCAAGTCGGCGCAGCTGCCCCTGCAGACCTGGCTGCCCGACGCCATGGCCGGCCCCACGCCCACCAGCGCGCTCATCCACGCGGCCACCATGGTGACCGCCGGCGTCTACCTCATTGCCCGCATGCACGGCCTTTTCACCTTGGCGCCCGTGGCGCAGTTGTTGGTGGCCATCGTGGGGGCAGCAACCCTGTTGCTCGCCGGGGTTAGTGCCCTCTTCCAGTCGGACATCAAACGCATCCTGGCCTATTCCACCATAAGCCAGATCGGCTACATGTTCCTGGCGCTAGGTGTGGGCGCCTGGTCAGCGGCCATCTTCCACCTCATGACCCACGCCTTCTTCAAGGCCCTGCTCTTTCTCGCGGCCGGCGTGGTCATCGAAGCCATGCACGAGGAACACGACATCGCGAAGATGGGTGGGCTGCGCCGCCGTCTGCCTCTGGCCTTTGCCGCGTTTATCGTGGGTGGAGCCGCGCTCGCCGGTCTGCCTCTCATCACCTCCGGCTACTACAGCAAGGACCTGATCATCTGGGAAACCTGGGCGAGCGGGCGCAGTCCCTTGTTCTGGGTGGCGGGCATGACCGGTGTGTTACTCACCACCGTCTACATCATGCGCCTTCTGCTGTATGTGTTCGCGGGACAGGAGCGCGCCGAGGTCCGGCAGAAGGTCGGGTGGACAATCCGCCTCTCCATCTACGTGCTCGGCTTTCTCGCCACCGTCGGCGGCTTCATCAACCTCGGCCTGGCCGCCCGCGGGCCGCTCATGCGCTTCCTGCACACCGTGCTGCCGGTCGCCCGGCCGCTTCGCCACAGCGGGCTCAGCGAAGTCACCTCGGCCCTGGTGAGCACCGCCCTACTCGTGCTCGGCGTGCTCATTGCCCTGGCATTGTTCCTGCGCAAACGGAAGGTCACCGAAGGCCTGGCCCTTGGCCCGGTGGGCGGCAAGCTGCACGACTTCTGGAAAAGTGGCTGGGGTTTCGATTGGCTGTACGCGAGACTGTTTGTGTCTCCGCTGCTGTGGCTCGCGCGCGTCGGCCGCCCTGACGTGGTCGATGCGCCTTACACCGGGGTGGCGATGCTCACGCGCCTTCTCCATCGCGGCCTGTCGCGAACCGAGTCCGGCCGTTTACGCACTTACGCCGCCGGGGTTGCCATCGGCGCCGTCGTCCTCCTTGGCTGGGTACTGCTGCCATGATCCTCGCCATCCTGCTTGTGCCCATCGCTGGAGCGCTGCTGGCCTCGCTCGCGGCGGCCTGGAGCCGTGGGCTCTGCCGCTGGATTGCTTTGCTGGCGCTGACGGCCGGACTGGTCTTGGGCCTGGTCGTCTGGGGCCAAGGAACACCGAGCCTTTGGCAGCCGGGCGCGGCTTGGCTCTTGGAGCTGGACCGCCCGTGGATCCCGACCTTCGGCGTCCATTTTCATCTGGCGATGGACGGGCTCAGCCTGCTTCTGGTTCTGCTCACCTTCTTCCTGGGCATCGTCTCCGTCCTGGTCTCGTGGCGCGAGATCAACGAGCGCGTCGGCTTCTTCCACCTTTGCCTGCTCATGGTTCTGGCCGGCATCGTGGCGGTGTTCCTGGCGGCCGACCTGTTTCTCTTCTATTTCGCTTGGGAGCTGATGCTGGTCCCCATGTATTTCCTCATCGCGGTGTGGGGCCACGAGAACCGTCGCTACGCCGCCATCAAGTTCTTCATCTTCACCCAGGCGAGCGGCCTCTTGATGCTGGTCGCAATCTTGCTTCTGGCCTTCGTTCACTACAAGAACACCGGAGTCACCACCTTCCAGTACGCCGAGCTGGTGGGGACCGAGATGAGCAGTGGCGTCGCCTTCTGGACCATGTTGGGGTTTCTGGCAGCATTCGCGGTCAAGCTGCCCGCGGTGCCGGTCCACACCTGGCTGCCCGACGCCCACACCGAAGCGCCCACGGCCGGCAGCATCGTGCTCGCCGGGCTTCTGCTCAAAACCGGCGGATACGGCCTGCTCCGTTTCGTGCTGCCTATCTTCCCCAGCGCTGCCAACGAGATCGCCCCCGTGATGATGGTTTTGGCGGTGGTCGGCATCCTCTATGGCGCGTTCATGGCGTTCGCGCAGAGCGACCTCAAGCGGCTGGTGGCCTACACGAGCGTCAGCCACATGGGCTTCGTGCTCTTGGGGGCCTTCGCGCGTGACGACCTCGCTTTGCGCGGTGCCGTGGTGCAGATGCTGGCGCACGGCCTCAGCACCGGGGCCCTGTTCGCGGTGGCTGGCATCATGCAGGCGCGCTTGCACACGCGCGACCTGGGCCGCATGGGCGGTCTGTGGACGACCACCCCTCTGCTGGGCGGCCTCAGCCTGGCCTTCGTCATGAGCTCGGTGGGTCTGCCCGGCCTCGGCGATTTTGTCGGCGAGCTGCTGGTCTTGCTCGGGGTCTATCGGATCAGCATTCCTTTCGCCGTAATCGCGGCCCTGGGAATGGTCGCGGCCATCGTCTACGGCTTGAAGGTGGTGCAGGACGCCTTCCACGGCCCCAACATCAGAGATCTCCACGTCCGGGATCTCCTACCGCACGAGGCGGGCGCCTTGCTGGCCATGCTGGCGCTCTCGTTCTGGCTCGGTCTCTATCCACGCCCCGTCATCGACGCCGTCAAATCCGCGGCCCCCACAGTTGAGACCGTGACCGCTTTGCGAACCTGGGCTTCAGGAGAGTCCCCATGACCGTCTTCGACGCCCGCGCCGGGTTCCCCTTGTTGGTCCTGGCCGGCACGCCGGTGCTCGCCATGCTGGTCCTTTCGGTACGACGGAGCTACGTGATGACCGCGGCCATCAGCCTGGTGGGCCTGATCGTGGCCCTGGTCGGGCTCGTGCTGTTGGGTGCGAGTGCCCCGGCCCGGGCCGTGACCCCTCTGCTGACCATAGACGGATTCGCGGTCTTCAGCATGGGGCTCTTGGTCGCGGGCGCTCTCGCGGTCGTGCTGCTCTCTTACGCCTATATCCAGCGCTATTCCGGATGGCGGGAAGAGTATTACGTGCTGTTGCTCATAGCCACCTTGGGGGCCGCCATCCTGGTGGCCAGCAATCACTTCGCCTCGTTCTTTCTGGGGCTGGAAACCCTCAGCGTGTCGCTCTACGTGCTCATCGCCTTCTTCCCTCGGCAACGGCTGCCCTTGGAGGCAGGGCTCAAGTACCTGGTGCTCGCCGCCACCACCGCTGCCTTCCTGCTCTTCGGCATGGCGTTGGTCTACGCCGAGGTCGGCAGTCTGCAGTTCGACGGTATCGTCTCCGCCTCCGACCGCGGCTTGCGCCCCATGTTGGTCCTGCCCGGCGCGGCCCTGATCCTCGTCGGTATCGCCTTCAAACTCGCCTTGGTTCCCTTTCACATGTGGACGCCGGACATCTACCAAGGTGCGCCGGCGCCAATTGCCGCCTACGTGGCCACCGTGTCGAAGGGGGCGATCCTTCTCTTGCTGCTGCGTACCTTTCGTCTGACGGAGCCCGCCTTGGGCAGTCCTCTGCAGATCATCTTGGCCGCGTTCGCCGTCCTCTCGATGCTGGTCGGCAACCTGCTCGCCCTCTTGCAGAACAACGTGAAGCGCATCCTGGCCTACTCCTCCATAGGCCACCTCGGCTATCTACTGGTGGCCTTCCAGGCCCGCGGGCCGCGAGCCGCCAGCGCCGCCTCCTTCTATCTCGTGGCCTATTTCATCACTATGTTGGGCGTCTTCGCGGTGGTCACCATCCTTTCGACTCCCGCGCGCGACACCGAGGCCCTCGACGACTACCGCGGGCTCTTCTGGCGACGGCCTGTCCTGGCAGCCGTGTTCACTCTCATGTTGCTCTCGCTGGCCGGCATCCCCCTCACTGCGGGCTTCGTGGGTAAGCTCTGGATCATCGGGGCCGGCACGTCGGCGGCGGCGTGGATTCCCGTGCTCGTCCTGGTCGCGTCCAGCACCGTGGGCCTCTATTACTACCTCCGCATCGTGGTGGTGCTGTACGAGCGTGCCCCGACGCAAGCCCCGGTAGAGCGAGCCGGTGCCACCGGCGAATGGCTCGCCCTCGGCTCGCTCACCGTCCTGCTCGTGTGGTTTGGTGTTTACCCGGAGCAGCTCGTGCGCATGGTGGGCACGGCGATGGCAACGTTGTGGAAATAGCCGTTCCCTTGCGCGAGCGGCCTTGCACAGTCCTCTCCGGACCGTAACGTCGGCGGCCAATATCGCGGTCGCAATTCTCCTCGACTCGGTTCAATTGAGGGACGGCATGGTCCTGGTCACCGCCCACCAGTGGAGGTGGCTACCCCGCTTCAGGTGTGGTGACGGCCAATGAGCTTCATCTGCCCGCCGGCAGGACGCCCCTGCTCGAGCTCCTGTCTGCGGACGTGGTCCACGACTTCTGGGTGCCCGACCATTTTGGCCGGACGCTGCCTCGCTGCTGGGCGCGCTCATCGGCGCCCTTCCCCCGGTCATCGGCTGGATCTGCGCCGGTGGCTCTCCGCTCGCGCAGCGCATGATAGGAAGGCCAACGCCACCTCCGAAATGCGCGGATTCCCGCATTCCGTGGTCATCACGATGACTCGGCCGCATCGAACACAGGCGCAGAAGGCTTGGCCAACGAAGTTCTGTCGGCAAGGCGAGTTGTGTCTGAGCCCATCAGGAGAGGTCGGTATGAACACAGCCGAGGTATCGGACGCGCTGGTCTTCTTTGGGGCGACGGGGGACCTGGCCTACAAGAAGGTGTTCCCGGCGCTGCTAAGCATGGTGGCGAGGACTCGACTCCACGTGCCTATCATCGGCGTAGCGAAAGAGGACTGGACGCTGGACCAGCTGCGCGCCCGCGCCCGTGACAGCATCGAGCACCATGGCAACGGCCGCCTCGATGCGAGCGCGTTTGCCACGTTGAGCTCGCTTCTGCAGTACATCAGTGGCGACTACCGCGACGCCGCCACCTACGATCGACTGCGTGGTGCTCTCGGAAATGCCCAGCGCCCCCTGCACTACCTCGCCATTCCGCCGAGACTCTTCACCACGGTGATCGCCGAGCTCGCCCGTTCCGGGTGCGCCCGCGGCGCACGTATCATGGTGGAGAAGCCCTTCGGTCACGATCTCGCCTCGGCGCAGGCCCTGAACCGCTCATTGCTTTCGGTCCTGCCCGAAGAGAACATTTTTCGCGTGGACCACTACCTCGGGAAGGAACCGGTGCAAAACCTGCTCTACTTTCGATTCTCCAATGCTTTCGTCGAGGCGTTGCTCGACCGCAAGACCGTGGAGAGCGTGAAGATCACGATGGCGGAAAGCTTCGGCATCCAAGGGCGGGGAGCGTTCTATGACGCCAACGGCGCTATCCGCGACGTCATTCAGAATCACATGCTCCAGGTGCTCGCCTGTCTGACCATGGATCCGCCGCGGGCCACCCACGCCGAAGCCTTGCGCGACGAGAAAGTGCGCCTGCTCCAGTCGATCGTCCCCATCAATCCCGACGATGTCGTACGCGGGCAGTTCCTTGGCTACCACGACGAGCCTGGTGTGGCCCCGGATTCACAGGTGGAAACCTATGCGGCGGTTCGTCTCACCATCAACAGCTGGCGTTGGGCCGGCGTTCCTTTCACCATTCGCGTCGGCAAATGCCTCCCCGTGACCAGTACCGAAGTGCGGGTCGTACTCAATCCGGTCCCCTACTCGGTCTTTCATGAGGTGGTGCGACCGGACGACCACGCGAACTATCTGCGTTTCCAACTGGGCCCCAATGTCGCCATCGCCATCGGTGCGCGCACCAAAGCGCCGGGCGAGGAAATGGTCGGCGACAAGATCGAGCTTCTGGCCGCGCAGAACACCGGCGACGAAATGGCAGCTTACCTCCGTCTTCTGCACGATGCCATGCACGGCGACCCGACCCTCTTCGCCCGCCAGGATGCCGTCGAAGCAGAGTGGCGCATCGTCGATCCCGTGTTGCGTGCCACCCTACCGCTTTTCTCCTATCGACCCGGGACCTGGGGGCCCACCGAAGCCGAGCGTCTGACCGCCGATATCGGAGGCTGGCCCCAACCCATCGTCTGAGCCACCTGGCGTTCCCTTTCGTCCGGGCTCTTCCTCGCGTCCGCCTGGGAATTTCACCTTCCTTTCCCTCAGGCGGGCGCGAGGGTGCCCTCTAGTGGTGCGCCAGCGGGTGGACTGGCTCAGCTTGGCTGTGGCTGGTTTGGCGGATCGCCGCCTGCTCTCAGACCAGCCAACAACACCGCAATGGTCCCCCTGGCAAACACTCCGTCGGGGGGCCCACAACCGCTGCGCTCATGAGGTTGAGCCTACCGAGGTTGAGGAGGTCAGCGCCGATCAAGATTCCAAGAGTTCCCGACACAAAGGCAACTCGCGCGGCTTGCGAGTGAGCGAGGACGATAGCCGCCAATGCTGCCGCCGCGCTCCGACCCTGGTATCCCTCTGCTTCCGAGGACGACCGACGCGGGAATTGCGGATTTGCTCTCTTTCGCAAGCGCAGTTCCGCATCGCCTTCACGCCCCAGAATTCCGTAATCGAGGTGGTGCTCCTCGCTGGCGGAGCGTAGTTTCAACAGGCTGATCGCGGCCATGGGTCGAGAGGAGGTGAGAGCTGTGAGGTTGGGGGATCCCTTCCTAATGCGGATCTCGCGGTGGCTTCCCTGGGTCTTTGCTCTGGTCGGCCTCGGCTCGGCCACACTCACAGTGCTGGCGTGGGTTCGCGTCGATTCGCTGGAGCGCGAGTCTCAAGCCATCATCCGCGTGGCGGTGAAAAGCATCCGGCTGGTCGGGCGCATGGACCACGACATCGGGCAAAAGCGTCTCGTGCTCGATGAGGAGATTGTGTCCCCTAAGCCATTGTCCCTTGCCGCAGCGGAAGCTGACATCGAGAGGATCGACGCCATGTTTTCCAGCGAGATGACGGCCTATGACCAACTGGTGACTTTCCCGGGTGAACGAGAGGCTTGGGAAGAGATCAAGGCTTTCAATGAAGAGCTGCAGAAGCCGCTCGTGCGTGCGCTCGCGTTGCACAAGCTAGGGCGCACGGCGGAAGCCCGTGATGTGATGATGGCCACACGCAGTAGCTCGCAGGAGCTCAGGGACAAGCTCGACGCCCTTCTGCAACTCCAGGATTTGGAGGCCATTCGCAACCTTGCCCGTATCTCACATGTCCGCCGGGGTTTGCTCGCCATCTCCCTGGGTATTGGCCTGACCGCCATCCTCGGCCTCTTGGTTTTGGGTCTATGGAACATGCGCCACCTGGCCCTTCGTAGGGAAGAGGCCGAACGCTATTCTCGCGTTCTGGAAGAGAGGAACCGCGGCCTCGATACCTTTGCTGGACACGTCGCCCACGATATTCGCGGCCCGCTCTCCACCATCAGTCTGGTGGCTCAGCAGCTCAGCCGGACGGCCCCGGAACACCGTGATGCCATCGATCGACTCGGCCGAGGTGTGCAACGTATGGATGCGCTCATCAACGACCTTCTCGCACTCGCCCGGGTCGCAGCTGCCAAGGGCTGCTGCGATCCGTCGCTTGTCTCGGCGCAGGTCGGTGAAGAGCTGCTAGGCCGTCTTGATCGCGAAGAAGGAACGCTTCAGCTCGCCGTCGAGCACGTCAAGGTGAAGTGCACGGAAGGATTGCTTCATCAGGCGTTGGTGAACCTGCTCGACAATGCCATCAAGTACCGGCGTTCTGATACCCCCTTGCGCATCGAGGTCCTTGGTGGCGCCACGGGCGAAGGCTACGACCTGCGGGTAAGCGATAATGGCGTGGGCATGACGAGCGAAGATGCCGCGAGGGTCTTCGAACCCTTCTTTCGCGCGTCGAGAACCATCGACCTACCTGGCACGGGATTGGGCTTGGCCATCGTCAAGCGCGTGGCGGAAGCCTGCCACGGGAGCGTCTCGGTGACCTCGCGACTGGGAGAAGGCACCAGCTTCGTCATGCACCTTCCACTCGCCGCCTGTGACCAGGCGGTCGGCCAAGGCTGAATTGCCGATGACCGAAGACGACCCTAAACCACCGTTCATGATTCTGGAACACCGCCAAACCAGCCATCTTGCTGA